>NZ_JBKEDJ010000057.1:0-2296 GCF_047975355.1 Shewanella sp. | reverse complement strand
TGTCATCTGCATGTCACTTAAGCTTCATCATTCAGTCAAAGCCCGTCACTAATCTCTAAGGCAGTCAACAGCCGCATAGGGTGAATATGAGATGACTGGAGCTAATTACAGGGGACTTGATCGCACGCTTATCGACGCACTCAAGACTCCCCGCAACTCTTCCCGTAACACTCCTTCCAACTCTTCCGACAATGCTCCATCCAGTGTTTACGACACTTCCTTCTCAACCCCACATATAGCCAACGCCAGCAACGCCGCAAATTGCCAAACCATCACAGTTAACGCCCTCTGGCTATCGGATATCCATCTAGGTTGTAAGGATTGCAAAGCCGACTATCTGTTAAGCCTATTAAATACCGTGCGTTGTCAGCACTTGTATCTGGTCGGCGATATTGTGGATTTATGGGCGCTCAAACGCCGCCTGCACTGGCCCGAGAGCCACAATAAGGTATTGCAAAAGCTGATTGAACTGGCACAAAACGGCACTCAGGTGATGTATCTGCCGGGTAACCATGATGAGCTCATCAAGCCCTATGCCGAACTGACGCTGCTGAATATCAAAATTGCTCGCCAACATATTCATCAAGGTATTGGCGGCCACAAACTGTTAATGCTGCATGGCGATCAGTTCGATGCCGATGTTTGCGTTGGCCGCTTCTACGCCATCTTGGGGGATCATCTCTACGACTTGTTGCTATTCCTCAACCGCAATCTCCATCGCCTGCGTGAGCGTTTAGGCTACCCGTACTGGTCTCTCGCCAGCTATATCAAATCCCGCGTGGGCAAGGCGCAGACGGCTATCGCCCGTTTTCGCCAGGCCGTAGTGAATTATGCCCAGCACTATGATGTAGATGGCGTCATCTGCGGCCATATCCACCAACCAGAGTTATCGGTTCACGCTCGAGATAACCAATACAGCACGCCGGATAAGCGCCAGATAATCTATGCCAATGATGGCGACTGGGTCGAAAACTGCAGCCTGATCACCGAAACCTTAAACGGGGAACTACAGCTCTGCCGCTGGAACGAGCAAAGCGTAAACCTCGATATTCTGAGCAGTATTGTGCTGGCGCAAACGCCGCCCAAAGCACCTGTTAACGCCCCAAAACCTATTCCACAAACGGCCACACACAGCCCCAAACAAGCAGAAATCCAACCAAGGGATGTCGCCTAATCATGAACCCATTAACTCCTCATACCCCAAACGCTGATTCATTAAGCCCTAACACATTAAGCGCCAACGCATTAACGCAGGACGCAGCCATGCCACTGCCCGCCTTAAAAGCCAGTTCGATGATCTTTACCGTCGATAATGTGGTGGAGCAAAACCTGCCCGCCCTCAAGGATAAACCTTGGTTAGCCAAGCCGACTAAGGCCATGCTGCGTTACCTGTTGAATGAAAAACAATGTAACGAGATAGCCAATCAGTTTGCCTATCTCCAAGGGGTCGATTTTGTCGAGCAAGTGCTCGCCAGCTTCGATTTTAGTTTTACCGTGCCCGCCAACGAGGTCGAAAACATTCCCTGTGAGGGGCGCGTGGTGATCTTCGCCAATCATCCGATTGGCTCCCTCGATGCGCTTGCCCTGATTAAACTGGTCAGCGAAATTCGCCCCGATATCAAGGTTGTAGCGAACGAGCTCCTGATGGCACTCGAGCCTTTGCATTCTATCCTGCTGCCAGTACGCAATATGACGGGCGGCACACCGAAACAGCACCTCGAAAAAATCCATCAGCATCTACGCAATGAAGGCGCGGTGCTGATTTTCCCGTCGGGGGAAGTCTCTCGCCTGCGCCCGAGCGGCGTGCGCGATACCCAGTGGCACTCAGGCTTTTTAAAGATGGCGATTTCCTGTAATGCACCGCTGCTGCCAATCTTTTTGGATGCCAAAAACTCCGCCACCTTCTACGGGGCCTCGATGATTTACAAACCCTTAGCCACACTGCTACTGGTTAAGGAGATGTTTAAACAGGCCAAACGCAATATGCCGATCCGCATCGGCGAGCTTATCCCGAATGAAGCCGTGCGCTCGATGGACTTTCCGCTAAAAACCAAGATAAAACTGCTTAAAAATCATCTGTATCGCATCGGTAAAGATAAAGACCCACTGTTTATCACCCAAAGCGCCATCGCCCACCCTGAGTCGCGCCGAGAGCTACAGGCCGCGCTGCAACAATGTGAACTCCTCGGCGAAACCCAAGATAACAAGCTGATTTATTTGTATCAACATCAGGACAGCAACCCCATCATGCGCGAAATTGGTCGCCTGCGGGAAATCGCCTTTCGCGCCGTCGGCG
>NZ_JBKEDJ010000104.1:0-8399 GCF_047975355.1 Shewanella sp. | reverse complement strand
GTTGGGATTATCATAAATAAAACCAATGGCATAGGATTTTGTGCCAGCAAGGTTTCTGGCTGCGAGATTGGGCTGGTAGTTTAATGCCTTAATGGCCTCGTTCACTTTATCAACCGTGGCTTGTTTTACCGAGGGTTCGTTATTGGTTACGCGGGAAACTGTCTTGATTGACACTCCGGCATATTTAGCGACGTCGTTGATAGTGACTTTCATTGATCTACAAACTCTTTATTCAAATGTGCGAAGGGCTAGCTAATTGATGAACCTAAATCCTTTAGGCGCAATTTACAAGCCGACAGCGTTGTCAGCTTACTTTTTATTATGCTTCTTATAGTGCGAGCATTTACCGCGTATAGCAATGCTGAATTGTTACAAACTGAGGCATTTTTCAACTGTTAACACTCGGTTATAAGTTGTAATTTTACATCAAAATATTTAAGTGTTTATTTTTGTTTGAATATATTGTGATTTCTCTTCTCTCAACCTAGCTTTATGACATTTTTTTTCGTCCAGAGTTATTTTGTTGTGGCAAGGCTGTTAATTATTGTGTAATGTTTGCACTAGACATGACAGCGTTGTCATTCCATCGGAATGGTTATGAATACTAAAACGATAATAAAGTTATGGAAGGGAAACGAGATGCGACCATCATCCTTTAAGAAAAGTGTACTAGCTACAAACATTGCTATCCTGCTCGGCAGCGCTGTTTCAATCGGAGCTGTTGCTGCAGAAGCTGAAACCACTGCCGCTGCTGAAAATATTGAAAAAATTGAAGTTCGTGGTATGAGAGCTTCGATGAAAGCTTCTGTTAACGACAAGCGTTTTTCTGACTCTGTCGTTGATGCTGTGACTGCTGAAGATATTGGTAAATTCCCTGATGGTGACGTTGGTGAGTCCTTAGGTCGTATTCCAGGTGTTGCAGTAAACCGTCAGTTTGGTCAAGGACAACAAGTCTCTATTCGTGGTGCTTCTAGCCAATTAACTAGCACATTACTGAACGGCCATTCCGTCGCTTCAACGGGTTGGTTTGACCAACAAGCTATCGACCGTAGCTTTAACTACAGCTTACTGCCTCCAGAAATGGTTGGTGGTATTCAAGTTTACAAATCATCTCAAGCTGATATCGCTGAAGGTGGTATTGGCGGTACTGTAATTGTTAAAACTCGTAAACCATTAGATTTGGAAGCCAACTCAGTCTTCCTGAGTGCGAAAGGGGACTACGGAACCGTTTCAGAAGAAATTGATCCACAAACTTCAGGTTTGTACAGCTGGAAAACGGAAGATGAGAAGTTTGGTTTCCTAGTGGCAGGTTCTCTGGATCAAACACAATATCAACGTAACGGTATTGAAACTCTGTTAGGTTGGGGGGAAATTGTTCCTACAACTTTCCAGCAAGACCGTGAGCGCACAGCTTTAAATGCCGCATTCCAATACAGACCAACCGATAACCTCGAATTCGGTCTGAATTTTATGAGCTTACAGCTCGATGCTAACAACGCTAACACGTCAATTTTCTTATTCCCAACCCAGCAAGGTGAGAATACTTGTCTTAAGAAAAATGCCGCAGGCGTATGTACATTAGTTGAACACACAGATAAAGGCGGATTTGCTTGGGCACAAACATGGGCTCGTAAAGCAAGTATGTCATCAGACACTGTGGATTTAGATTTCGCTTATCAGGCTGAAAACTATAAGTTAGAAGGCCGTATCGGTAAAACTAAAGCTGAAGGTGGTACCGATCTTACTTCTAACTACGGTCAATCAATTGGTAAACCAGAAGATTTCGCCGGGACTTACGATGCAACTGGTGATGTGATTGACATCAACATTGCAAACAACTCATTTGATGCGGGTGACTTCAACGGTCAATTGGAAACTGCTGGTTGGGCACTGAAAAAACAACCTAACACAGACGAAGAATCATTTGCGACCTTCGATATTACAGTTCCGGTTGAGTTTGGCGTTATTACCTCTATTAAATCAGGTATTAGCTATGCAGACCACGATGTAACTCAAACGACCGAAGCTGCACAATCATCTAATATCGTCGCAAAAGATGCCTCTGAATATTACTCTGGCACTATGTCATCTGGCGCTGGTTTTACCTTACCTAAGCCAATTTTTGACAATATGATCAGAGATGCTTATGGCGCTATTGATGGCTTTACTTTAGATAAGTCTGGTTACGGTACGCTGCAAGAGAAAAACTTAGCCCTGTACACTATGGCAACTTTCGCTGGTGAAGGTGTGCGTGGTAACTTCGGTTTAAGATATATCTCTACTGATGTCGAGTCTGACTATTATGCATTCAGCCAAACGGGTACTTATGCCGATGGTTTAAGCACTGATAAGGCAAGCTATAACGATGTCTTACCAAGCATGAACATCGCGTTTGACTTGGATAGTGACTTAATTTTAAGAGCATCAGCAGCGCAGGTTATTTCACGTCCTAACTATGCCGACCTGTTTGCAACCTCTAAGTTACCTGGTTTTAACGACGGTACGCCAGGCAACGAGAAGAAAGTAACTGGTAGTGTGAATCTGCAGCCGTTCAAAGCATCACAGGCAGATCTGAGCTTAGAATGGTACTTCAGCGGTGAAGGATTATTTGCTGTTACTTACTTCATTAAAGATGTTAGCTCTTTCATTTCGACGAGAGAAAAGCTGAACCAACAGATTGGTATTAATGATCCTAACTTAGTTGCTCAAGGTAGTAGCTCTTGTGGCGCTGGTATCTACGACTGCTGGACCGTCAGTGAAAACTACAATGCTAACGGTGGCTCTATCGATGGTATTGAGTTGCAGTTGCAAGACTCATTTGACAATGGTTTTGGTTACTCAGCTAACTACACCTTTGCTGATGCTTCATCTCCAGCTGAAAACTATGCGGACCGTGTAGGTGTGTTCTCTGACTCCTCTAAGCATACTGTTAACTTAGTGGGTTACTATGAAATCGATGATTTCTCTGCTCGTGTAGCTTATAACTGGCGTTCTGAGTACATGATGCGTGAATTACCAGGCTTCTATGGTAACCGCGAGCACCAAGCTTACGGCACGCTTGATTTAAGTGCTAACTACGATGTAACTGATTACTTATCTGTGACATTTGAAGTGGTTAACTTACTTGAAGAAGATAGCATTCAGAAAGGTGTATCACCTGTTGATGCTGAAGGCGTTATCAGTGAGTTTAAAGATAACTACCCTGTGTGGAGCTTCGATGGTGAAGCTCGCTACAAACTTGGTGTAGCACTGCGTTTCTAATTCAATTCAGTGACGAAAAAGCCTAGCAATCGCTAGGCTTTTTATTATCAAAAACACCAACAATAAACTCAGCTTACTCAATTTTAGAGGCGCGTTATGACAATCAGAAAAATAGCCATTATAGGGGGCGGGACTTCAGGTTGGTTAGCGGCGAATCATTTAGGACGAGTGTTGCAGGGGCGCTCTGAACTATCCATCACGCTGATTGAATCTCCTGATATTCCTATCATCGGTGTTGGTGAAGGTACTGTTCCGTCAATTCGGAAATCACTACAGAGTTTTGGGATCAGTGAATCAGAGTTTATTCGCTCATGCGATGTGACATTTAAGCAGTCAATTAAATTTGTAAATTGGTTAGATAAAGCGCGACATGGTAAGGATAATTTCTATCACCATCTATTTGATATCATTAATTTACAAGGCATAGATACTGTTTCTGCTTGGTTGGCCGAGAAACAAGGCGATTTTGCTGATTATGTTTCTCCCCAGCATCTTGTTTGTGAAGCCGCAAAAGCGCCAAAGCTGATCACTACACCTGAATATGCCGGAGTGTTAGGCTATGCCTATCATCTGAATGCGGCAAAGTTTGCCAAATTACTGGCTAAAAATGCCATTGAGAAATTCAACGTTGAGCACATTTTTACGACTGTGCGAGATGTTTGTTTAGGCCGCGATGGTGCTATTGAATTTTTACAGACTGATCAAGGTAATTTGCCTTTCGATTTCTATATTGATTGCAGTGGTTTTGAATCTATTTTGTTAGCTAAGGCATTAAAAGTGCCATTTATCAGTAAAGCGCATCAACTGTTTATTGATACTGCGTTAGTCGCGCAAATCCCAACGCAACCTACGGACATCATCCCTCCTTATACTCAAGCAACGGCTCATCAAGCGGGGTGGATTTGGGATATTGCACTTACCCAGCGCCGCGGAACGGGATTTGTATATTCCTCTGCTCATATGGAACTGGCCGAGGCCGAGCGGAAGTTTGACCATTATCTCGGTGGCAAACTTGCTGATGTCCCGCATCGTAAAATTCCAATGACAGTGGGCCATCGTCAACAATTTTGGGTAAAAAATTGTGTGGCTTTAGGGCTAGCCCAAGGCTTTTTAGAGCCGATTGAAGCGACATCCATTTTATTAACGGATTTCTCTGCGCGTTTTTTAGCAGAACGTTTCCCTGCACATGCAGACGATGTTGATTACTTAGCAAAGCGGTTTAATGATGCGGTGGGCTACGCATGGGATCGGGTCGTTGAATTTGCCAAACTACATTACTGTTTATCCGATAGAACTGACTCATCATTTTGGCTTGATAATCAGGCTGCAGAGACTATCCCTGAAGGATTGAAGCAACGGCTTGAGTTATGGCAATCCTTTAGTCCGATTGCTGAGGATTTTCCATCTAAGTTCGAAGTGTTTAACTTAGACAATTATTTATACGTTCTTTATGGTATGAAATATCCAACTAAACCGCATGACACTGGTTTAGTGGCAAAAGCCAATTTGAATGCTTATATGAACAGAATGTCGAAAGTAAAACGTCAGATGCTAGATGGCTTACCTGAGCATAGGGAGTTGATCGATAAAATCTGTACCTATGGCTTGCAATCTATTTAATCGTTTTAAATTTAATGGGTAAAAAGGAAAAATAAAATGAAAACACAATTTGTACCTTTAAATGACTCGAGCCATAAGAACTTGGCTATTGGTGATAAGGTCGATTACAGCTACTTTGAAACTGTGCATATGTTACCTCTGCAAGTTCAAGAGTTTATGTCGGCTGCAACAAGCTTTCCTATCATATTTACAAAGAATAACCAAACCGGCGAGTTTGTCTCGATAGCGATTACCGCGCTAAAACCTAATACCAATAAGCTGCTAAAAAATGGGCAGTGGCAATCCAGATACTTACCGATCCAAGTACAGTTGTATCCATTAGGGATGAGCCATGTCGATGAAGAAAAGATTATCTTAGGCATCGATATTAACAACTCATCCGTAGCTGAAAATGAAACTCACCGATTATTTACCGAGACGGGTGAGAAAACGGACTATTTGTCTAAGAAGCTAGAGCTCGCAGGTTTACAAGCTAGTTATCAAGATATGACGAAGTACTTTATCAAAGTATTGTTGGAACATGAGTTATTACAACCAAGAACACTCACAGTCACGGCGCTCGATGGCACGAAAACGAATATTGATGGGATTTATACCATTGATGAGTCAAAACTACAGCAGTTAGATGATGCGACTTTGCTCGATTTTGCTAAACGGGGTTTCTATTCGGCGATTTATGCACATCTTTGTTCATTAAGTTTAATTGACTTAGTGATGGAAAGATAACATAGCGAGCTTTCTATTTTAGTTTGTGAGCATGACACCCCCAGTCAAAATAATCCAACTCGAGAAAAACAGCTTTAAGGTTTTGACTGGGAGAAATAGCGCCAATTTTCGCGCTAACAAACCGCCGATAATTGCGCCAGGGCCTGCAAATAGTACCAGCTCGAATAGGGCATGAGTGTCGCTCGAAAACACATGTATTGAGCTTGCCGACCAGACGGTAATCGCCGATACCACCACTCCGATGGCAACGGCCATCTTGGCACAAACTCCCCGTAACATCAGATAGATCACTAGCAGTTCGCCCACGCCAACCGATAACCAGGCGGTGATGATCCCGCCAAAATAGCCAATTAATGCTAGCCAAAAATAGTCTAGGGCGTTGAGGCGATGGCTTTGAAGAGTACGTCGCTGGCTGCTGATAATGATCGCTATCCCTAATATGATAGAGAAAAGGCTAAAGCTAGTATGTAGTGAGGAAGGGGAGTTTAATTGCCATAACTGACTGCTCCAAAGGCCAAGTACTGAGCAGGTCGCGGCTAATAAAATGCTCGGAATAAAGCCTGACCAGGTTTTGTCATGGTAATGGTGTCGTCGATAGTAGCCTGACCATGAAATCGCCCCTGCCGTCATACCAAAACATTGGATCATAAATGACGTGGAGACACTCTGAACTTCACTGAAATTTAAACTAGAGAACACCGGAATAAAGATCACTCCGCCTCCCGCTCCTGTGGCATTTGCAAAGATGGCTCCTGTTATCCCCAAAAACAGAAACTGACCGTATTGTTTTATTAACTCAACGGGTTGATGAAATTGGACTAACCAACATAGCCATGCACTCAATAGCACAATGACTATTGCTATCGGTCGATAATATTGGCTGAGGTTAATATTTCTACGTTTGAAGATAAGGCCATATGGCAGCATTTTGAGTTATTGAGTGGGATAGGTGAGTTGTTGCATGCATGTTATCAGTCAAAGACAGCGTTGTCACACTGGTGTGGAAATAAAAAGTTAAAACATAATCTATTGATATTTAATGGTTAAAGGTGTTTTTTCTAAAAAAATATCGACAAATGTCAAAAAAATGTAGAAAACCTGTTCTTTCTTGTGTAATTTAATGAATGACAACGCTGTCATCTGCTTGTGTGATTCGTTGTTTAGTAAGGTCTGCATGAAGAGGATGAGGTCTCCTTATTCATGTACTTGGCAGAAGTATTGCTGGTCGGGCGGCGATACGTTTGTCTTTAATATTTTGATAGTCTCTCCCCAGAAACTAGCGTTGGCTGGGTACTGTAAGCAGTGCCCAGCCATTTTTTTAGGTAGAGCGACCTTGCTTAGGATAAGCAGACAAGTTAGCGGCATTAAAAAATAAAACTCGCTGGATATTCCAGTCATAAAAAGAGGCTGCGATTCATGGTTATTCATATTGCTACACCGCTTGGCAGCGTAGTAACTACTTTTGCTAAGCGTTTGTTGATGCCCATCTTTGGACTTTGGGCGAGCGCTATGGTTTGTGCTTTTAGTTTCACTGCGATAGCCGCAGTGGCGTCCGCGTCGTTTACGCTTGCAAATGCCGCCTATGCGGCTGGCATTTCTTCGACAAACAATCCCGCTCCCATCAAGATCGTGACCACCATCCAACAGCAATGGCAGTTTAATCTCCTCAAAGAGGCGCTGCGCCGCACTGGTCAGTCCTATCAGGTCGAGCAAATGTCGACGCAGATGAACCAGAAACGTAAGGTCGAAGAAGCGCTGGCCGGTACAGTCGATGTTTTTTGGAGCATGACTTCTAAGGAGCTTGAGGAAACCGTGCTCCCAGTTCGTATCCCCTTGTTTAAGGGATTGCTTGGTAACCGCCTGTTAATTATCCGCAAAACGGATGAGACCAGATTTGCTAATGTAAAAACGCTGGCAGATTTTAAGCAATTAAAAGCGGGACAAAACCGCTATTGGCCCGATGCTAGCATCCTCGAAGCTAATGGTTTGCCTGTCGTGACTAGCTATCAATACACCAATCTCTATCCGATGTTAGAGGGTGGCCGATTCGATTACCTCGCCCTCGGCGCACAGGAAATTGGCGATGAACTCGCAAGCCACCCCGATCCCGCGCTGAAAATCGATACTCATATCCTGCTGCAATATCGCTCGCCAGCATATTTTTTTGTGTCCCCCAAACGTCCCGAGTTAGCGGCGGCAATCTTAGCGGGGCTCGAAAATATGATAAGCGACGGCAGCTTCGATGAGATGTTTAATCGCGAGCTTAAAATAGACAAGCTCTACCGTGATGCCCAGTTCGAGCAGCGCGTCATTATTCGTCTCGATACGCCAGATTTAAGTCCCTTAACCCCCATTGAACGCCAAGAGTTGTGGTTAGATCTATTTAGTATGCAAGGTGCAAAATAATGAAAACATTAGCCTTAAAAGTACAAATTGGGTTAGCAGCTGCGATATTTATGATAGTCAGCGTGCTATTTGGGGTGTCCTATTGGTTGGCGAGCGATACCTTGACCAGCAACGAAATGGCCTTTGAAGACAATACCGTTGCTAATCTTCAAGTCACCATGGCGCAGCCGATTTTTACCTACGACTACGAGCAGATCCGTGCCGTGTTGTCTGTCATGTTAAAGTCTGAGCAAATCTATCAAATCACCGTTGTGGATCATCGGGGTAAATTGCTCGCCGAAGACAAACAAACCGAGGCCGTTGCCGCAAGCGACCTACAAACAAGAGAGTTACAGTTCAGCGACCAAGGTAATCCGACCGGGCGCTTAACCATTGCCTTCTCGACT
>NZ_JBKEDJ010000092.1:0-30606 GCF_047975355.1 Shewanella sp. | reverse complement strand
TGTGGCCGAGCACTATTGCGGCGGCATTGGTTGTGGCTTTCGGCGTGTCCTATTGGTTATTTACCGAGAGTCCAGCGGTTGCTAATGTGGCAACTGTGCCAGTGGTACAAGCGAGTCAAGCAACTCAAACACCGCCCCCAGAAAATACCGTCAAGCCGAGTGATGCTGTTGCGAATAATACCGCCCCCATTGTCAATCAGCCTCAAACGACTGTTACACCGGATCTGAGTTTGCGGGTGTTACAGGAGGCCATCAAACAAAGTCGCAGTATCGATACCGCCTTTGCGGGTCTCTTTAATGTGTGGGGTAAGGTGCCATTTAAGGGCTTAACGGCGTGCCAGTCCGCGCTGGAGCAAGGACTTTCCTGCTATCAACAGCAGGGCAATTGGATGTCGCTCACACGGCTTAATTATCCTGCGGTGGTGTATTTAGTGGATGATAACCAACAAGATTTTTATGGCGCTGTGATTGCGGTTGATGGTGACCAACTATTAATGCAGTTGGGCGAGCAGCAGCTTTGGGTCGATAGGGCTTGGTTCAATCAACATTTTAGCGGCACCTTCGAAATTCTTTGGCAAGCACCCAATTTACCGATGCTGGAAATCAGCCAGAAGTCGAGTCCAGGGCAATTACAATGGCTTGAAAACGCCCTTGCCCATGTTGCTAACCGACCTTCACGTCGGGTATCTCAATTCGATCTGAAATTAGAGAACGATCTCAAAGCTTTCCAAAGCCAACATGGTTTGAAGGCCGACGGTATTGCTGGCAATCAAACCTTAGTGAGACTGAATTTGTATTTAAGTGATCAGGGACCGCGCCTAACCGATAATGGAGCGCAGAGTTAATGTCCATTTTACTCGATGCGGTAACCCGTAATAAGCAGCAACAAACTTCCCCCTTACCCGATGCGGTATTAACGCCGAGGGCAAGTTATCCTACGGCGCGTAAATCTGCATTCCCTGTGGCAAAATTATCCTTACTCGCCGTCGCGGTGGCGCTTGGGGTGGGGGTGGCGTGGGGCGTGGCGAATTGGCAACAGCAAAATGCGATGTCGATAGTAAATGCGGCGCCTAACACTATCAATCCAAGCATGGCTGATAGAAAGGCTGAATACACGCCACAGACAGCCTCAACTGTGCAGCCATCTCGCGCCTCAGCAGGTGCAGTTACTAGCGCTGCGTTGCAAACAGGTGTATCAGAACAAACTTCAGCAGAAACGTCAGGATTTCGATTAGCGGGTAAAGTGGCATTGCCGAGGGAGCAGGTATTAAATGAGGCGCCTGCAAACGTGCAGTCTTATCAGAACCCCAACATGAGTTCGACTCCGGCGGCCACGGCATCCGCTTCTGCGAGTGCGGATCCTAGCTACGATGACTATCTTGCGACGTCTGCCGATTTAGATGAAACCAGCCGCGCGCAGCAATCCTCTGACGAGCAGCTCGCTCCACAGGAGACGGCCGAGTCAGAGCCTATTATGTTAGGTGCGAATGCCAATCGTCAGGGCTTAGCGACACTCGAGGCTCTGCGTGAGCAAGTGAATGCCGCGGCGGCAGATGTGGGCTTAGAAACGACGCAAAGTCGTAAAGAGGATGAGTTAGTCGCGAATTTTCAGGATGCGCTCAAGGATGTGGAATATGTCAAAGCGGCTAAGACCCCTGTGACTGAACCCAAGCTTGATCCCATTCCTAAAGTCGAAAACGACGATATTCCTAAATATGGGCAGCTTCCGGCAGGATTGCAGCTCCAAGTACCTGAGTTCAATATCGTTGCCCACGTTTATTCGACAGATGCGAGTCAGCGTTGGTTGAATGTCGACGGCGCCGAGTTGCAGGAAGGCGATAAGATAGGGGGCAAATTAAAGATTATTTCGATCCGCCCTCGGGATGTAGTGCTCGAAATCCAAGGCACGCAGTTTAGAGTACCGGCGATTTAAGCTATTCAGTTACAAGCAAAAAAAGGCGCCGATGGGCGCCTTTCTTATCTTTAAAATATTGTCTATCGCTAAGGATTAAGCGAAGAAGTTGTAAGCTAGGAATAAAGTCAGAGCATAACCAACGCTGTAACACAGGAACAGGGCTGGGACGTATTTGAGGTAGCTGACGAAAGTCAGTTCTTTCACTTTGCTCATGGCGACGATACCCGCAGCTGAACCAATCACTAACAATGAACCACCGACGCCCACACTGTAGGTTAAGCCTAACCATTCAGGGGTGTTAAGGACTGGTTCTGCTTTAAGCAACGCGGCAGTCAATGGAACGTTATCGATAAGGGCCGACCCTATACCAGTGACGAAGTTAGAGATGTTTGGATTAAACTGGCTGTAGGCTTCGGTCAGCATATCTAGGGTGCCGATTTCTTTAAGCATACCCACCAGCAGTAAAATCCCTAAGAAGAACAACAGGGTGTCGTATTCTACTTGGCGAATATATTCAAGGATCTTGATTTCTTCTTTATCACTGCGGGTGGTGTGACCGATAAGAAACATAATCGACAGACCAGTTAAGAAGGTCAGTACCGGTGGAATGCCGAATAAGATATTCAGCAGCATGGTCATCAGAATGGTGCAGAAGAACACTAAGGCAATCAGCAGATCCACGGTTTGATAGCTGTGCTTAATCGGGGTAGTGGACACCACGCCTTCGGCTTTTAGCGAGAATAGGGTCGCCAGTAAAATCACACTCACGGCAGATGGGATAAACAGCATTAACAGTTCGGAGATGTGTACGTGGCCACCTAAGAAGATCATCAGGGTGGTGACGTCACCGGTGATCAGGGCGACACCGCCAGAGTTCACGGCGAAAATAATCAACACCGCCATTCTACGGCGCATTTGTTTTTCGAGTTTAAAGGTCGTTAACAAGCCTAAAGATACTAAGGTCGCGGTGACGTTATCACAGAAAGCCGAGAGAATAAGCGCGAATAAGGCCACTTGGATCATTAACAAACGCACCGAAACCTTCTGCGGGAACAGCTTCTGCACCATTATTTGGATCATACCTTTGGCGTTAAGATAGGCCACAAAGGTCATTGTCGACATCAAAAACAGCCACAGGGTGGCAATCTCGAGCAAGTTTTCATTGAGTTGATGGGCAATCAGTTTCTCATGGTTGGCGTCTCCGGCAGCCATAAACAGTGCTACCCAGGAAATACAGCCAAAGAATAAGGTGGTTTTTGCTTTATTAAGGTGGGTGACTTCTTCGAAAATAATACTGAGCAATGCGAGCACCGCCAGTATGATCAGAAAGGTATATAACATAACTGCAATTCCAACTGCTGTTTTAATGTCGTGGCAAGCCAAAGGCGAGCTATTGAGTGGCATTATCAAGGCTAAATTAAGCTTGCCGTGTTAATGCGTGCGGATCAGAACATAATGGGGTGAATAACGCAACTGTTAGCTGCAACTCGGTTTTGCATCATTTTGTGATATTGGTCTCAGTGAAAGTGACCTGATTTTAGCGTTAAACACTATTTTGTTTTTAATGCGTGGTTTTTTATCTTGTTTGCTCGTTATTGCCAAAGGACTGTAAAGTAAGATCTACGATTAAAGTCTAAGCAGTTATTTTATCGATCCCGCAATTAATTTTTCTTTATGAAGTAAATATTGTACGAAAATGCAGTCAATCGGCCGAAGGATCGGATTTTGTGCTGTTTACTGTGCAGAGTGCGGGATTCATTAGCTGTGTCACAAAAATGACCAGGTCAAAATATTGACTGAGCGAAAAGTGAGCTGTATCTTGTGCCTCTTTAGTTGTTAAGACACTGGATGTTGTATCTTAAGGGTAATGCAAAATGACATTTGTGATCCGGAGTCTCCTGTTGTTAGGCTCTTTAGTGTGGTTGACATATAGTGGCAAACAGCTGATCTCGTTAGGAATATTACACAACCCTAGCCTGATGATTGATCATATCACCTTGACCTTACAGGCCTTAGTTGCGGCAGTTATATTTAAGTCTGCCTTAGGTTCGAAACAATCTGATAGCTATTGATGGAGTAAGGCTCCAACATTGAGCAGCTCAAAAGCTAGATAATAAAAAAGGGACGCTAATGCGTCCCTTAGTGTTTTCGGCTATCGCTTACATTGCCGCTTTCATGCGACCTAATACGCGATCTGCTGCTTCCAGCGTGAGGCGCAATTCTTCTTCGCCATGGGCCATCGACAGGAAGCCAGCTTCATAGGCACTCGGTGCTAAGTAAACACCTTCATCTAACATGCCGTGATAGAAAGTGCGGAAGTGCTCGATATTACACTTAGTCACTTGGTCGAAGCGCGTGATCAGCTCTTGCTCGGTAAAGAAGAAGCCGAACATGCCACCCACATAGTTGATTGCCATTGGGATGCCATGTTTGTCAGCTGCCGCTTTAAAGCCTTCGGCGATACGTTTGGTTTTCGCGCTCAGCGCTTCGTAGAGACCTTCTTCACACAGGGCTTCCATTTGCGCCAGACCTGCTGACATCGCAATGGGATTACCTGACAGTGTACCAGCTTGGTACACAGGACCAGTAGGAGCGATAAACTGCATCACTTCTTTACGGCCACCAAATGCACCTACTGGCATACCGCCACCGATCACTTTACCTAGCGTGGTTAAGTCAGGATTAACGCCATAGTGGCCTTGAGCACCGCTCTTAGAAACGCGGAAACCTGTCATCACTTCGTCGATGATGAGCAGTGCACCGAACTCATCACACATAGTGCGCAGACCTTCGAGGAAGCCTGGAATTGGTGGAATGCAGTTCATGTTGCCAGCGACAGGCTCGATGATGATACATGAAATCTCAGTCGGATATTGCTCGAACAGCGTACGAACAGAATCGAGATCGTTATACACAGCGGTTAAGGTGTGCTTAGCGAAGTCTTCAGGGATACCTGGAGAGCTTGGTTGACCTAAAGTTAGAGCTCCGGAACCAGCCTTAACTAGCAGACAGTCTGCGTGGCCATGGTAGCAACCTTCAAACTTTAAGATCTTGTCACGATTGGTAAAACCGCGTGCTAAACGAATTGCACTCATGGTGGCTTCAGTGCCTGAGCTCACCATACGTACTTGTTCGATAGAAGGCACCATGGCGATCACTTTCTCAGCCATTTGTACTTCAAGCTCGGTAGGTGCACCAAAAGACAGACCATTGTGTACCGCAGCTAACACTGCTTCACGGATCTTTGGATGGTTGTGGCCGAGGATCATCGGGCCCCAAGAGCCAACATAGTCGATATAAGCTTTGCCATCGGCATCGTAAATATAAGCGCCATCGGCTTTTTCAATAAACAGCGGCGAACCACCTACACCGTTAAATGCACGAACCGGAGAGTTAACACCGCCGGGGATGGTTTTTTTAGCCTGTTCAAATAGCGCTTCGGAACGGGTCATGTTAAGTCCTTAAAGTAAGTAGCCGATTAGCGATCGGCTTTACGTGAATACCAATTAACGGGACACTCATATTTTTCGAGTTGCGAGTCAACCCCGAGTGTCAATGCAAACAGTGCCATACGAATTAGCAGTCCATTGTCCGCCTGTCTGAAGATAGCGAGATTAGGATGGCTGTTCAAATCATTATCTAACTCATTAGCTTGCGCACGCGAATCCCGTGGCAGTGGGTGCATGATCACAGTGTTAGATTTGCAATGTTGGGTATAAATACTGCGATTCAAACGGAATTTACCGCGGTATTTGTTCGCTTCTTCCTGAGATGGGAAGCGCTCTTCTTGAATGCGGGTCAGATAAAGAATGTCGGCTTTATCTAAGTGGCCTTCAAGCTGGTCTGTTATTTTGATGCTATGGCCAGCATTTTCAATGTCGGAGATCACATAGTCAGGCATTGCTAATTCAGTTGGCGAAATCAGTGTGAAGCTGATGTTCTTATACATGCACAGTAGGCGCGACAGGGAATGCACGGTACGACCAAATTTTAAGTCGCCGACCATGGCGATATGCATGCCATCGATACCGCGGCCAGCATGGCCTAACTCTTTTTGAATGGTGAACAAATCGAGCAGAGCTTGGGTCGGGTGCTCGTTCGAACCATCGCCACCGTTGATTACAGGCACGCGGCTACCTTCAGCAAACTCTTTCACCGAATAAGAGTCGGGGTGGCGCATCGCAATCACATCGGAATAGGTCGAGAGTACACGCGCGGTATCGTACAGTGACTCGCCCTTAGATAAGGACGAAGAGGCCATGCCTGTGGTTTCACGCACATGGCCGCCGAGTAAGTTAAAGGCACAGCCAAAACTTACGCGGGTACGGGTACTAGGCTCGAAAAACAGGTTACCTAAAATGGCGCCTTCGAGCACCTTAGTGCGCTTCTCTCGAAGTGCATAGGGCATCATACGATTGGCAACATTAAAAATAGTTTGGATTGAATCAAGATCTAACTGGTTTACGGAGAGGATATGAGATCCTTCGAACTGGTTCATCAGCCTGTTTTCCAATTGCTAGGGGGCGTTAAAGTGCAAGGTTGCGCTTTGTGCCCTGGTGTATATGTAGGGTGGCTGAGGCGCGATTGTAACAGATGCACAGGGGCAGCGAAATAGTCGCCGCGCCCTCCCATGGATTTTTTAAGCAGCTAATACAGGATTTTGTGAATCTAAGCCCATCTTCGCAGAACTTAGACTTGGCCCGAGCGAATTTCCTGCTGTAGGTTCGACCAACTGACCACCCCCACCACATTGTCTGGTGTGTCTTGATAGATAAATACCTCACCGCTGCGTTTGGGCGACAACAAGTTATACACTTCATCGAGGGTTTTAGTGTCACTCAGGCCCTGCATCGGATGGCGCGAGAGGGTGATGTTGTCATCGTAGGATTGCATCTCGAGGCTGAGCATTTCGATCACCCCATCAGCGTTACGCACTAACACTGGGCGACCTTCGGCGCGCTTTAACACTTCGAGCAGCAGCTCGTCGTTGTTGTTGACGATAACAAATCGCTTATCCATCAGGGCGCGCACGCCTTTTTTCTGTAGCGCCAGATTCACCGGGGCGACTTTATAGCCTAAACCCATAATTTCTAACTGCTTGAAGAAGATGGAGTTGGTTTTAAACCCTTGATAGGCAATCAAGAAGGCGGGAATGGTTACAAACATTGCTGGCAGAATGATACTGGCATCGTTGGTCATCTCAAGCAGCGCGACTAAGGCGGCGAGCGGCGCACTGAGGCAAACGCCCATCATCGCTGTCATGCCGATAACCGTATAGAGGCCAACGTAAGGCGCAATCGAAGGGAATAGAATGGCGCTAACTAAAGCTAAGATGGCACCGATCAAGGCGCCAATGCCGTAGAGTGGACCAATCAAGCCGCCCGGGATCCCAAGACCAATTGCTGCAATGGTGGCGATAATCTTGGCCGCAAGCAGGGCAATTAACAACAATAAACTAGGGTGCTCGCTAATCGCTTCACTGATCGCTAAATCCCCCGTGCCGAGGGCTTGGGGCAAGATTAAGCCAATCAGCGTAGTGATACTGCCCGCCAGTAATAGCCGATAAATCAGTGGCCAGTTTTGCCCCGTGGCGGTGACTTTAAGGAGCGCGTAGTTGAAGAAGGCGGCGGCGCAGCCCAGTGCAATGCCACCCAAGGCTAAAATGGGATAGTGATCCAATGGAATATGGATCACCTGAATACGGTCAAACTCATGCACATTACCAAAAACCAGCTGGCTGGAAACTGCGCCACAAATCGCGGACAGCATAATCGGGAAGAAGTAATGCACCTTGTACTCGCGCACTATCACTTCGAGTACAAATATTACTGCCGCTAGCGGGGCGTTAAAGGTGGCCGCAATCCCTGCTGCAATGCCACTGGCGCACATAATCCGCACGCTATTATCGGGAAGATTAAATTTTTCGGCCAATACACTGGCACTCACGGCGCCAAGGTGAATGGCAGGGCCTTCGCGCCCTACCGAGAAATTAGTGCCTAAGGCAAACAGCGCCTGAAAAAATTGCCCAGCCGCTGATTGCAACGGAATTTTGCCATAGTGCAATTTAACTCTATGTAATACATAGGCAATCCCCATGCGCTTGTAGCGCTTGGAGCCGAGTTTGGCCACAATCCAGATCATCAAGGCGCCAAAAAGTGGCAACAGGGCTCGCCAGTCGGCTATGTTACCCGTAAAATCCAGCGTCTCGATTTGGGTGTAATGGTTCGCCCACAGGAGCAAGAGTCGAAACAACAGGATCACGCAGGAGGCGAAGATGGCGAAGAGCAAGGCCAGTAAGCACAGCTGCGCACTGATCTTGGCTTGGGATAAATGATCACGCAGCTCGTTAGCTAAATACTTTTTCGCTGTGGTGATGGCGTCTTGAATCGCGGCTTTATTTATCGTTAATTGCACTGCATTGGCCTGAGTTGTATTGTATCGAACTCGTTCTTGAGTTGATTGTATTTTATATAAGGGGCTGTTACCTAATGCCAAATTATCATCGTTGGCTAGATCGGCTGCAAGTCATGGATTTTAAGTATCGTCCATCGACCAAGTATTTATTGTCGTTAGTCTTAGTGGCATTTCTTTTAGGCGCTTGGGTGAGCTTTATTGTGCTCAATAGTGACGAACCCGTTGTGAAGCATATTGGCGGCGGTAAATTGCAGCGTGTCACCGCGGAACTTGAAGAACAAACCCAGCAGCTTGCAACCCGCAATTTAGAGTTATCTGTCGAGCGTGAAGCCAATGCGCAGATGCAAGATATGTTTGCACAGCAGATGAAGAAGCAAAAAGAGCTAGAGCACGAATTAGCCTTTTATCGCAGTATCATGTCGCCGGATGACAATGCCGAAGGGGTGGCCATCCATGGCTTAGAGATGACGCCAGGCGCCTTGGCGGATGAGTTTAATTTCAAACTGATTTTGACTCAGCTGCAAAAGCGTAAGCAAGCAATTCAAGGCCGTACCGAAATCACCCTTATCGGCGTGCAAGACGGTAAATCTGTCGAGTTAAGTGTGAACAAACTCACGGGTTCTAAGCTCGAATTTGATTTTCGTTATTTTCAGGTCATAGATACTAAAGTCACAGTGCCTGCAGGGTTTAATGTTGTGCAGGTCAAAGTCAAAGTTGTCGTGCCTTCGAGCCGTTGGACCAAAAATTCGCAGACAGAACATGTCTATAGTGTCCCTGAGCTATTACAGGGTGAAAAAGAACCGCGGGTAATACTTGAACAAAATAGTCAGGTAACGGATAATTCGCCCCAGAAAACTGATGTAAGAGGTAGTAATGACTGATCAAGCTGACGCAGCAATGCCTATCAAATTTACCGATGCGGCAGCCGCTAAGGTAAAAGGCTTGTTGGAAGAAGAGCAAAATCCTGCACTTAAGCTACGTGTGTACGTGACGGGTGGTGGTTGTTCTGGATTTCAGTACGGCTTTACCTTTGATGAAAAGGTCAACGAAGGCGACTTCACCGTTGAGAAGCAAGGCGTCCAATTGGTCGTCGATCCAATGAGCTTACAATACCTCGTTGGCGGTGAAGTGGATTACACTTCTGGCCTCGAAGGTTCGCGTTTCTTTGTGAAGAACCCAAATGCGACAACTACCTGTGGTTGTGGCGCAAGTTTCTCTGTATAAGTTTGTTCTACGAATCTAATAAGCTGATATAGAAGATAAAAAAGCCGTCAATATGACGGCTTTTTTGTTAGTCTTTCTATTGGAATGCAAGTTATCGGCAATGGTCGCACTTGACCGCGTTGCATTGGGCTTAATTCATAATATTCAGATTAAGTTTTGGTTTAAACCAAGCCTTCACTTTCTTATCGAATGCGACCCAAACCTGCAATAAAGATAAGACGATCAACACGATGAAAATCACGTAATCGGGGAGCTTTTCTTGCCACTCACCTAGATGCACTGTGGTTGGCCCGGCCACTAGGTTATCAGGATCATAAAGGATCACTGGCAGCATGCTCACCAGTGCCAATTGCACTAGGGTGTAACCCCTTAGCATAATCAGCCCGGCCTTTTGGCGACCAACAATCCCGAGCACCATCAACAGGGTTAACAGGCAGAAAAGTACCCCTTGTTTGGCGATTAAGCCGCTTATCGATGCTGCTACATAGAGTAACAACAAGGCAATTAAGCGTTTAGGTAAACGGGCTTGGGCCAAGGGGGGCGTAGCCAAAGAGGATTCTTGCTCGCTCAGCGACATTGTTGTTGCCCTTGTGGATTAGTGGCTCTGTTTAGTGACTAAACGTTGGTCTAATTCGTAGGGGGGGATCACCACACCTAAGTCATCCTGTACTGGGAATACGGCCACAAACAGATCGTCGTCTTCCATACCTGGAACCCATCTTTCGTGCCATTCATCATAGGGAATCGCTAAGGTTTGGCATTCGCTCCAGTCATCGACCGCCCAAGATTCGGCTGCTTCTTCGGTTGGCCACATTGGGATGCAATCTTCATCTTCAGTGGTCAGCATGACGCAACCATCTTGGTCTTGTAGCGTCCATAACACTTTGTGTTGTTTAACTTGTTCAACGAGGTAGTCGTAACGACCTTCTGGAGTCATGCCAGCGGCTTCTGCAAAGGTTTTAACAGTCTTGCTCATGAAAATATCTCTTATGCGTGAATAGGGCGAAGCCTGTTGTGCCACTCATGTATAAACGTAGGCACCTCAAACTCACCAGTTGGCAAGATGGTAACATTAGAGCGGGGTTTGAAAAAGCACAACAGCGCCACGAGGGCGCTGTTAACGTAGGGGAATTACTTGGCAGCGTTGAAGTAACGGTAAATAACACCCGCTAGAATTGCGCCAACAATGGGGGCAACCCAGAAAATCCACAATTGCGATACGGCCCAATCGCCAACAAATAGCGCGGGGCCTGTGCTGCGTGCTGGATTTACTGAGGTGTTTGACACGGGAATACTGATCAAGTGAATAAGGGTTAAACACAGACCAATCGCAATCGGCGCAAAGCCTTGAGGTGCCCGCTCGTCGGTCGCCCCTAAAATCACTAATAAGAAGAATAAGGTCATTACGATTTCGCAGATCAACACCGACATCATGCTGTAACCGCCGGGCGAATGTTCGCCAAAGCCGTTAGAGGCAAAGCCTGCCGCTAAACTAAAGCCTTCTTGCCCCGAAGCTATAGCGTACAACACGCCCGCGCCGACAATGCCGCCAGCGACTTGGGCAATGATATAAGGCAGTAATTCCGATGCAGGAAAACGTCCGCCAGCCCAGAGCCCAAAGGATACCGCAGGGTTTAAGTGGCAACCTGAGATATGACCAATTGCAAAAGCCATGGTCAGAACCGTTAAACCAAAGGCAAGTGACACCCCTAGTAGGCCAATACCTACCTCTGGAAAAGCTGCTGCAAGTACAGCACTGCCGCAACCGCCGAGAACCAGCCACAGAGTGCCCAAAAATTCTGCCGTCATTTTTTGTGACATATTCATTTATTGATTTCCTATTCTGTCGATTTATGCCGATACGCGCTTAGTGCTTATTGCATAAATCCTTGTTTACCTTGCTGGTTAAGTTGAGCTAGATAAATAACCATTCCCTTAATTGAAGTGTTACGCCCCCTGATTGTTCTGACCTATGTTGACCATCACAACTAGGGAGTTGTGTATTTACTGCTTAGTTAACAATCACTTTAGCTAGTTTGCATGACACAACTGTGATCAAGCATAGATGGGTTTTTATATTGTGCATTTTTGATCATCACTTATTGTGTCAATGAGCCGCATATTTTGGGGGGATTGGCCACTTTTGTTTGTTATTTACCTCGGTTGAATGGGTGGCAATCTGTCGATTTAGGGATTTTTTTGCCTTAGTTTCTTGTGTGTTTAGCCGTCGAATTATTCTCCTTTGATGATTTTAATTATATGAAAATAAAAGAATAGATATTTAATAGATATAAAACGGGGAAATAAACGAGGGGTATTTCGTTGCTGCTCTTTACTCGGCAAAGTAAAAGGGTTTGGTTGCTTAAATGTTAATTATGTGTTTGCCGTGTTGCTAACCATGGTTGAACCAAAGTCCTTGATGAAAAATCGCTAACTAAGGCATTTGGATTAATTCAAGTAACAGAGCCGAATAACAACAAAAATGGTTTGCGATGTCTAAAGTGAAGGTGGGAAGGATGAAGAAGAAATTATTGACCTTGGCAATTCAAGCTTCAATGTTTGGTATTGCTCCTTCGGTAGCATGGGCTGCCGATCCGATTGAAGTGAATGCGGTAAATGAGAGCGCCAATCGAATTGAAGTCGAGGTCGCGGATAAGCAAGAAGCGATAGAAAAAGTTACAGTCACAGGATCGCGTATTAAACGTGACAGCTTTTCCCTTAGCACTCCGCTGCAGGGCTTAGATGCGAAAGACATCGCCGATAGCGGTATCGGCTCATTGGCGGATATTTTAGTTGACCAAATTCCAGCGTTGGCAGAAGGGGTTAGCAGCACAAACAGTCAATCGAGTGTGCAAAATACCGGTCTTTCAACCATTGATTTACGCAACTTAGGTACTGACCGTACCTTGACCTTGATCGATGGTCGCCGCGTGGTATCAAACAGTTACAGTGGTAACTATGTCAGTTTAAGCACTATTCCTGCGGCTATGGTCGATAAGGTTGAAATCATCACTGGTGGTGCGTCGGCCGTCTATGGTTCGGATGCGATTGCCGGGGTGGTCAACATTATCACCCAGCAGAATAAGACGGGCTTTGAGATTAACGCCCGTGGCGGCGAAACCACCGAAGGTGGTGGTCGTGAAACAACGGTGGATATGGGCTATGGTGCTGATTTTAATGGCGATAAAGGCTATATTTTCGCTAGTGCCACCTATGATAAACAAGATGGCTTATTTGCCACCGACAGGGAGAGAGCCCTGTATGAATCAAGCTTTGCCTACGATGAAAAGCAAATGTGTAATGCCATGAACACGGTCGATGGCGATCAGTGTATGCGCGATATTACCCGAGATGATTGGCGTGAGCGCAGCAATGACATCGTCGGCGGTCGATTTAAGTCCAATTCTTGGTGGTACGATGGCACAGAGCTTAAGACCGACTTTAAAGAAGAGCGTGACGGTTATAACGGTTACACCACTGGTTTATTAAAAGTCCCTGAGGATACCTTAGCCGCAGCGGTTAAAATGAACTATGACCTCAGCGACGATGTGCGTGCCAATGTGCAAGTACAATTTAGCCGTAATACTGCGTTTCGTCGTACCGATGCCGAAGGCCAAGACTATAACGATGACGAGCTTTATATCGATCCTGCGACAGGCTTGCCCGGATCCATTGCCGCGGGGAGTATTTCGCCAAATAATCCTTACGTCCCAGCTGAAATTGCCGCAACGGCTGGAAAGAGCATTACTTGGGATCGCCGTTTCCAAGAAGTAGGGCCAGTTGAGAGCGATAACGAGCGCACAACTCTGCGTACATGGGCAGGATTACAAGGTAACTTATTTGAGACTTGGACCTGGGATGCCTCCTTGGGTTACGGTAAGTTTGAACAGCGTCAACGCCGTAGCAATGAGATCAGTATTCGTCGTCTAAAATATGCCCTCGATGCCGAATATGCTGCCGATGGCACTACTATCCAATGCGCCAGTGAAGAGGCCAGAGCCGAGGGCTGCGTCCCGGTGAATATCTTTGGTGAAGGCTCAATCAGCAAGGAAGGGGCAGACTATATCCGCGCCAATCCCTATATCAACACTGATATTACTCAATTCAATGCCCTAGGATTTATCTCCGGTGAATTGTTTGAATTACCCGCTGGTGGCGTGCAATCTGCCTTCGGGGTTGAATATCGCCGTGATACTCAAGCCGTCGATACCGATAAAGCGATGCGTGGTGATGCGATTACCTTTAACGACGTGCCGCCATTCGAAGGGGATATAACCGTATGGGAAACCTTTGGTGAAGCGAATCTTCCTTTGTTAAGGGATGAGGCTTTTGCAAATAGGCTCGACCTGGACTTGTCATTGCGTCTTGCGGATTACAGCCAGAAAAACATCGACTTAATGTCGAGCTATCGCGCGGGTATCTTGTGGGAACCTATTGCCAACTATGCCCTACGTGCTAACTACTCTCGCTCACAGCGTGCGCCGAATATTACAGAACTGATCTCTCCACCCCGAGGTGATTACGACAGTATTCGTGATATTTGTGATGGGGTAACAGCAACCTCAACTGGGGCTGGGCATGATAGTTGCCGCCAGGATCCTGGTATTGCAGCTGCAATTGCGTCTAACGGAGTCTTTGAGGATGAGGGCGGTTCTAAATATTCGCCTAACGCCGGTAACGAAAACCTCACCGAGGAAACCGCAGATACCTATACCTTAGGCTTTACCATGGCGCCAGCCTTCCTCGAAGGCTTAAATCTGGCAGTCGATTATTACGATATTAAAGTCGCCGATGCTATTGGTTCATTAAGCAACGAGGAAATTCTGGCCGAATGTTACAATTCGAGTAATCCTTACGGCGCCAACAATGAGTCCTGCCAGGTCATCAGCCGTGATACAGAAGGGCAAATCACTCAGGTTATTCAACAGGAGCAAAACCTGAATGACATCGTCACTCGCGGTGTTGATATCGCCATGGCCTATGAGTGGCAGTTAGATGGTTACGGTGAGCTCAGCTTAAACACTAATTGGACCCATGTGTTGGAATACAGCATAAGCTACTACGGTGCTGATGGCCTATTGGAAAACGATTACGTTGGTGAGCTTTCCAGCGGAATTTTTGAGGACAGAGGCACAATTTCATTGACCTGGAGTAACGATGATTGGCGTGTGCGTTGGAGCGCGAAGTATAAGAGTGCCATGGTCGATAGCCACGAGAGAGTCGAAGAGTGGAACGTGCTGAAAGCGGAAAACCAAGCCAAACTCGACGCTGGTGATGCCTCTGCTGTGGCCAATCCGGAAACGCCCGCATTCCTATTCTACAGCTCGTATATCACCCACGATTTGTCGGTGTCTTACACCATGGACGTGAGCCAGGCTGAATTACGTTTATACGGTGGTGTGCGCAATATTTTCGACAATCAGGGTCCTTGGGTGGCCGATACGGGGGATTTAGTCGAAACGGGTAATGGTAACTACAGCAGCGCCTATGGCGGTGGTGTGGGACGCTATGCCTACCTAGGTGCAGAGCTTAAGTTCTAATATCACTGAATTGATACTAATCACTTAAGTTTGCTCAACCGCATGTGGCTCCCTGCATGCGGTTTTTTTATTGCTAATAGCAAGGTTTAACCAAGAGGGGTCTGATGATACCAACGCCTTGGTTAGAGTCTTCAGGTGTGCCTAGTCCTTAAATAAGGGCTGGCAAGAATGATGTTAGCCCTTAGTGTTTACTCGGTTCGCAAGCTCTTAAAATAAGCAAAGTAGCGTTTTTAGCACTTGAAGCTAGTCAGTTATCTAAGGCCGTTAGCACACGGGAGGAATGAAAAAACAAAGTGAGAGGCACGGATTGAGTGTTTAAGTTAAAGGAAACCATTCCTCAGAATGCCCAATTAACACAGGGTCTTGGAATAGGTGATTGCAGTAAGTTGTTAGGCCATTGGTAGCTTGTTACGCCGCCAATGGCCTGATATGGGTTCTTGTGGAATGCTAAGCAATTAACATGCGCATTGGTTTGCAGATTAGTGGATTGGCAGATTTGCCTTTAAAAACTGGCTTTGTTCCCAGAGCAAGTGTTCTAGGGATTCCTTAGCCGCATAACTGTGTCCTTCAAAGGGCAGGACAACTAACCTTGCTTTACCGCCAAGCCCTTGCATAGCATCGAATAGTCGTTCTGATTGCAGCGGGAAAGTGCCTGAGTTTTGATCCATCTCACCGTGAATCAGCAGTAAAGGATATTTGATTTTATCGGCATAATTAAATGGCGACATTTGTTGGTATATATCATTAGCTTGCCAGTAATAACGCTCCTCATTTTGAAAGCCAAAGGGAGTTAGGCTGCGGTTGTAAGCACCGCTACGGGCGATACCCGCATAAAATAGATCCGTATGAGCGAGCAAATTCGCGACCATAAAGGCCCCGTAGGAATGACCACCCACGGCGATTTGTTTGCGATCGGCAATGCCTAAATCGACCAAAGTATCGACAGCTGCTTGGGCGTTCGCAACGAGTTGTTCGCGAAAGCTATCATTGGGCTCTTTATCCCCTTGGGCGATGATAGGCATAGAGACTTTATCAAACACCGCAAAGCCTTCGGCGACTAAGGGGATTGGGCCTCTAGGGTTGATGGTGGCATATTGATTGGCGCTAAAGCTAATTTGGCTTGCGACATCGGGATCGTTAAATTCCCGCGGATAAGCCCACATCAACACAGGTAAGGTACCTTGCGCCTTAGTGTAATTGGCGGGTAAGTAGAGTGTTCCCGACAATGGCACGCCATCGGCTCTTTTATAGGTGACAAGTTGCTTTTGCATGCCCCTATACGCACTCAGTCCATCGGTTTGTTCGTAGAGCAGGCTTTCCTTCGTGCCATTGATTAAGACGAGACTCGGTGGTTCCGTTGCGCTTTCACGGTTAATAATTAATTGTAATGGCTCAAGATTAAGCACATAGCGCACAGATTCTAATTGGTGGGTTGCGGACCGCCATAATAGTGACGATTCGCCCGTTAGTAATGAAGTGTGCTTTAAGAAAGGCTTATCCCCTTGTGGCGACGCACCTTGGCCGTAGTGGAGTAGCCCTGTGGTTTGCGCTTGTTGCAGGCGAACCACTTGCCCTTTACCTTGAGAATATAGTCTTGGGAATGAACCAAGCTCTTGATATTTATCGCGCAGATTGCGCTCGTTCAAGGTATGTAGCAAACTTTCCCCAAGGTGTGCGTCTAGGCTGCTGAGTCGCAGTAGCTGTGCTTTGCTGTTGCGCTGGGTCACTAAGGCGATGTTATTTTCCGCCCAGTCGATATCGATGATCCGCCACGGGGTTTTGGCGATCAGTTTGGCTTTTTGGGTAAAGGGCGCATCGAGCAGCCATAGGCTATCCCGTAGCGGCGCATCTTGTTGGATATCGCCCTGATCTAAGGCTTCGGTAAACGCTAAGATTGCTCCTTGCCCTTGAACCCAATGATACATACGCGGGCCGGGCAAAACTGAGTCTCTTCCTTGTGGCTTAGATTCACCACTTTGGCTCTGGTGTAACTGAGTAATCAGTTGGCCGTTGAGGTTGTAGATCTCTGTTAAGGTTGGAAAGTCATAATACTTAACTTGAGTAGAGAAGGGCGTGGTGAGCTGACTCGTGAGGATATACTGACCATCGGGCGACACCGAGAATGCCTTAATAATGCTCGGTGTGGCGATGTTTGTCAGCTTGCCATCTAAATCCACTAGGGCCAATTGACTGGTGGTCAGTTGGCTAAAGCGTTGTTTATCCACAGCGGTTTTTAGTAAGTCTTGATAAGTGCGTTGTGGACTTTGTTTACCTGATGTTTCCTTGGTTTTAGGTGCGTAAACGGCTGGTGCCATAGTTGTTTTGGCATTTGATGCTATCACAAAGCGAGCAAGCAGGCTGCTATTGTTAGCCCATTGATAGTCAAGGCCAATCGTGCCATTTAATCTGTTGTCAGACAGGCGCCTATGCTGACTTTGAGCAATGTCGTAAACATACAAGTAACCCCCTTCTGGCGTGAGGCTCACATAGGATAGATAGCGGCTATCGGGGGAAAACTGCAGCTCAGTAATATCATGGCCACCGGGCAAACTAATGTTTCGCTGCTGATTGTTTTGAATATTAATTAACCTGAGTTGGTGGTAGCGTTGGGTAATTCGGCTGGGTAAATATTGCTCTGCTGCGATACGTAACCCTGCGAGTTTCTGCTCAGGCATGGCCAGCATGGTAATACTGGGAGCTGAAATAGGGCTGAGCAATGCCAGCCATTGGTGATCGTTTGAAAGCTGGGTCGTGAGGCTGGTACTGTGGTTAATGGTTTGCAGCAATGCAGGGGAAGGTTTTTGGTAGTCCTGTGCTAAGGTCTGTGGAGTAAAAGTCGGACATAACATCATCCCGATGCAGATCAAGGCTAAACGAAGCATATTTGGGTCCCTAATGAAGTGAATCACTCCCGCACCGATCATTCGCAACAGGAGTAAGGCGTTGACGCTTATGTTGTTATTGGTCATGCAGTTGTAAGCAATTTGTTGCTTTATCACAATCCGCCTAGGCTCGATTCTAGATTGTTTAAATCTCTTTTTTAGATTTTATACAAGCTAATGTTCTGAATTTTATATAGTTAGTTTAAGTCATTCGTTTGCTAACTGGGTTAAGTCTTAGGTAGTATCTAACTAAATGATGTACTCATTACCCTAACCATAAAAAGATCAATAACTCAGGTGTGAGAAAAAAATGAAGGATAAGAGTAAGTTGAGTTTTTGCTTAGGAGGCTGTCGCATTGACCCTTCCGATAACTCAATTTCATTTCAAACGCAGGGAGATGATACGTCCCAACCTGAAGCCGCTAAGGTGTCACTTCAACCTAAGTTCATTGAAGTGCTTAGCTATCTAGCCCTGCGCCATCCTCATGTAGTGACCCGAGATGAGTTGATTGAAAAAGTTTGGGAGGGCAATGCCTACGTAGGTACTAAGGCCCTCACGAACGCGATTTGGCATTTACGGCAGCAATTATCGCCCCTCGAACAGGATGGCGGCGTGATTGAAACCGTGCGTAAGGCTGGATATCGCCTGTTATTGTCCCCTGTCTATGACATTTCTGATGATACCGATGACGATAAACTGCAAACCACCGAGGCTAAGTTGCAGCATACGACGCAACGACTGCATTTGCTCGCGATACTCATGGGGGCGATCATCTTAGTTGCAGGTCTATTTATTGGCGTGCATCTGCACCAAGATCAACAGCGAATGACGGAGACTCAAATAACAGTGCTGACCCGTGATCCTGGCTCAGAGCGTTATCCTAGGTTATCCCACGATAGACGTTGGTTAGTGTATGGCGCGAGTCGTCCCGGAGTGACTTCTAGTTTGTATCTTAAAGATTTTAAACGTGAAGATATTCCCGCCCGTCAATTAACCCCTTTAACTTCTGAAGAGCTGCGAGCCGTGTGGAGTTTAGACGATACTAAGTTGTTTTTTGCCTCCCGCATCCATGGTACTGGGGAGTGCCATATCACTCAGTTGATCCTTGCGACCAATCAAACCCTCGCCTTAGCGCCCTGCAGTAGCGATATGGCGGCAATCGATATTTCTCACGACGGCCAATATCTTGCCTATGTCTCCTCCCACGAGGAGGGCAAGGAGGGGGGCATCTACCGTTTGTCTTTGATACACCCCGACGCCAAGGCGGAAAGATTATCCTGCGAAACTCAATGTAATTATGAGGATCGGGATTTAGCCTTCAGTCCTGATGGTCGTTGGCTCGCAATCGCAAGGCGCTTTAGTAATATCTCGGAAGATATTTTTATTCGGGATTTAGGTAGTGCCAATGAAAAACGCTTAACCCATGGGCTAGAAGATATTCGTGGCTTAAGCTGGACGCCTGATAGTCAGTCGCTGGTGTTTGCAACGGAAGACTCAGGCACTCGCAATGGTTTTATTATCGATATTGAAACCACGCATATTCGGCCACTCGATGTGGAGGGAATGAGCTATCCCAGCAGCGTATCAGAGGACGGTGAGCTGGTTTATCACCAGTATCGTCGTCAATTCCAGATGGCGTATTTTTCCCTTGGGGAGTCCGTACCGGGCAGTTTGTTTCCGCTGCTGTATTCTAGCATTAGCCATCGCAATCCCGATTATTCTCCCGAGGCTAAACGGATAGTATTTGTCTCTAGTGAGACTGGCTATAACGAGATTTGGACGTCCGATATAAACGGCAAAAAACTTGAGCAACATACTCATCTTAAGTCGCGCGTAGCTTACCCGCGTTGGTCTCCCGATGGCTCTAAAATCGCTTTTATCGCCCCCGATGATCGTAATGAAGGTAATCGAATTTTTATTTTAGATTTAGCCAATAAGAACATTACTGCCTTAGCCTCGAGTTACCACAATCATGGTCGCCCCAGTTGGAATTGGCAGGGCACTGCGGTATTTGCATCGACCAGCGATGGCATCACAGAGTTCCATTTGGACAATAGTGCGCCTAAGGTGATTAGCCCTCTGAGTATGGCGGTGGGCTTTGCAAAATCGGCTAACGAATTTGTATTTAGTCGCTACGGAAGGAATGGACTCTGGCAGATTGATCTGACACAGCCTGAGCAGGTTAGAGAGTTAATCCCAAGCAAAGTATTCCGCGCCGGCAATAACTGGGTGCTTACGGCAAACGGGGTGTATTTTAAATCGAGTAATGGGAACGAGCAGCGGCTGAATTTTTGGGAGGCGAGCAGTCAACAACTGACCTCACTCCTAAGAGTACCCCGTTCTAGCTTAAGCGGTTTTGGCTCCATGACGTATATCCCGGAGTCAAACCGCTTAGTGATGACGCTCGATGGCTTCCCGCAGCGGGATATTATCTTGCTTAAGCACAAGTTGCTTAAATAACTAGTGGTTTAAACTACTTAGCGCTAAAACGTCCACCCAATACGGCTTCGCGGGAGGCGCCCGTTACTGCGGGTAGGTTGGCGGGCAAGCCTAAATTGTAGCGCATCGCCAGCCACGCAAAGGCGATGCCTTCGGCCCATTTAGGATCGACGCCCAGCGCTGAGGTGGTATCGATGTGATAATCGGGCAGCAGCGCCGCTAAACGTTGCATCAGCTCTGTATTAAAAGCGCCACCGCCGCAGACAAATAATTCTCCCGCTGGGGCGAGTTTAAGGATGTCGCGGGCAATGCTGTGACAGCTTAAATCCAACAGCGTCGATTGAATATCTTCTTCATCCAATTGATTAAATGGCGATAATTGTTGTTCCAACCAAGCCTGATTAAACAATTCGCGCCCCGTGCTCTTAGGATAAGCGAGAGAGAAATAAGGGTGCGACAGCAATTGCGCTAGTAGTTGTTGATCGGTTTTACCTGAGGCAGCCCAAGCGCCGTCTTTGTCATAGGGCTCGTTTTTCACTTGTTGGATCCACGCATCGATTAAAGTATTGCCTGGGCCTGTATCGAAACCTAAAACCTCTTCACGATTCCCTGTCAGATAGGTGATATTGGCAATACCGCCAATATTGAGGATCACGCGCTTTTTGCCAACTTGGGCAAAGGTCTGCTGGTGGAAGGCGGGCACTAACGGCGCGCCTTGGCCACCTAAGGCAATGTCTTTACGACGGAAATCGGCAATCACATCTATGCCCGTCTCGGTTGCTATGGTGTTAGGATCGCCAATCTGCAGGGTAAAACCCACTTCAAGGTTAGGCATGTGGCGCACAGTCTGGCCATGACTGCCAATGGCAATAATCTCTTCTTTCCTAATATTGGTGTTGGCGAGCAGGTTATTGACCGCAAGGGCAAAGAGTTTACCGACACTGCGGTCTAGGCGGCCGAGGCGGTTGATCTCATCATTACCTGGCAGGCATAGGCGTTGTAATCCCTTAAGCAAATGACTCGGGATCGCCTCAGTATGCGTCGCGATAAGCTGCGGCTGCTCGCCCGCGAAGTCGACTAGCACAGCATCGACACCGTCCATGCTGGTGCCGGACATCAGTCCAATATAATAAGCCTTGTTCATTGAGGGGATCCTTCCGTCGTTATTGCATCGCCAATTGCGTTTGCTTGTTCTGTGAAATGCTCGCCATTAATTGTTTGCTGAGTGCATCGAATTGGGTCTTTTCTTTACGTGCAATCGATTCGGCCTTAGGTAAGTCAACCGTTCTTGGATTGCGGTGCACCCCATTGACGATAAATTCATAGTGTAGATGGGCACCGGTGACGCGCCCAGTCTTGCCTAATGTGCCTATGATTTGTCCTTGTTTAACGCTGGCCCCTTTACTGACGTTGCGTTTGGTCAAATGTAAATACTTAGTCGTATAGGTATTGTTGTGCTTAATGAACACATAGTTACCATTGAATTGATTGTAGCCGGATTCGATGACTCGGCCATTGCCCGCCGCCTTAATGGGGGTACCAATTGCGGCAACATAGTCTACGCCACGGTGGGCCTTAACTTGGCCTGTTACTGGATGCAGGCGCTTAGGATTGAAGTTGGAGCTGACGTATTTAAAGTCAACGGGTGAGCGCAGGAAGGCTTTGCGCATGCTAGTGCCGTTTTCGGAGTAGTAGTTGCCGTCGGTGTAGCGAATCGCGGTGTAGCGCTCATCTTGGTTGATAAACTCGGCGGCGAGGATATTGCCGTTACGTAAAAACTCGCCTTCGGCATATTCCTGCTCATAGATAATCGCGAAGCTGTCACCTTCACGCAAATCCAAGGCAAAGTCGATGTCCCAGCCAAACACGGTCGAGAGCTGCATGATTTGGTTAGCGTTTAAGCCAGCATCGACGGCGGCGTTCCAGAAGTTACTCTTGATTTTCGCGCTGGTGAATTGGCTGCGGATTTCAATGTCTTTTTCGGAAATTTTCTCGGAATACTTATCCTGATCCTTAGTGATCACTAAGGTCGATACCGCATCGACACGGTAGCGCACTTCGGTTAAATCGCCATTGGCATCTTTTGAAATCACAATTTCTTCGCCGGGGATGATTTTTAATAGATTCTGTTTAGCGAGTGGCAACTGAGTGATTTCGTAAACATCTTTGCTGGTAAGCCCTGCGCGCTCAAATACCGCGGCTAAGGTGTCGCCATTTTTCACATTAAAATGTTCAACGTCCCTATGGTGGGCACTCTCTAAGGTTTCGGTGGCGGGCGTATTGCCAGCGGCTAATGCCTCGGTCGAAGATAAAGGTGTAGCGATAGTAGATGCATCTTGAGATTGGCCTTCTGCCCCTTCTGGACGCTCTGGTGAGCGAAAGGCTAAGGGGACATCGTAACGGGTATTGACTTGAGCTTGGTCTGCGACACCTTGAGTTTGTCTTGAAGCTTGCGCTTCTTCAGAAGGAAAGAGCAGGGTTATCGTAGTGATAACAGAAAGAATGCTGAGGAGAATTTGGTGCTTTTTAGGCAGCAATTTAAATAACGTTATAACCTTTCCCATGTGACGCCGATACCGATTACCTAAGGCTTGAATAATCCCGTTAGTGTACACACTTTCAATTGTGGTGGCTAACAAGTAACATAAGTCTCCTCATTTTATGATCATGGCCTTAGGAGTCCCCGCCGAGATGGCTGATTTAGACCAAGTATTAGCAGAAATTAGACGTGGTACCGATGAGATCCTACTCGAATCGGATCTGCTGGAAAAACTCAAAGAAGGACGTCCACTTCGTATCAAGTTAGGCGCTGATCCTACCGCACCGGATATCCATCTTGGACACACAGTAATTTTAAATAAATTAAGATTATTCCAAGAGTTAGGTCATGAAGTCATTTTCTTAATTGGTGACTTTACCGGTATGGTGGGTGATCCAAGTGGTAAAAACAGCACTCGTCCGCCACTCACCCGTGAGCAAGTATTAGCCAACGCCGAGACCTATAAAGAGCAGGTCTATAAAATTCTTGATCCTGCAAAAACCCGTATCGAGTTTAACTCGAGCTGGTTAGAGCCATTAGGCGCAGCGGGGATGATCCGTTTAGCGTCGCAGCAAACCGTTGCTCGTATGATGGAACGTGACGACTTTAAGAAGCGTTATGCTTCGGGTCAGTCGATCGCTATCCACGAATTTATGTATCCGCTGCTGCAGGGCTATGACTCAGTTGCCCTGAAGGCTGACGTCGAATTAGGCGGAACTGATCAGAAGTTCAACCTGTTGATGGGCCGCGAGTTACAAAAAGCTGAAGGCCAAAAACCACAAGCTGTGATTATGATGCCACTGCTTGAAGGTTTAGACGGCGTGAAGAAAATGTCTAAATCGGCGCACAACTACATTGGTGTGAGTGAGCCCGCCAATGAAATGTTTGGCAAGATCATGTCGATTTCTGACGAGCTAATGTGGCGCTACTTTGAGTTGCTGTCATTCCGCCCTCTGGCTGAGATTGAGCAATTCAAACAAGATGTGGCCAACGGCGCTAACCCTCGTGATACCAAGATTACCTTGGCGAAGGAAATCATCGCGCGCTTCCACGACGAAGCGGCGGCCGAGAGTGCCCATCAAGCCTTTATCGACCGTTTCCAAAAGGGCGCTATCCCAGATGATATCCCAGAGGTTGAATTAGCGGCGGGTGAAGGCCTAGCGATTGCTAACTTACTTAAGGATGCCGACTTAGTGGGTTCGACTTCCGATGCGATGCGTATGATTAAGCAAGGCGCAGTGAAGATGGACGGCGAAAAGGTTGACGATAGCCGTATGACGTTAAGCGCTGGCACGGTTGCCGTATTCCAAGTCGGTAAGCGTAAGTTTGCGAAAGTGACTCTGGTTTAAGCCGAATCGGATGTAACCATTTTAGTGCCGCTTGTGAGTGCCTATGACGGTTAATAAGTGTTTACCAAGCAAATAAAAAGAGCGCCTAAGGGCGCTCTTTTTATATCTGCATTTTATCTTATCAATCGTTTAAGGTTTTGTATTAAAGGTACAGTGTTTATGGCGCTGTGCTGGCCTCGTGCTCGCCAATACTGCACCTGTCGGTACCAAAATGTTGGGCATCACGACACTTCCACGCGAGTTGGGCGGAATCCACTTGCCAGCGCTGGGCACTCTTCTTAAGGGACATAATTAACAGCATTTGTGGATGCTGCTGCAACAACTCACTCATTTGATAGGTAAAGACCCCGTCTTTGGTGGGCTGAGTGCGGACAAGGGTAAACTTTTTCCCCGCATATTGGCTGCTGATGGCGGTGGGATCTTCGCTCCAGGCTTGATGTTGCTCCTGGGCGACTCGCAACTGCTGATTGAAATGGCTTACGGGTTGCACCGCATAGGAAACGATAATTGGCTGCTGCGCTTGTGCGTGGGGCGCGAGCATAAGACCATTCAGGGCGAGTAGGGCAATCAGTCCAAATAACGTCATACAAACCTCATTGAAACGAAACGACCCGTGGGGCATTAGATGCCGTGACTTGGTCGTATTGACTCATTGCTGGTTTCGACTCGTTTTTAGCGCTCAAGTTTCAATCTAAGCTGAATTTTGTGACTACTGCATCGCTAATTGGTCTGACATGGTTTGGTAATCGATCAGATCCACATGTTCTGTGACCCTGTGATTACGCATATCGAGCTTAAGACTGGTGACCCCAGGAATGGCGACATCAATAATTTTTCCGGGTTTACCAAACTGCTCGCCGGGTCCCTTAAAGTGATAGTTACCAATCATCACCACCAGAGAGCCAGCGTTATACATATGCTCGATATTGAAATCATATTCGAGCACACCTTCGTGGGCGCGCTCGAGGAAGTCGATAATAAATCGCCCACCTGTGTATTTACGATTGGCGGTCTTATCGAAGAAGACGGTATCACGGTTATAGAATTTGCCGAGTGTTTGATAGTCGTGCTCGGTTAGCGCATTCATATATTTTACGGCTAACTGCTGTTCTTCTGGCATTTGCCCTGAGTTAGCGTGTACAGACGCAGGAAACAAGGCCGGAACCCAAATAAGACAGACTAAAAGACACAATATTCGCAAACTATTCCCTCTTGGTTTTGAGATCAAAGGCGGGTAACGACAAATGCCATTTGATGGCGCATAAACGAATTATTAGGGCACTGGCCATAGCTAAAAACAGCGCCGTTTTTTCGCCCATACCGAAGGCCAAGCTTACGGTATAACCTATGCCGCCAACAATCGACGCCGTGGCATAGATTTCTGTGCGTAACACCATAGGGATTTGTCTGCACAGTAAGTCTCGAATAATGCCTCCTCCTACGCCCGTGATCAAGCCCATCACGACGGCAATCATGCCACTCAATCCCATATTGAGGGCTTTTTCAGCACCAATCACAGTGAACAGGGCCAAACCTAAGGCGTCGGCGACCGGTAGCGCATATTGCGGCATCTTGCGGGGACGGCGCACTAACAGCAAACAAGCTAGGACTGTGGCGAGTATGACAATGATGTAGTTAGGGTCGCGGATCCAAAACACGGGCGTCGCGCCAATCAGTGCATCGCGAATACTGCCACCGCCGACCGCCGTGACCGATGCCAGTACGATGACGCCAAAGGGATCCATACGATGACGCCCAGCGGCTAAGGCGCCAGAGAGTGCAAATACCGCCGTGCCACATAAATCGAAGAAGTAAATCCAGTGATTCATTTACTCATCTCTTTGATGTGAATGTTCAGCGCGTCCACAGAGATACGAATTTCTATCACAGATAAAATCAGTGAATAGAGCAGCAGTAATAAGCTGGCACCGAAGATAACTGAGCCAGTCTTATTAAAACCGATATAAATAAAAATCATACAGAGCACACACAGGGCAAAGCTGGATACGCCGGCCTCCTGCATACGGCGAATAATCCGGATCCGTTGGCTTAAGTTTTTAATCTGATCCTTATGCACGGGTTTATCGCCATTACTCAACTGACGGATAAGTGCCGCCAATGCAAAGAAGCGGTTGGTATACGCGAGTAATAGCAGTGAGATTGCCGGAAATAGCAGGGCGGGAGTTGTTAATGAAACATGCATGTTTTCGAACAAGATAGTCAGCCTTTAACCCAATGTTAAGATTAAAGGCATCATATCACAGGGTTTGTAGCCAGCGTAAACCCGCCCAAATGATGGGGATTAAGGTAATAAAACTAAACCAGATAGCGCAGGCGCGTGAGGTCAGTTTTACGGCGGTGGGAATCACTTCTTGGTGCGGCTGTGGCCCATAGATAATCTTAGCCACATCAATGCGTTGACCCGAAAACTTCTGCGGTCCACCTAATTCAATGCGTAAAATATTTGCCACTAAGGACACACTCATCACATAACCCCGAAGCGCGGGATGATTTTTAGAGGTGCGAAACAGCAATGCCAAGGCTTTAGGACCGCCCTGAATCGCAATCGATAGGCTCCATAACCAAGCGGGGATAGCCAGTAGCGCCGTTGAGATAATGTGCGCTGTACTGCAAAAATGCTGGTACTTAGGTTGAATGGGCGGCCAACTGAGTTCGAGCTGTTTAATCATTCTAACCGCCAACACCATAGGGGCGCCAGCGATCGCAAAGAAGAAGATGGTCGATGCTGTGCCGTAAATTGGCGCGGTAGCGAGTTTTTCTATCGTGGCTTTGGTTATGCCGACTTCCGACAGATTATCCGTATCACGGACAATCCACGGCTGTAACAGTTTTTTTGCGCTGGCATTATCCTCGCGCTTTAATGCTTTAGCGATTTCGTCGGCGACTTGGCTAAAGCCTGCATCCGTCAGACATAGATACAGGACTAAAAACTCAAAGAACCAAGGGAAGGCGGCAAGTTCGAGCAAGAAAGTGATAATCGCCCAAAAGGGAAACACCAGCAGCAACATGGCTAAAAAACCCGCGGTTGCTTGTTGGCTGGGTGCGCGCTCAGAGCGATTTACTTTGGCGGCGAGCTGTTTGGCTAAGTGACTAAACCAAATCAGTGGCTGCATTTCCCTCGGCAATGGCGCTAAACGCGCCAGCAGTAAAGCAAAGAAAAGTACCAAGAAGCCTTCAAACAAAGCGCCATCAATTTCGACAAGTTGTTGATAAAAAGAGCTGTGCATCAGGTACTTTCCACGATCATGCTTTAGTCAATTACTTTACTGAATTTGGATCTAATTGCTCAAGCAGTAACATTACCATCAGTGCCGAATGATAACCTGCCTTCACAATGTAAGAATCAAAGTCGACGGGAGAGTCGTTATTGGCGTTGTCAGAGAGTGAACGAATCACCACGAACGGTACGCCAAACTGGTGACACACTTGAGCAATTGCCGCACCTTCCATTTCACAGGCTGCCATTGTTGGGAAGTGTTCCAACATGGTCTTAGTGCGTACTGGATCGCAAATAAAGCTATCGCCAGTACAGATTAAGCCTTCAATGGCTTTCACTTCGCCTAATTGTGTGATGGCTTTATTGGCCGCTTCCACTAAGTATGGCGCCGGAATAAACGCCGCAGGTTGCTGCGCCATTTGGCCAATTTCGTAACCAAATGCGGTGACATCCACATCGTGGTGGCGCACTTCGGAAGAAATCACGATATCGCCAATCGACAGTGAATCGACAAAACCACCCGCAGAACCTGTGTTGATTACTGCATCGGGGGCGTATTTCTCAATCAGCAGTGTGGTGGCAATACTGGCGGCGACTTTACCAATACCAGAGCGCGTCACTACAACGTCTTTGCCCGCTAAGGTGCCGGCGATAAATTCAATACCTGCAATCGTTTGCGAAGAGGTGTTTGTCATAGCCGCAATAAGATGGGCAACTTCTGGCTCCATTGCGCCAATAATACCAATTTTCATGGGAGACCCTTTTGATTCAACTGAATGTGTGATGCCACTAAAGCGTGGGATAACAGAATGGCGGCTAATATACCACAGTTATGCTTTGGCGTTATTGTGGGATTGCGATTGCTTGATGGGGATAGTGTTAAACGGGATATGGGTAAAAAAATGCGCACCCTAAGGTGCGCCAAAATTCACAAGCAAATGGTGGACTCGTGGGTACGAGTCCGAGACTCACTGGTACAGCGGTACAACAAAAAACAATTAATCTAAGTAGTTAAGAATACCTTGCGCCGCATCACGTCCTTCGGCAATAGCGGTCACAACCAGATCCGAGCCACGGACCATATCGCCGCCAGCAAATACCTTTGGATTGGTGGTTTGGAATGGGTTATCGGCCTGTTTACTGGCTTTTACTCGGCCCCATTGGTCGAGTTCAATGCCGTAATCGGCAAACCAAGGCGCAGGGCTAGGTTGGAAACCGAAGGCGATAATTACCGCATCGGCGTCGAGTAACTGCTCGCTGCCTTCAATTGCTTCGGCACGTTGACGGCCACTCGCATCGGCTTTACCCATTTGGGTTTCAACGCATTCCACACCCACCACTTTACCGTCCTGGGTTTTAATCGCCACGGGTTGACGGTTAAATAGGAAGTTCACTCCCTCTTCACGGGCGTTTTGCACTTCGCGGCGTGAACCTGGCATGTTGGCTTCATCGCGGCGATAGGCACAAATCACACTGCTGGCTCCTTGGCGAACTGCGGTGCGAACACAGTCCATAGCCGTATCACCGCCACCTAATACCACCACGCGCTTACCAGCAAGGTTGAGGTAAGGGGTGTCGGGGTTGCTGCTGCCCATCAGGTGATGGGTATTGCCAATCAAGTAGGGCAGGGCTTGGTACACGCCTTGGGCATCTTCGCCCTCAAGGCCCGCTTTCATGGCGGTGTAGGTCCCCATGCCGAGGAAGACGGCATCGTACTCCTCAAGCAGTTGGTTAAAAGCGACGTCTTTACCCACAGTTACGCCCAGTTTGAACTCTATGCCCATGCCTTCTAACACAGTCCGGCGAGTCGCCATCACGGTTTTATCCAGCTTAAAGGAGGGAATGCCGTAGGTCAGCAGGCCACCAATCTGGGGATACTTATCAAACACCACAGCCTTAACCCCATTACGGGCAAGAATATCGGCGCAGCCTAAACCTGCAGGGCCAGCGCCCACAATCGCGACCTTTTCCTTGCGTGGCGTGACCTTACTCATATCTGGACGCCAGCCTTGGGCGATGGCGGTATCGGTAATGTATTTCTCCACATTACCGATAGTCACGGCGCCAAAGTCGGCGTTTAGGGTACAAGCCCCTTCACAGAGTCTGTCCTGTGGACAGACGCGGCCGCAGATCTCGGGCAGGGTATTGGTCTCATGGACTAAGTCCGCCGCCTCCATGATCCGGCCCTGTTGCGCCAGTTTCAGCCAGTTGGGAATATAGTTGTGCAGCGGGCATTTCCACTCACAATAAGGGTTGCCGCAATCGAGGCAACGGTCCGCCTGTTCAGTCACCTGAGCTTGAGCAAAGGGCTGATAAATCTCAATAAACTGAGTCGAACGCTTTGCTGCAGGGTGTTTAGTTGGGTCTTTACGACCCACTTCAATAAATTGAAAATCGTTACTCATCTGCTATTACCCCGCTTTAACTGCTAGTTCCGGGCTCGATTGCTCTAATTTGAGCAGATCTGCAACGGCGATATTTTTCGGTTTCACTAAAACAAAGCAATCTAACCAGTTGGCAAAGTCGCTTAAGATCATCTTCGCGTGCTCACTGCCGGTCTCGGCCACATGCTCTTCAATCAAGCCTTTCAAATGCTGTTGATGAATAGGCGACTCGAGTTTTTGGGTATCGACAAGCTCGTTATTCACGCGGCGGTTAAAGCGGCCAAATTGGTCGAACACATAGGCGAAGCCGCCCGTCATCCCTGCGCCGAAGTTCACCCCGGTTTTGCCGAGCACAACTACAATGCCGCTGGTCATGTATTCACAGCCGTTATCGCCTAAGCCTTCAACTACGGCAATGGCGCCCGAGTTACGTACCGCGAAGCGTTCACCCGCTTGACCCGCTGCGAAGAAGCGTCCGCCAGTCGCGCCATACAGACAAGTGTTCCCGACACTCGCGCTGCGCTCGCTCTGGAATGGACTCCCTAGCGCTGGATAACTCACAATCTTGCCGCCTGACATGCCTTTACCGACGTAGGCGATGGCATCACCGCAGAGCTTGCGTTCAAGGCCTGGGCTATTCCATACCCCAAAGCATTGGCCGCCACTGCCATTAAAGCTGAG
>NZ_JBKEDJ010000039.1:0-43533 GCF_047975355.1 Shewanella sp. | reverse complement strand
GCTGGGATTTACACGACCGATCCTCGCCTTGCGCCAAACGCCCATCCTATTGCCGAAATCAGTTTTAACGAAGCCGCCGAAATGGCGACTTTTGGTGCCAAAGTGCTGCACCCTGCGACGATCCTGCCTGCGGTGCGCCAACAAATTCAAGTGTTTGTCGGCTCGAGTAAGGAGCCTGAAAAGGGCGGCACTTGGATCCGTCATCAGGTTGAAGATGCGCCTGTGTTTCGTGCGGTTGCACTGCGCCGCGATCAAACGCTACTCAATTTACACAGCCTGCAAATGTTGCATGCACAGGGCTTCTTGGCTGAAACCTTTGCCACACTGGCAAGGCATAAGATCAGTGTGGACTTGATCACCACTTCAGAAGTTAACGTATCGCTTACCCTAGATAAAACCGGCTCTGATTCAAGCGGCCAAGGGCTGTTGAGTGAGGCGTTGCTGCAGGAATTATCACAGCATTGCCGTGTACGTGTTGAAGATGGTTTAGCACTGGTGGCGATTATCGGTAATCGAATTGCCACCACAGCGGGCATTTGCCGCCGGGTGTTTGAAGTGCTTGAGCCCCACAATGTGCGCATGATCTGCCAAGGTGCTAGCCCGCATAACTTGTGCGTATTGGTAGCCGAATCAGAAGCGGCGCAAGTGGTTAAAGCCCTACACGAAAACCTGTTCGAAGGCGCGTAATATGCAACCGACTGCGTCGTCTTTAACCATTGGGGAGCTTGCCGCAGGGCAAGCACTCACCCTGCCGATTTACCACTTTAAGCCAAGTGGTCATGTTTCTGGCCCTAAAGTGTATATTCAGGCCAATGTCCACGGCGCTGAGGTGCAGGGGAATGCGGTGATTTTCCAATTGATGAAGCAGCTCGAGCGCTGTGACATCTTAGGGGAAATCACCTTAGTGCCCTTGGCAAATCCGCTGGGGATAAATCAAAAGAGTGGTGAGTTTACGCTGGGGCGTTTTGACCCTATTACAGGGGCAAACTGGAACCGCGAGTACTTAAATCACTTGATTGATTTACCCACTTGGTACCGTGAACATGCCGAGCTTAGTGATAGCGAACTTATCCAAGCTTATCGCAGTACCTTAGTCGAAGCGTGTCAGCAGCGATTGCGCAACGAGTGGGGCGTGACCACGGGCCACAGATTAGCGGTTAAGCTGCAGACCATGGCCCATGAGGCGGATATAGTACTCGATCTGCATACTGGGCCTAAATCCTGTAAACACTTGTATTGCCCTGAATATGACCTTACGGCGGCGCAGTTTTTCTCGATTCCTTACACCTTAGTGATCCCCAATAGTTTTGGCGGTGCTATGGATGAAGCGGCATTTTGCCCTTGGTGGCAATTGAGTGAAGTCGCCAAAGCACAGGGGCGAGAACTTAAGATTGCCGTTTCGGCCTTTACCTTGGAACTGGCGAGCCAAGAACGCATTTGCCTTGAGGATGCTTTAGTCGATGCTCAGGGGATTTTGGCCTACTTGAGTCATCGTGGGGTGATCGCCGAGCGAGTCGCACCCGCAAAGATGCCACGTTTTGGCTGTTATCTTAAGGATTACAAAAAGTACCATGCCCCCATGGCAGGATTGGTGGAATATGTGGCGCCCGTGGGAGAGCCACTGGCGGCGGGTGAGACCTTAGTCAATCTGCTGCGGCTCGACTTATATGGCAGTGAGCAGGAGTTGACGGCGCTAAGCTTGCCGCAGGATTGTGTGCCCATACTCCATTTTGCCTCGGCGTCCGTGCATCAAGGCACTGAGCTTTATAAAGTCATGACAAATCTGTTTGAGTTGCCACAGTAACGGCAATGGGTAAAACAAAACGCCAATCATAAGATTGGCGTTTTTTATTGTAGTCTACAACCACTTAAAGCGATAGAAGAGTGCCATTTGCAGGGCGACCAGAGAGATAAGAATGCCGCAGAAGGTCGCAAAGGCCCAAGTGTTATCCGCACCGGGAATGCCGCCAATATTCACCCCTAGCAATCCGGTTAAAAACCCCAGTGGTAAGAAAATTGCCGAGACTAAGGATAAGAAATACAAGCGCTTGTTTAGCTGCTCCGATTGCTGGCTGAGTAATTCTTCCTGAGTCACATTGGCTCTGTCACGCAGGGCGTCTAAGTCTTCAATAGTACGAATAAGCTTATCCGTAGTTTCGCGCATCTTGAGTCTTTCGGGCTCGTTAAATAGGACAAACTGATCGGATAGCATCTTAGCGTAAGCTTCTTTCTGCGGGCCTAAATAACGGCGCAGCGCCACGGTTTGCCTGCGTAACTCGGCGATATCTGTGCGTAAATCTTTTACATTGCCAGAGACAACTTGTTCTTCTAATTCGGAAAGTTGCTCTTCGAGTGTGTCGATAAAATCCACTTTGCGCGTGGTAAGCCTTTCGCAAAGCGCAAGGATAAAGTCTCCTGTGGTGGTGGGACCGGCACCTTCCATGATGAGTTCTGCGACATCTTTAACCGAGAGTAGCTCGCGATCACAGGTAGAGATAATCCGTTGTTTATCGGCGTAAATACGCACTGCAACCATGTCTTCGGGAGCCGAATTGGGGTTTAAGTTTACGCCGCGCAGGGCCAGCAATACCCCTTCACCGGCAAACACGGCCCTTGGGCGGGTATCTTGGGCGAGCAGGGCATCGCTTTCGACTTTATTCAGGCCGCTATTTAACACCCAGTGGCGGGCTTTTTTGTGGCGATAACGTAGGTGTATCCAGATCAGTCCATCCTTGGGATTCCAGTTCTCAAGCTCTTCTGGGGTTAAGGTTGACCCCGCGCGCGCGCCGCTAAGCACTAAGCTGTAGATAAATCCATCGTGCATATCGCATTCCATCTCTTGCTAAATCATGGACTCAAGCTAACTGATTTCGTTGTGAAAATGAAGTATAGGCATCGTTTGTGCTGATAATTGCCTCACTTCGCGAGCCTAAATTGCTGGCCAAGCAAGTTACGATGAAATAGATTAAAATTAGCCATAGTTGTAATGCATTGAGAAGATAAAATGGAATATGAATTTCGGCGTAACAGTTTGACGGGCACTTATTTAGCCAGCTTTAGTATGGACCATGAAGTGCTGGGTCAATGGTTTTCGGAAGAGTTGGGGCCAGAGTTAGCCAAAATTCAACAAGTACTAGATATTATCAAAGAAATTCAAGCGGGTAAGCGAGATTCTTGGCGCCTTATCGGTGGTGATTTAACCCTAGAACTCGATGAAGAGCAGGCGCGGATTTATGCCAATGCCCTAGGGTTTGATCAGGAATATGAGCTAGAAGAGTCAATGTCACTCTATGATTCTGAATCAGAAGCCTATTGTGGCTTAGAAGATTTAGAAGAAGCCCTGTTAAGTTGGTATGAATTTGTGCAAAAAGGGCGCTAGCTACACCCTTAACATCTCGATATAACAAAGGCAATCTATTGATTGCCTTTGTTATTTTTAGCTTGGTGCTTATCATTATATTCAAGCGTTAGTTGTTTAGATACCTTACCGCCATTTCGGTTCTCGATTTGGCATTGGCCTTACGCAGCAGGTTTTTAACGTGCACTTTGACCGTGCCTTCACTGATATGTAAGTGCTCTGAAATCATTCGGTTACTTAACCCTTCCGCCAGCTGTTGTAGGATCTGTAACTCCCTTGGTGTTAGGCTCGAGATCCACTCCTGTTCATCGGCGGCATTTTTAAGCTCGTACAGATATTCTTCAACTTCATCGCTGATCACTCTGTGGCCTAGCATGGCATTTTTGAGTTTATCGAGCAGCAGATCCGGTTCGGTATCTTTCAGTAAATAACCGTCTGCGCCTGCGCGCAGTAGTCGAATAACATCTTGTTTTGCATCGGAAACTGTGAGGATAACTATCCTTGAGGTCACGCCTTCCTGGCGCATGGCATTGAGGGTATCGAGTCCTGTCATTCCCTTCATATTCAGATCGAGCAGCACAATATCAGGCTCATCGGTTGCGACGGCGCTTAAGGCGTCTAAGCCACCGCCAACTTCACCGAAGAGACTAAAGTCAGGATCGGAGGCGATCAGTTGGCAGATCCCTTTGCGAAGGAGGGGATGGTCATCGACCACGAGGACTGAATAAGGCTTACCCATGTGTAGGCTCCTGTTGAGAAGGGAAAACTAATGTAACCTTGGTTCCCTGAGACAAATTGGATTTGTTATTAGGCATTAAGGGAATATCCGGGTGTTCTTGATCTAGTTGTTCGGCAATTCCCTTGCTATTAGTGTGCGTATCATTGCTACTAAATACAACCTTGCCAGCTAATTTACTGGCGCGTTCGTGCATTATTCCTATGCCAAAGTGTTGATCTCGTTCTTTCAGGTAACCAATCCCTATGCCGTTATCACTCACACTGATATTGACCATACCATTGTCATCTTTATAACAGCGAATGATGATCTGACTGGCATTGGCATGCTTGATGGCGTTGAGTGTGGCTTCGCGGGTGATCTGCAGAATGTGGATATGCTGCTTCGCCTCGAGCCATTGGGGCGAAAGTTTGTAATCGAGGTGGATCTTGATATCGGTATTGGCCCTGAGCTGCTCTAGCATGGCTTCCATCGCGTTCTTCAGATTCGGTTCTTTGATGGTTAATCTGAAGGTGGATAATAACTCCCTGAGCTGTACATAGGCTGTACTGACCCCTTCGTTGATTTCCGTCAGTTGGTTCTCCACCACTGGGCTGCGACAGCTATGGTCTAAGTTTTTGCGTAGCAGACTAATTTGAATTTTGAGGAAGGACAGTACTTGGCCAAGGGAGTCGTGCAATTCCCTAGCAATCACTCCACGCTCTTCCATAAGGGCCAACTGTTGGCGCTGCTCGGTGGCGTTATGGATAACGATGGAGCGGGTGAGCATGATGGCGAAGTTTTTAAACAACGGAGTATTAGTATCCTGCGCCGAAATGAGCTCTAAGTAACCTAAATCGGCCTGCTCAAATTGCAGTGGAAAACGGGTGCAATGGGGAGCCGTTTCCGGCCAGCCGCCATCGGCTTCAACCACTTCTAGCTCTTGCTCCGGGTACTGAATGATCAGTCTTAAATGGTCGATAGACTCATAGTCCTTCAATTGATTTAATGCCGCCTTGAGCGCCTTGTAGTCCAGCTTTTTCGCATTAAGTGTCAATAGGTTATCGTATAAAAATGCGAGTTCATTGTTTGCCCTAGTGAGGGCGAGAGTCTTTTCGGCGACTTGGGATTCTAGGTTGCCATACAAGGTCGCTAGTTCGCGGGCAGTTTTTTGCAGCGCATGGGTCAGTGCGGTCAGCTCAATATATTCAGTCTCGGGCATTTCTATCTCGAAATTGCCCTTTGAAATGGTATTGGCTGATTCCATTAGCTGCTGCAATGGCACCACGACTTTTCGCTTAGTAAAGCGTACCGCTAAAAAGGCAATGGCGAGCATTAGTCCTAGCCCAAAGATTTGGCTCGCGGCGAGGAGGCGCAACTTGAAGGCGGCATGGTGCTCCATTTCGAGCACTAATAAATCAATAGTATCGACAAAGTCCTTGAGTGAGGCTGCATAGTCGCGGGAGTTTTCCTGCTCAATGTAGTACTTCATGACCAGCCATTTATCGATAACGAGCTGGTACTGCTCGGCGATTTTTTTCGGGCTGAGCCAACCTGTGGATGGTTGCAACGCCTCGGAATGCAAGGTGTTTTCAAACTCGGTGATTTTCTCTTGGGCTGCTTCACTGCCTGAGTTGGCATAAAACATCAGGCGGTAACTTTGCATCCGCAGTGAACCCGAGGCATTGATGGCTTTGGCATCGCCTAAACTGTAAGACAAATTGATGATTGCGAAGATGGCTAGGCTGCTAGAAAGCAAAATAAGTACTAACATTAAACCCAGAATTTTGGAGGTAAGGCTGCCTCGTTTCATATGTCCATTACCTAATATATGGCCATTGATTTAACGGCTCTTTAGTCGTGTTTTTTACATTAGAAAATAATGTATTACATTAACAAAAACATAAAAGTGTGAACAACAACACTATTACATTTTGATCTAGCGCAAACTTCGCTCTAGATACCCCCTAAGAGGTATGTCTTTGGTGGGGTTAAGCCACTAACTTTGGCCTTGGAGATGTCGTGATTTATTAAAATAATGCAACACGGAGATGAGATGATGAAGAAGATGACTGGTAAGTCCTTTGCACTCAGTGCATTGGTAGCCGCTAGCTTCATGGCGGCGGGTGCGATGGCGAGCGATAAGACCGAGCCTCGCAACGAAGTTTATAAAGATAAATTTAAAAATCAATATAATAGCTGGCATGACACTGCAAAGAGTGAAGAGCTCGTTGATGCGTTAGCACAGGATCCTAATATGGTTATCCTGTGGGCTGGTTATGCATTCGCAAAAGATTACAACGCCCCTCGTGGTCACATGTATGCCGTGACTGACGTGCGTAACACCCTGCGTACTGGCGCGCCTAAAAATGCGGAAGATGGTCCATTGCCTATGGCCTGTTGGAGCTGTAAGAGCCCTGACGTACCTCGCTTAATTGAAGAGCAGGGCGAAGATGGTTATTTCAAAGGTAAGTGGGCAAAAGGCGGTGCCGAAGTGGTTAACACCATTGGCTGTAGTGATTGCCATGAAAAAGGCTCGCCAAAACTGCGGATCTCTCGTCCTTATGTAGACCGCGCAATGGATGCTATCGGTACGCCATTTGATAAAGCTTCGAAGAAAGATAAGCAATCAATGGTTTGCGGTCAGTGCCACGTTGAATACTATTTCGAGAAAAAAGAAGACAAAAAAGGGTTCGTCAAATTCCCATGGGATATGGGCATCACTGTTGACCAGATGGAAGTTTATTACGACGGTATCGAGTTCTCAGATTGGACTCATGCGTTATCTAAGACGCCAATGTTAAAAGCACAGCATCCCGAGTATGAGACTTGGAAACTGGGTATTCATGGTAAAAATAATGTCAGTTGTGTTGACTGTCACATGCCTAAAGTGACTAGCCCTGACGGTAAGAAGTTTACCGATCATAAAGTCGGTAACCCGTTCGATCGTTTCGAAGAAACTTGTGCAACTTGCCATAGCCAAACGAAAGAGTTCTTAGTTGGCGTTACGAATGAGCGCAAAGCTAAAGTTAAAGAAATGAAATTGAAAGCGGAAGAGCAATTAGTGAAAGCGCACTTCGAAGCCGCTAAAGCATGGGAATTAGGTGCTACTGAAGCTGAGATGAAGCCAATTTTAACTGATATTCGCCACGCTCAATGGCGCTGGGATTTAGCCATTGCTTCGCACGGTGTTGCAGCTCACGCGCCTGAAGAAGCACTACGAGTGTTGGGTACGTCTGTTAATAAAGCCGCTGATGCTCGTGTTAAGTTAGCACAGTTGTTAGCGAAAAAAGGTTTAACAGATCCTGTTGCTATCCCAGATATCTCTACTAAAGCTAAAGCACAGGCTGCACTGGGTATGGACATGGACAAGATGAATGCAGAGAAAGAAGCATTCAAGAAAGACGTGTTACCTAAGTGGGATGCCGAAGCGAAAAAACGCGAAGCAACTTATAAGTAAACATCCTTTAATATGAGCTAACCCCTCATAGCAAAGCCCCCGTAACTTAGGTTGCGGGGGCTTTATTTTTGGCGGCTATCGAGCTTGGTTTTGTTTAAGCCCGAGGTCAATACCACATCGTTTCTGACTAATTTACTTAAGGCACCGTCAAAGTGTCGCGTTCATGCTGTGCTCATTCTGGTTTTATGCTTTTAGTTCTTGGATGAGCGAATAAAGTCACGTTCAAACTGCGCAGGTGTCACGGGTTTACCATATAGGTAGCCTTGGGCTAAATCGCATTCTTCACTTCGGATAAAACTATCCTGATTCGTGTTTTCTACTCCCTCGGCAATCACCTTGAGTTTGAGTTTTTTGCCAATCGCAATAATTGCCTTAGTCAACTCCCGGTCCTGTTCGCTATTTTCGAGTTTACTGATAAAGCAGCGGTCAATTTTTAAGGTATCGAAGGAATACTTTTGTAGATAGCTTAGGGAAGAGTAGCCGGTGCCAAAGTCATCGAGGGAGATGCGGATCCCCAGTTCTTGCAATTGCTGAATAGCGTTATGGGCTAAGTGTTCGTCCTGCAATAGCATACCTTCGGTGATCTCCAGCTCTAGCGCAGTGGCAGGTAATTGATAAAGGGTTAGTAGCTCAGCAATATGTTCGGCAAAGCGGGGGTTACGCATTTGCACGGGGGAGATATTGATGGCGATTTTAAAGTCCCGCTGCAGTATTCGGCACCAGTCTGCGGCCTGTTTGATGGCACTGTGGAGTACGAAGTTACCTATCTCCATAATTTGGCCATTACGTTCGGCCAAGGCAATAAATCGGTCTGGAGAAACCTGACCCAACACAGGATTATGCCAACGCAGCAAGGCTTCTGCGCCAATCACTTTTTGAGTTTTCAACTCGATAAATGGTTGATATTGAAGGCTCAGTTCGTTTTTTTGCAGAGCATCGACTAAGTGAGACTCGAGTTGATAGCGTTGGCTCAGCGCAGTTTGAGTGTCTTGATTGAAAAAACTATAGGGCGTGCCTTCGGCCTTGCTGATGGTCATGGCAGCACCAGCTTTTTGCAATAAGGTCGCGGCATCGATACCATCGCTCGGCGCCTGCGCTATGCCGATTGAAGAGGGAATAGTGATCACAAAGTCGGCGATACCAAAGGGCGAATTACAGCAGTTGATGATTTGGTTAAGCAGCTTGTTGGTCTCATGCTGCGAGGGCTTATGGGCCTGCACCAGTACAAACTCAGCTCCTGCGATACGGGCAATAAAGGTGTGGCCGTCTGTGCAATGTTGTAGGCGTTGGCTCAAGATGGTCAGTATCTTATCGCCGATGAGGTAACCGTAACTATCGTTAATGGATTTGAAATTACGCAGCCCTAGGTAAAACACTGAGATTTTTTCTTTACGATTAATCTCTTCCAGCATATTCGCTAGGGTATTGATGAGATTGAGTCTGTTGGGAAGCCCTGTCAGGGGATCGTAGCTCTTGTGATACTCAAGCGTGCTTTCGGTCGTAGTACGGGTTTCTATTTCGCGGATTAACTTGGCGCTGAGTTCCGCAAGTTCGTGGGTTCGTTGCTGTACTTTTTGTTCGAGCTGCTGGTTATGGAGCTGCAATTTAGCTTGTTGGAACAGAGTGATAAGATTGGTTTCGATAGCATTTTGAAATCGCGCCAGCAAACTACGGAACTGCTGGCTGTAGTTCCGCTCCTTACTATCTAGCATGCAAATGGTGCCGAAGGTGCTGTTATCGGGCCAATGTAAGGGCAGGCCACAATAGGCAATCATTCCCAGTTTTATATCGGGATTTTTATCCCAATTCGCATCCTTCAAGGCGTTAGGAATGTGGAGCTCCTGGCACTCTTTCATCACGGTTTCGCAGTAAAGCCCATGACCTAAATGTTCTTTATCGTGGGGTTTGTAGGGATTGCCTTGACTATGGCTCGAGGCGAACACTTCAATCTCGGTAGGATGAACACGCATGATAAGGGCGGCCGGTGTATCTACTATCTCGGAGAGCAGATCTAAGGTTTGTTGCCAATTCTCTAGCATCTCAGGCGGTACGGTAATCTTGCCTGTATCAATAGCGATATCCGCGAATAAGCGTTCTTTTTGAGATTGTTGGAGGGCAAACTTGTAGGGCATTTGAGGCTCATCCAAAAAGCACTTTGTTATTTATACACTATAGTCTTTTTCTTCGTTTTCGAGTTTACCCCCCCAATTTAGTTTGCTTTGATTTGTAAGTTTTATGTCGACTTTATGTACTTTGAGTTTCTTAAGCTTTTGATAAGAATTCGTCCTTAGTCTGGTGCAGTGGATTTCGGCGAGTGGATAATTAAGTGCATCAGAATATGAAAAGCAAGGTTAGGACGACATTTCTCAGTTTCGCAAAGGGATATTTGCTTGCTCCTTGGCTCGTGTTTGCTGTGATTATTTTTTGGCTTGAATTGACCCATACCGATATGCGCTTTGCCAGCTTATTATTCCACTGGCAGGGTGGAGTCGATTCTTGGCCTTTGCGTGGCCATTGGTTGACCGAAGGTCTATTGCATGTCACTGGGCGTAATTTGGTTATTGTGTTCGTTGTCTTGGTTGTAAGCTGCATTGGCTTAAGTTTTCGGGTCGACAAACTGCGCCCTTACCGTAAAGGTTTTATCTATTTATTCAGTAGTGTGCTGGCCAGCGTGGCCTTAGTGCGCCTAGGCAAGAGTCTTACCCATATGACCTGCCCCTGGGATGTGCTTGAGTTTGGCGGTCGCATGATGCACTCATCCCTATTTGCTCGCTTGCCAGAGGGCGCCGAATTTGGTCAATGCTTCCCAGGTGGACATTCGAGCGGCGGTTTTGCTTGGGTAGCAAGCTATTATGTGTTGAAGGAATACCGCCCCCAATATGCGAAGACTGGGTTACTCTTTGGGATTGTATTAGGCGCGGTGTTTGGGTTTGCGCAGGAGCTTCGCGGTGCCCATTTCTTGAGCCATGATCTCTGGAGTTTAGCTATTGCCTGGACATCAGCCAGCTTGCTCTATTATGGCTTCTTCCTGCGTGTGCCCAAGGTTAACAAGATTAAAGTCGCCAACCAAATCAGTATTATCAGTACCAAAGAAGCCATCTCTAAGTGATGGCTTATCCTTCAAGCCATTCTTACACGAACGCTTAGAAGCGAAATTCAAAGCGGATATCTCCTCGGCGAAGACGCAGTCTTTCGTCGAGGAGATGGTTTTTCTCGTTCAATAGGACGTTCTTCTGCTTCTGCAGCTCGGCTTTATCGGTGAGGTTGTTTAGCTTACTGTTGATGCTACTGAGCTGGATATCGATAGCATTTAAACGGTCGGCAATTTCAGCCAGACGTTTATTCACCAGATATTGCTCGTGTCCTTGGTTATAACGCTCAACAAACTGATTATTGCTACAAACGCCAGAGTAATTTTCCCCAGCTAAGCCTACGCGGTAGCCATTTTCGGGCAAACAATAGCTGATAAGCCCCTGCTGGTATCCCTGTTGCCACTGTGCGGTATCCACCTTGAGATTAAACTCATGGCAATCCTGCTGATATTGGTTGAGCTGACTCGCGCTGCTACCTCGGTTGCCATCTGCTAAGCCTGTCGCATACCAGTTATTATCCCGACATTCTTCGAGTGAGAGACTAGTGCATTGGGTGAGGGAGAGGGCGGTAAGAGCTAAAGCAAGGTTAAGATAACGCATTCTAGGATCGGATAGTCACAAAATGGCATCAGCATAAAGCTTAGGTGAGGGCTGTGCCAGCGCTATATTTCGCCCATTATACGGTTAGCTTGCACAAAGCTCTGGGGGCTTTTCCTATCTCAGTCACAACTTGCTCGATGCAATAATGTTAAGGTATTGAGTTAATGTTATTTTTATTTTCAATATCTTGTATTGGAAATCCTTATGTTGGCGCCGCTGCCTCCATCACATAGCACACTGCGACGACTTCTACGTATTCTCAAGAGGTGAAGGCAGAACTTAAAAGTGACACTGAACCGCAAGAATCAAGTGGTACTAATGCTTCAACTAAGGTCGGCGCCCTCAATCTTTCACCCATGGCGCGCTTGGTCAGGCCGAACCTAAGACCTATGAACATCTTTGTGATCCCGAAACACCACCTCAAGAGGACACCCAAGGCTACTATAAAGCCGGGTAACTGCTGAAAGCCGCGGCAACCGTTGGCAGTGTGATTGCATTCTTTGTATGAATCACTATTAACTTCAGTATCTTGTGATATAAATCAATCGAGGTGATTCTTAAGGCCTAGGGTGGGCAATAAGAGAAGATTTTCAGCAAGTTTACTGACTTTAAATCTACTGCGTTTTGCTATTGTGTTCCTAGGCTAGGTGCTTTAGTTTTTACTGAAGCGAGGTATTTTTAACTGAATCTTTTTATCTATCATCTTTAAAAGGTTGCTTTTATATGAAGATTTGTCCGGCACATTCCATCTTACGCCTAACTAAGGTATAAGGTCGGTATGAAAACTCCTAAACGAATCCAACCTCTGGTTGATGAAGGACTGGTTGACGAAGTCATTAGCCAGTTGATGAGCGGTAAAGAGGCTACAGTGTACGTGGTACGCTGTGGTGAGGATATTCGCTGCGCTAAGGTATATAAGGAAGCGGATAAACGCAGTTTTAAGCAGGCGGTGGTTTACCAAGAGGGACGTAAGGTCCGTAATAGTCGCCGTGCTCGGGCGATGGAAAAAGGGTCTAAATTTGGCCGTGAACAAATGGAAGAAGCCTGGCAAAATTCTGAAGTGGATGCGCTGTTCCGTTTAGCCAATGCGGGAGTGAGAGTGCCTACGCCATTTGGTTGTTTCGATGGCGTTTTATTAATGGAATTAGTGACCGACAGCGAAGGTCATGTCGCGCCCCGTCTCAACGATGTGAGCCTCAGCGCTGAGCAGGCAATGCGCGATCACGCTCTGGTGATGACTTATGTCAAACGTATGCTTTGCGCAGGTTTAGTCCATGGCGATTTATCCGAATTTAACGTCCTAGTCGATGCCGATGGTCCTGTGATTATCGATTTACCTCAGGCCGTCGATGCGGCGGCGAACAACCATGCGAAATGGATGCTTGAGCGTGATGTTAATAACATGACGCAATATTATGGTCAGTACGCCCCTGAATTACTTAAGACGCAATATGCCAAAGAAATGTGGGCATTATTTGAAGCAGGTCAATTAAAGCCGGATACCCAATTAACTGGCGAGTTCACCGAAGTCTTAGTCGATGCCGATGTAAATTCAGTATTAGATGAGATCCAAGCCGCCTACGATGAGGCACAGGAACGTAAGCTGCGACTTCAAGAAGCTAATGAAGATTATTAGTGAAATGTTCTCAAATAAAAAAGACGCCCTATGAGCGTCTTTTTTATTTTATAAATCATTTAGATGCAGCCTGTAAGGCCAGTGGCATTGCCATCCTTGGCGTGGGCACTCAGCCCCTTCCTTTCCATTGAACCACTCAATAAAAGGACAAGACCAAAGGGAGAAAATATGTTGAATTGGTCGGAGAGTACAATCGCCATATTTTATCTTTGGGGGAGATAACTCCCTCGAGCCTTGCCGAAACCTTAGGTGTTGCAAGCAACACAGCCATCCGTGGCGCGCTATCTTAGTTTAGCGCTGGATCGTCATTGATCCGTGAATAAAAGGACAAGACCCAAGAGGGTAATATGTTCGTGACTTGGGGGAGCACAATTCACATATTTGATCTTTGGGGGAGATAACTCCCTCTAAAGCCTTGTCAAAACCTTTCCTCTTTCCTATTGCATACACTTTGAGCATTAAGTTGACAGAGCCGGACAGTAAACAGCACAGTTATTATTGTTATTTGTACGATTTATATCTTAGGTCGTTGGGGAGCGATAATAGATACCCATCCGACTCTGTCTAAACTGTTATTTATTGCTAATTCAATTGATTGGATGACAAGGCCGGACGTAAAAGGGCGCTGTTATTATTGTTTTTAGCACAACTTTCATATCACGTTAGACCTACAGGGCAATATGCAATGGGGTCCGGCCTTGTCTATAAGGGCACTGGCGAGGTCACCTCAACCTATAGTGCGTAATTCACTGTTTAGCTGCTTAATGCGTTTCTGCAACTGCGCAATTTCAGTCATTAAGGCGCATTCCCTTTGCTGCGGCTGCTGTTCACTTTCCCTTACCCATTGGTAAACCGCTTTAGCCGAAATACCGTACTGTCGTGCGACATCAGAGAGTAATCTGCCTTTGGCTTTCACTTCAAAAATAACGTCATGTTTAATACTATGATTGGCGATTCCCATGGGTTATCCCTCTAACTCTATAATCTCTGTATGTGCTTTCGCTGGTTGTTTCAGTGTTTTCCTTGGTGATTAGTGGCGCTGCTCTATATCCCACTGGCTATGTCCTAGGTGGCGCAGGGACAACCATTCGTGGCGACAATGACTAATAAGTTTCATCAGATGTTTCATCTCTTCCTCCTCAATCCGCTTAGGGATTGTGCTTCGATTAACATGCCTCACAACGGGTACTTAGATTAACGTCCATCGATGTCAAACAACTTACTCAAGGTATCGAGTGAGTTGCTTTGAGCGCCTCTGCTCTTCTACCTATTTATTAGTATGTAAGATCCGTGCCAATTTTTTAAAACTTTTATTTTAATTTAAAATCATATACTTATTTATTAGTTTCAAACGGTGATTTATTTAAGCTATGTCAGAAACGGTGCAGCTTGCACTATTTCAGTGCTTTTACTCTAAATGTTTCTCAAATGATCTTAAGATGTTTTTATTTAGTGTTACTTTCGATTGGAAAGGTCATAAAATGAGCGATAAAGCGATTAAAGATTGTCTCAAAAGTGAATGCTTATATACTGCGTTTTTTTATGGTGTCTTCTGGCGACCTGCCATGCCCTTTGCCGTTTGGCGGGCAAATACCATCATCAATCATGTTTTGAGGTCATAAATGATGAAGCCTTCTCTGATTAAATCACTGCCAGTGTCTAAGCTTGCTATTGTCGTGGTGACCGGCGCCTTGATTGCGTCTGGCTGTAGTACAGTTAATCCCTATACCAATGAACAACAAACGGCGAAAGCCACCACGGGCGCCTTAATTGGTGCCGTTGCTGGCGCGGCCGTTGGGGTAGCGTCGTCGAGCAAGAGCGACCGCGGTAAAGGTGCCTTAATTGGTGCAGCCTCTGGCGCCGCCGTTGGTGGTGGGATTGGTTATTACATGGATGTGCAAGAAACCAAATTGCGTCAACAACTAGCCTCTACAGGCGTGAGTGTGACCCGCGACGGTGACAACATTATTCTCAACATGCCAAACGAAGTGACCTTTGGTGTCGACCAAACTGAGCTGAGCGATGGCGCTAAGCGCGTACTTAACTCCGTGGCGTTGGTAGCTAAGGAATACAGCAAGACCCAACTTAACGTATTAGGTTATACCGACAGCAGCGGCTCAGATTCATACAACCTACGTTTATCACAGGTACGTGCCAGCGAAGTGGGCAACTATCTGATGAGCAAAGGTGTGGCTTCTGCTCGGGTAAAATCTAAGGGCATGGGTGAGGCAAGTCCTATCGCATCAAACGCGAATGCCGCAGGTCGTGCGCAAAACCGCCGAGTGGAAATTGTGTTAACCCCAACGGGGCAATAATTTTCAATGAAATAAGAGTCGCCTACGGGCGACTTTTTACTTTCTGCCATCGGGACAATTTGTCCATTCAACTAAAAGACTTAAGTGATCTTGGCCACAATTGTCCCGATTTGAATTCATCAGGCTGCGGTAGTGCTTGATCCTGTAAAGATTTTGCCGTCTTGTATGCACTAGGATATTTTCCTGTGCGAACGGAGATAACAGCATGGCAAAACAGGGGTTAGTGTTAGCAATTAGTTTAGGGTCGATATTAATGGCGGGCATGGTACAAGGAGCGCCGATGGGCACTGAGGCGATAGCACCTATTGAACTAAGGGCCGCAGGCAGTTTAAAGGCGGCGATGAACGATATTATTGCCGCTTATCAAGCAAAATCCGACGCTAAGGTGGCGGCGCAGTATGCCCCTTCGGGTTTATTACTGAAGCGGATCCAAGAGGGGGAGCGGGTCGATATTTTCGCCTCGGCGAATATGAAACACCCGCAGGCCTTAGTCGATGCCGGAACGGGTGAAAAGGTGCAAATGTTTGCCCGTAACCAACTCTGTGCCATTGCCCAAGCGGATGTACCACTCACCAGCGCGAATTTATTAGATACCCTGCTCGCGCCGCAAACTAAAGTCGGGACATCAACGCCAAAAGCCGATCCCGCGGGGGATTATGCTTGGGCAGTGTTTGCGAAAGCCGAGGCCTTAAAAGCCAATGCAAAAACCACATTAGAAACCAAAGCATTGCAGCTAACGGGTGGGCCAGAGAGTGCTAAACCTCCCAAAGATCGTAATCCCTATGCTTGGGTGATGGAAAATAAGCAGGCGGATGTGTTCTTAACCTATTGCACCAATGCGGTGCTGGCACAAAAAGAAGTGCCGAGCCTCAAGATTGTCGATTTACCGCCAGAGCTAGCCGTTGGCGCCGACTATGGTCTATTGATGTTAAAGAATGCCAATAGTGCGGCCACGCCTCTGGCCGAGTTTATTTTATCCCCTGAGGGACAAGCGATTTTAACGGGCTATGGCTTTCAGCCACCCAAAAAATAGTGGGAATCGACTTATTAAAATGGCGCCCTATGGCGCCATTTTTGTTGTTTATTTTAGCTTGGCCTAGTGCATTAAATACAGGGTCGCTAATCCTAAGAAGGCAAACAGACCAATCACATCGGTGACTGTGGTGAGCACCATGCCGCCCGCTAACGCAGGATCCACTTTTAAGCGCTTTAAGATCAGCGGAATACTGGCGCCAGCCAGTCCTGCGACTGTCATATTGATGAGCATTGCGCCGCCAATCAGGCTGGCAAGCGCCATATCATCTTTCCAAACTAATACCGCGATAAACACCAAAATCGACCACATGAGGCCATTCAAAAAGCCAATGGCGAGTTCTTTGCCAATTAGCCAGCGGGCGTTACTCTGGCCAATATGGCCCAAGGCAATCCCGCGGATAACTAAGGCTAAGGTTTGATTCCCTGCTACTCCGCCCATACTCGGCACTATGGTCATTAGGATCGCAATAGTGGCGAATTGTTCGATTGTGCCTTCAAACATATTGCTGACAGAGGCCGCCAATAGCGCGGCGAACAAGTTAATTGTGAGCCAGAGTGAGCGGCGTAAGGTACTCTTCACCACGGGGGCGAAGGTGTCTTCATCATCATCCATCCCCGCCATCCCCATCATGGAATGTTCGGCATCTTCACGGATAACATCGACCACATCGTCAATGGTGATACGGCCGAGTAATTTACCTTCGCTATCGACCACGGGCGCCGATACCCAGTCATGGCGTTCGAACAGTTGTGCCACTTCGCTGTCGGACATGCCCACGGGAATACTCTCGATATCGGTATCGATAATGCTGCTGATATGAGTATTGGGATCGCAGGTGAGCAGATCGGCAAGTTTTACCCCGCCGAGTACGTGATCGTGCTTATCCACCACGTATAAAGTGTCTGTGGTATCGGGCAGATTGCCCCGTTGGCGCAAATAACGCAGTACCACATCGATATTCACATCGGGCCTTAAGGTCACAGTATCTGTGTTCATTAAGCTGCCCGCAGTTTCATCGGGATAGGAGAGCGCTTGCTCGACCCGCTGGCGGTTTTGCAGACTCATTGACTGCAATACTTGCTTATAGACGGTATCCGGCAAGCTTCGCAGGATATAAGCGAGATCGTCCGTATCCATACTGGCGGTCGCCTTGGCGACCCGTTCAGGACTCATGGCGCGGATCAGCGGATCTTTTAACTCTTCACTGAGCTCATCGAGAATATCCCCTAGCTGATCTTGATCGACCAGTTGCCATAGCACTTGCCGCGCCTTCGGTGGTGATGATTCTAAAATCAATGCGATATCCGACGCCGCCATGTTTTGCAGCATTTGCCTGACATGCACAAACATACCGCTGTTGAGGGCATGGCTCAGTTGGTCGAGACGTTGTTCGACTTGCAAGCTGTCTGAGGCTTCTACGGGCATGTTTCCTCCAAGGTGACGACGGTGGATGGGTGGGCGTTCAGCTATTGAGAACCTAAGCCAAAGCGCAGCAGTCTATTGTAATTGAGCGCACGGGAGGGCGTCGAGTCACAAATGTGTTTTACTGGTATAACTTGCTGAAATCAAAACTAAACAGGGTACTGAATAACGGCTGGAGCAATCGATATGAGATGTCGATGCAATTAGCAGGCTTCGTCGAACTTAGCATCTATAAGCGCGCAAATAGCATTGAGCGCTGGCTCGGCATCCGGGCCTTCGGCAATTAGGGTAATGGTTTTACCCATGCCAGTTTCTAACATGAGTAGCCCCAATACACTGGCCGCTGAAGCCTGTTTTTCACCTTGGATCAAGGTAATACTGGCATCAAACTCGGAGGCTAACACCACGAGCTTTGTGGCGGCGCGGGCATGCAAGCCGAGTTTATTACAGATAGTGACTTGGCGCTCAAGCTTTGGCATGGCTTAACTCTCGATGGCGGGCATTCACTTTGTGTTTGCCATTACTAAAGCGTTTAGCCAGTTGTTCGGCCACGTAAACCGATCTGTGTTGACCGCCAGTACAGCCGATGGCAATGGTCAAATAGCTACGGTTATTACGCTCTAAATGGGGTAACCAAGTCTCGAGCAAGTTCTCGATTTGCCAGATGAACTTGTTCACCAGAGGTTGGCGATTTAAAAACTCCGCCACAGGTTCATCTAAGCCAGTGAGTGGTCGCAGCTCAGGTTCCCAATGGGGATTGGGTAAAAAGCGCACATCAAACATAAAGTCGGCTTCGGTTGGCATACCATGCTTAAAACCGAAGGACTCGAAGTTGATCACCAGCTCCTTATCGACACTGCCAAGCAGGATTTGCCGTACTTGGTCGCTGAGTTCATAGATATTCAGATTCGAAGTATCTATGTAGTGATCCATTTGCTGTGACAGGGGCTCGAGCAATTTGCCTTCAAGCTTGATGGCCTCTTGCAGTGAGACTCGGCTCTTAGATAAGGGATGTAAGCGCCGAGTCTCGCTGTAGCGCTTTAACAGTACTTTATCGCTGGAGTTTAAGAAGAAGCTGGTAAGTTCAGTGCCCTCTGGCAGGCTGGCGAGCTGTTTGACGAGTACCTTGTCTTGCTCTGGCAGGTTACGCACGTCGACGCTGATGGCGACGAGATCGTTACTGCCCTTGAGCTGTTCGAGTAAGCTGCCAATCAGCGGCAACGGAAGATTATCGACACAATAGTAGCCGAGATCTTCCAGCACTCTTAGTGCGACCGATTTGCCTGAGCCTGAGCGCCCTGACACTATGACCAGTTTCATCCAGTGATTACCTGATAGAGTTCCGTTTCATCATGCGTCTTGCGCAATTGCTTCAATATTTGTTTGTCGCTGAGCTTTTCAGCCATGCAGGACAAAGTGCTTAAGTGCTGTTGACATTGGTCAGCAGGCACCAGCAGCGCAAATAAAATGTCGACAGGTTGTTTATCGATAGCATCAAAGGCTATCGGCTCCTCACATTTCACCAATATGGCTATGGGTTGTGTTATATCGGTTAATCGACCATGTGGAATGGCGATGCCGTTACCTATACCTGTGCTCCCCATCTTTTCGCGCGCCACAAGGCTTTCGAAGATCTCTTGAGATGAGAGGGTGGGGTACTGGGCAGCGGCTAAGTCGCTGATGAGTTCCAGTACCTTTTTCTTACTGCCCGGAGTGGCGCAGGTTGTGCACTCCGGCCGCAGTATGGTACGAAGTTCCATTGCTAGTGTTTTGTTAACTTCTCTTTGTGTTTAATAACCTGACGATCAAGCTTGTCAATCAGGACGTCTATGGCAGCATACATATCTGCATGCTCTGAAGTCGCGAAGACTTCACCACCGGTGAGGTTGATTCTCGCTTCGGCAATTTGTTGCATTTTCTCAACATTGAGCACAACGTGCACATTATTGATCTGTTCGAAATGACGTTCAAGTTTTGAAAACTTTTCTTCAACATATGCCCGTAACGATTCGGTAATCTCGATATGGTGTCCACTCAGGTTTATTTGCATATAAACGTCCTCCGATTTCCACTGTAGGCTATAAACTTTTACGCTGGTTGGAAGGGGGAATAAGCATCGCTTCTCGGTACTTCGCAATGGTTCTGCGCGCAACGTTAATTCCCTGTTCTGCCAGAAGTTGTGCCATCTTGCTGTCGCTTAATGGCTTTTTCTGGTTTTCCGCTGCAACCAGTTTCTTAATGAAGGCTCTGATTGCCGTGGATGAGCACTCACCGCCATCATCAGTCCCGACGTGGCTTGAGAAGAAATATTTTAGTTCAAAAAGTCCCTTTGGGGTATGCATGTATTTTTGTGTGGTCACCCGTGAAATGGTGGACTCATGCATCTCTACCGCCTCGGCGATATCGTTTAGGACCATAGGTTTCATGGCTTCTTCACCGTATTCGAAGAAACCCTGTTGATATTGCACTATGCAGTTTGCCACCTTGAGCAGTGTTTCGTTACGGCTTTCAAGGCTTTTAATAAACCACTTGGCTTCTTGCAGATGCCCGCGGATAAATTGGCTATCGGCTTGGCTTTTGGTGCTGCGCGCCATGGCTGCATATTGCTGATTAACATTGATTTTTGGCATGCAGTCTGGATTTAACTCGACCACCCAGCGACCATTTTTCTTCGACACCGACACATCGGGGATGACATATTCTTCATCGACAGGGGTGATGAGCAAACCGGGGCGAGGGTTTAAGGTTTGGATGAGGGCAATGCTCTCGCGCAGATCATCTTCCTTAAGCTTGGTTTTACGCATCAACAACCTAAAGTCGCGGGCAGCGATCAGATCTAAATGATCTTTGATCAACATACGGGCGTTTTCGAGGTGTGGGGTATCTGGCGAAAAATGGGAGAGTTGGATAAGCAGACATTCGCTTAAATCCCTTGCGGCGACACCGACGGGATCGAAGTGTTGAATGCGCTTGAGTACGGCTTCGACTTCATCCAGTTCGATCTCAGGATTGCCCATGGCCTCGAGGATATCTTCAGTACTTTGAGTGAGATAACCCTGATCGTCGATGGCATCAATAATCGCGGTGGCGATGGCTAAATCGGTTTCAGAGAAGGGCGTGAGGTTTTTTTGCCATTCTAAATGTTCGTACAGGCCTTCACTGGTTTCCCCTTGGAAGGGCATGTCATCTTCACGGCTGGCGCCTGAACCTGAGTTTGGCGATGCGGTAAAGACTTCATCCCAAGTGGTGTCCATGGGGAGTTCTTCGGGCAGGGATTCTTTGGTCAGCGACTCGGCAATGTCCACGGTGGAATTGTCTTGTTCCTGTGGCTGAGCCGTTGTTTCGCTAAAGTCAGTATCGGCGATATCTTGCTTACGTTCGGTAGGCGCGTCGAATTGCTCCTCTTCCAGCTCGAGAAGAGGATTAGAGTCTAAGGCTTGCTGGATCTCTTGCTGCAGTTCCAATGACGACAATTGCAACAGACGAATGGCCTGTTGAAGTTGTGGCGTCATGGTTAACTGTTGACCCAGTTTGAGCTGGAGTGACGCTTTCATGTTACCGCTGATCCCTACGTTATTATTTTGAATTTAGGCCGCTTGTTATCATATTGATGGCGCTGATAAGCCAAAATTCAAGGCTAATTGGCTCTGTTTAAGTAACTATAGCCTGAATTGTTCACCTAAGTACACTGCCCTAACTTGCTGATTGTCTAAGATCTCTGCGGGAGTTCCTTCGGCAATCAGATTACCGTGACTGACAATGTAGGCATGTTCACAGACGTCCAAGGTTTCACGCACATTGTGGTCTGTGATCAGTACCCCAAGGCCTCGGCTCTTGAGTTGTTCGATGATTTTCTTGATATCGATAACCGAAATCGGGTCGACACCGGCGAAGGGTTCATCGAGCAGAATAAACTTAGGATTGGCCGCTAAGGCGCGGGCAATTTCGACGCGGCGACGTTCGCCGCCCGATAACGACATGCCTTGGCTGTCGCGAATATGGGTGATATGGAACTCTTCTAGGAGATGTTCCAACTCTTCTTCGCGCTGGTCGCGATTGAGCTCTTTACGGGTTTGAAGTACCGCCATAATATTGTCGTGCACCGTTAGCTTGCGAAAGATACTGGCTTCCTGTGGCAGGTAACCAATGCCTTTGCGAGCGCGCAGGTGCATGGGATCGGCGGTTAAATCATCATCGTCGATAAAGATATGGCCTTTATCGCTTTTGACTAAGCCCACGACCATGTAAAAGGTGGTGGTTTTACCCGCGCCGTTTGGGCCGAGTAAGCCGACGACTTGACCCGTTTTGACCGTCAGGCTGACATCTTTCACAACCTGACGACTCTTGTAACTCTTAGCGAGATTCTGTGCTTTTAAGGTGATTTGGGTCATTTAGAATCCTGTTTTTTCACAGGTTTGTCCGCAGGCTGATTCTTGAGTTCTTCCTGATAGTTGTCAGGTTGAATAATGGTAATCACGCGATCATCGCCGCTACCCGTGCTCTCAGCGATCAGTTTCTGCTGAATAATATCGTAACGGATGAGGTTACCCGTCACTTGGCTACCCGCTTGGTCTAGGGTCGCTGAGCCCGTCAAGGTCAGGGTGCGGGTCGCCATTTCGTAGCGAATTTCTTTCGCGCTCGCCGAAGCTGGGCGTCCATCGTCGAGGATCTGGCTATAAGTCGCAGGATTACCGGTTGCCACTAAAATCTTGCTGTTTTCCCCTTCGGCAGAAAATGCACGCAGTTGATCTGCATGGATTTTAATCGATCCTTGGGTGACTTCAACCGGACCGAAGAAAATGATCTGGTTGTTTTTAATGTCCGCAGTTTGGCTAACGGCTTTAATTTTCACTTCTTGCTGTAAGTCACCAACCTTGGCGAAGGCGCTCATGCTGGTGATTAGCATTAGGCCGGCAAGTAATATGTTATTTTGCTTCATAGGTTCCTACTACCTGACTGGTCAATTGCACTTCCTGCGCGTTAAGGTCGGCATAAAGGCCTTGCCCTTGAATATTAAAATCTTTCCCTGTGACGTAAATGATGCGGTCAGAGGTCATTATCATAGTGTTGAGATCGAGTTCTAAAAAACTGGTGGACAATGTCTGTATGGGTTCACCAGGGCTGATGGCATCGATAATAACATTATTTTCTAATACAACCTTGCCGGTATCTTTGTTGAGTCGACCTTGGTCGGCTCGGATCTGCCATTTTGCTTTACCTTGGTCGGGATAGACAAGATAGACGGGCTCAGTAAAGTCGGTTTGGTTTTTCAGCTCATAGTGTTCCATGTGCTTTGCCGTGACGCGACTGTTAACTTGTCCTTGCTCATTAAACTCAATGCTGCGCAGATCTTCGATAATGTAATCGGGTCTGTCACTGACGTTCAAGCTGTCATCCGTATCGCCACCGCGTTTTTGCTGCACTTGCCAATATAGCACCAGCGCAGTACCAAAAAAGGCGATAATGGCGAGGGTCACACGACTCATATGCTCATCCCATGGGCGGAAGTGAACTTATTTTGGCTCAGTAAGAGCAGATCCGTGAGTTCCCTGAGTGCGCCATGTCCACCATTTAAGTGAGTCACAAAATGGGCGTGTTGACGGACATAGGGATGACCATCGGCAACACAGACAGCCAAGCCGACCACATTCATCACCGGCAGGTCGACAATATCATCACCGATATAGGCGACTTCTTCTGGGGTGACATTGTAGAGCGACAGCAGCTCTTCATAGGGGACGAATTTATTATCCACGCCCTGATAAATATGCGTCACACCCAGCGCCGTCATGCGGTTTTCGACAATTTTAGACTGACGGCCAGTGATCACCGCCAAATTAAAACCACTGGTCAGTAACGAGCGCACGCCATAACCATCGCGGGTGTGGAAGGCTTTGAGTTCTTCCCCTGAGTTGCTCAAATAAATCCGGCCGTCGGAAAACACCCCGTCCACATCGCAGATCAGCAGTTTAATTTTTTGCGCCCTTTGCCAAACATCGTCGCTGATGGGGCCGTAAAAACCTTGCTGTGGCATTAAATCACTCCCGCTTTAACCATATCGAGCATATTGAGGGCACCGACAGGATGATGTTCTTTATCTATCACTATCAGGCCGTTGATATTTTTGGAATCCATCACTTGCAGCGCCTGCGCCGCTAAAACGTTTTCAGTAATTGTGACACAGTTTCGCGTCATCACATCGGCGATAGGCGTGGTGCGAAGGTTGACTTGGGCATCGATAACGCGGCGAAGGTCGCCGTCGGTAAAGATACCCACGAGTTTGTTCTGTTCATCGATAACCGCCGTCATACCAAGGCCTTTCTTGGAGATCTCATACAGGGCATCGGTAATGCAGATATCGTGTTTAACCAAAGGTAAATCATCGCCGCTGTGCATCACGTTGCTGACTTTAAGCAGCAGCTTACGACCTAAGGCGCCGCCCGGATGGGACATGGCGAAATCTTCCCGGGTAAAGCCTTTGGCTTGCAGCAAAGCAATGGCGATGGCATCGCCCATGACTAAGGTTGCTGTGGTACTTGAAGTTGGCGCCAGCCCGAGCGGACAGGCTTCCTCTGGCACCTCAATACATAAATGAATTTTAGATAGACGCGCCATGGTGGATTCTGGCTTGCCTGTCATGGCAATCACAGGGATGGCTTTACGTTGGATAACTGGCATCAGCGCGAGGATTTCGCTCGATTCGCCCGAATTTGAAATCGCAAGAATCACATCATTGTCCGAGAGCACGCCTAGGTCACCATGGCTGGCTTCGCCGGGGTGGACAAAAAACGCTGGGGTGCCCGTGCTGGCGAGGGTGGCCGAGATTTTATTGCCAATGTGGCCTGATTTCCCCATCCCCATCACTATCACTTTGCCGGTGCAGTTGAGAATTAACTCGCAGGCTTGGGCGAATTCAACGGAATCGACATATTGATAAAGATTGTCGAGGGCCGATTTTTCAATATCGATGACTTTACAGCCCCACTGGCGCAATTGTGATTGGTCTACCATGTCTATCTCTCTTCTTGCATTGTCTTTGTCGCCCCGTTCTGGGATTGGAATAGCACAATTTGGTACGCGATAAAGATGATAAAATTAACGGCTTCTTACTCGGAGTAGCATTTTATTGTTCTGCCCTTGCCTATAGGGTTGGCGGCAATAGGGCAGGATAACCTGTTTAGCGATTGAATGCCTTGAGCAAAATCATCGTCTTGGTTGTTTTAGCGCTGCCACTTTTATGGCTATGGCCGCCATGATAACCAGTTTGACATTCAATATGGCTTTTGAGTTAAGTTGTCTTGCCTAGTTCAGTGTGATTTCGCTTATCTTATTAGCCTTAACTAAACAAACTTGCTGATTTATCAACAAGGGTGAAAACATTAAGTAACACTTTAGCTTCACAGAGCGAAAACTTAGGGCGCATTCTCGCTGGAAATGAGGCAAATTGAAAGTATCGCAGGACGATAGTGTCGATTCTGTTGTAGGTTAAAGCGCAATTACGTACAATTTGCGGCTCTTCGATTGGTCTGGGTAGGAAGCGTAGGCCACCTCTTTTCAAATATCGGAATCAAGCATGACTCAAGAACAAACGCCGTTGGTTGAGATCCGTCATTTGGGCTTCAGCCGTGGCCAGCGTGTCATATATGAAGATATTAGTCTGTCTATCCCTCGGGGCAAAGTGACCGCCATTATGGGCCCCAGTGGTATAGGTAAAACCACCTTGCTCAAGCTTATCGGCGGCCAATTAACGCCCGATAGCGGCCAAGTGCTGTTCGATGGTCAGGATGTACATGCCGCGAGTCGTAGCCAATTGTTCGAACTGCGTAAGCGCATGAGCATGTTGTTTCAAAGTGGTGCCTTATTCACCGATATCAATGTCTTCGATAACGTCGCCTTTGCGCTGCGTGAGCACTCGGGTTTACCCGAAGAGATTATTCGCTCAATCGTATTAATGAAGCTCGAAGCCGTTGGTCTGCGTGGCGCCGCGCAGATGATGCCAAGTGAGTTATCCGGTGGGATGCAGCGCCGCGCCGCCCTTGCTCGGGCGATTGCCCTTGAGCCTGAAATGGTGATGTACGATGAGCCTTTTGCCGGACAAGACCCGATTTCCATGGGCGTACTGGTGAAGCTTATCCGCGAACTCTCCGATGCCTTGAATCTGACCTCGATTGTGGTGTCCCATGATGTGGATGAAGTACTCGGAATTGCAGATTATGTGTATGTGGTGGCCGATAAAAAAGTGATCGCCCATGGCACGCCTGAGGAGTTAAAGCATGCGGACAATCCGCAGCTCAAACAGTTTATTCAAGGCGCGCCCGATGGCCCAGTGCCTTTCCACTATCCGGCGAAGGATTATCAGCAAGAATTAATGGCTAAAGGAGCTGGCAAGTGAAGTTATTCGACAGTATTGCCGACCTCGGCCGCAGCGCTATCGATTTAGTGCTCGGTTTTGGCCGTGCGGGCCTGATGCTTTGGGGCGCGATTTTTCGCTGGCCTCGGGTGCGTAAAGGTTTTCCATTATTAGTGCGCCAAATCTATGTGGTCGGCGTACAATCTATGGTCATTATTGTGGTCTCGGGCCTGTTTATCGGCATGGTGTTGGCGCTGCAGGGCTACAACATCTTAGTCGGTTTCGGTACTGAGGAGAGCTTAGGCCCCATGGTGGCCTTAAGCTTACTGCGTGAACTCGGTCCTGTGGTCACAGCGCTATTATTTGCGGGCCGCGCTGGTTCGGCGCTGACCGCCGAAATCGGTCTGATGAAGAGTACCGAGCAGTTATCCAGCTTAGAGATGATGGCGATTGACCCGCTCAGGCAAATCATTGCGCCACGCTTTTGGGCGGGGGTGATCAGCATGCCGTTATTGGCGCTGATGTTTACTGCGGTAGGCATTTATGGCGGCCATTTAGTGGGGGTGGAATGGAAAGGCATCGATGGCGGGGCCTTCTGGTCGATTCTGCAAGCCTCGGTCGAATGGCGCCAAGACATAGTGAACTGCCTGATTAAGAGCGGCGTGTTTGCCGTGGTGGTGACTTGGATTGCCTTATATCGCGGCTATCAAGTGGTGCCGAATCCTGAAGGGATCAGCCGTGCAACCACCTCAACCGTGGTGCAATCGAGCCTCGCCGTACTGGCGTTGGACTTTTTACTAACAGCCCTGATGTTTGGCCGCTAACGGATTGCAGCGCCAAGGATACAGATAGACGGATTAACAGAGTGGTAACTGAGCATGTTGACACGAAAAATTGAATTATTAGTGGGTATGTTTCTCTTAACGGGCTTAGCGGCCTTTTTGGTCTTGGTGTTTAAAGTCGCCAATATCGAAGTGCAGACCAGCGACAGCAGCTATACCCTCACTGCCAACTTCACCAATATCGGTGGCTTAAAGGTACGCTCTCCGGTCAAGGTCGGCGGCGTTGTGGTTGGCCGCGTGAGTAAGATTGATTTAGACCCAGTCAAACTGGTGGCTGTGGTGACGATTGTGATGGACAAACGTTTCGATAAGTTCCCTGAAACCAGTAGCTTAGCTATTTTAACTTCAGGTTTACTCGGTGAGCAGTTCCTCGGATTAACACCGGGCTTTGTCGATGATGATGTGAGTATGCTTAAGGATGGCGACAAGATTGACGATACTCGCTCCGCATTAGTGTTAGAAGATCTGATTGGTCAGTTCTTATATAGTATGGGTTCAAAGGATAAATAGGGGTTACCGCTATGTTTAAACGCTTATCGCGCTTTTTACTGCCGTTAGTATGGATATTTACCGCAACGACCGCACTGGCGGATGATGCGACGATTAACACTATGGACCCATATTCCATGGTGAAATCCGTTGCCAACAAAACCTTCGACCGTTTCCACAAAGACAAGGCGTTGATTGATGCAGATGCGGATCATCTCAAAGTGATCGTGCGTGAAGAATTAATGCCTTATATCGACTACAAATACGCCTCATACAAAGTGTTAGGTCAGTATTTAAAAGAGTCGACCGAAGATCAGCGCAATCGTTTCGTTGCAGCCTTCGAAGGCTACTTGATCTCAACCTATGCCCAAGCGTTTACCGAATACACTAACCAAAAAGTGGAGTTTTCTCCCGGTAGTGATTTCAGCAATGAGAAGATTGTCGATGTAAACGTGCAGATTATCGAAGCGGGTCGTCCGCCGATTAAGCTGTTGTTTAAAGTGCGTCGCCTCAAGGATGACTCCTGGAAGGCGTTTGACTTAGTTGCTGAAGGCGTAAGTTTGCTGTCCTCTAAGCAATCTGAAATCTCGAATCTTATCCGCCAACAGGGGATTGATGCCGTGATCAAGATGCTGGAAGAACGCACCAAAGACAAAGTGACTAAACAGCCTAAAGCAGGGAAGTAAGCGCCGTGGTTGAATTTGTGCAACAGGGTAAGATTTGCCACCTAAAAGGGCGTTTATCACAGGATCAAGTGGTCGCACTTTGGCCGCAAAGGCAAAGCCTGTTAAGCCAAGAAACCCAAATGTTGTCGCTCGCTGAGCTGGAGTACAGCGACAGTGCTGGCGTAGCATTTTTGCTGGCGTTAGTGCGCCAGCATGGCACGCCGCTGACGTTATGCTCGGCATCGGAGCAGTTAAAAAAATTAATCGATTTATATGATTTACAGTCCTTCTTCACCGAAGAAGCGAATTGAAAAGGTAACGAATTTCATGGAATGCAGCTTAATAGAACAGATTTTACGTGATGCGTTAGCACTCGATGAAGTGCACGCCAGCTCCGATGGCAGCCACTACAAAGTGATCGCAGTCGGTGAATGTTTTGACGGCATGAGCCGTGTAAAACAACAACAAGCCATTTATGCACCCCTGATGAGCTATATCGCCAGCGGTGAGTTACATGCATTAACGATTAAAACTTTCACGCCGACTCAATGGAAACGCGAGAAAATTTTCAACAGCTAGTAGTGAGGAAAAGTGGATAAATTAGCGATTCAAGCAAGCCCTCCGCTTGCTGGTGATGTGATTATTTCCGGCGCTAAAAACGCTGCGCTGCCGATTCTGATGGCAGGCGTGTTAGCCGAGACTGATTTTATTGTGTCGAATGTCCCCAATTTGCGCGATGTGAGCACCAGCTGCAAATTGCTGCGCTGCCTGGGCGCCGATGTGGATGAATTAGGCAATGGTCAAATCCGTATTTCGACCAAGAACCTCAACGAATTCTGTGCACCTTACGATTTAGTTAAGACCATGCGTGCCTCGATTCTGATCCTTGGCCCGTTATTAGCCCGTTATGGCACCGCAGATGTGTCATTACCCGGTGGCTGCGCCATTGGTGCTCGTCCAGTAAACCTTCACTTACATGGCCTCGAAATGATGGGTGCCAAGATTGAAGTGAAAGAAGGTTATATCAAGGCCCGTGTCGATGGTCGCTTAAAGGGCGCCCATATTTTTATGGACATGGTGAGCGTTGGTGCGACTGAAAACCTGTTGATGGCCGCGGCACTTGCCGATGGCGAAACCGTGATTGAAAACGCGGCCCGTGAACCAGAAGTGATCGACTTGGCGAACTGTTTGATTGCCATGGGCGCAAAGATCACCGGTGTCGGCAGTGCCACACTGCGTATTCAAGGCGTAGAGCGTCTACAGGGCTGTGAGTACCGCGTGATGCCAGACCGTATCGAAACTGGTTCTTTCCTCGTGGCTGCGGCAGTGACTCGTGGTCGTATCCGTTGCTTAAAGGCCGATCCTGCTTCGTTAGAGTCTGTTATCGCGAAACTTGAAGATGCGGGCGCCAAGATCACCACAGGTGAAGATTGGATTGAGCTCGATATGGAAGGCAAACGTCCGAAAGCGGTAAATATCAAGACGGCGCCATACCCAGGTTTCCCAACCGATATGCAGGCGCAGTTCTGCGTGCTCAACGTATTAGCCCTGGGCACGGCGACCATTACCGAAACCATCTTCGAAAACCGCTTTATGCACGTGCCAGAACTTATCCGTATGGGCGCGAACATGGAGCTTGAAGGCAATACCTGCATTATCCAAGGTATTGAGTCTTTGAGTGGTGCGCAGGTGATGGCGACCGATTTACGCGCTTCGGCAAGTCTAGTGATCGCAGGTTTAGTCGCCGATGGTAAAACCATCGTCGATCGCATCTATCACCTAGATCGCGGTTATGAGCATATCGAGCAGAAGTTCCAAGGATTGGGCGCGCATGTAGAGCGTGTTCAATAACATTTGCGTAGGATTAGCTTCCAATAAAAAACCAGCCTAGTGCTGGTTTTTTATTGCGCGTAATTTAGTTCAGCTAAAAAGGAAAATAAAGCACTTTAATAATTTCTGGATAGCACTGGATGATTAAATTTGGTCGTTTAATTCTTTAAGTGCTGGCTTATGGCGAGCCATGGCATTTGCTCAACGACTCGCAGCGAGTCCTTCCTTGGATGCTCGACCGCTCGTCTGATGCGAATGGATTCACGAATGCCGCGGTGGCATGGATGCCAAAAAGCGGCCATGGGGCAGACGGTCGTCTCGCAAATCACCATGACTCACCCTTTTAGCATCGGTGTAGCTTGCAGATTTTAAAGAAACACACAGCATGCTTTGGGACATTTCCGAGTTAAAGCCTTAACTCTAACTCGTCAGTTTCGGATAAAAATTTCTATGGGTTAACTCCCGCCTAAACTGCGTGCAACTAGTTGCGAGCCCTGCAGTCCTAGGCCGCATTGTTTAAGGAGCATTGACACGCTCCACTTCTTCTAGTTTTTTCACTGCAAAACGACCGCGTTCGGCTACTGCTTCAGACCTATCCGATGCAAATTTTTCAGCGAATTCCCTTGCAACAACTCCAAGATTTTCTAACTCCTGAATTAGAAATTCTGCTGAAACTCGCCGAACGATAGGCGAACGATCATCAGCAGACATTTTTAACAAGTCGAGCAATGGAGTTTGAACATTTACTTTTCGCTCGGAAATGATCGGCTTTATCCTTCCCTTACAATATCGGATGTCAGTCCATTCCCACTTCCGACCTTCTATCCATGCTATTCGACCTTCGAATAAGCTTCGGAAAGCCTTGGCTCGAACGGTGGGCTGGATGGAGAGGCCTGCAATCTCTTTAATCTTTCCATCAAGAATCGGTGTACGTCCAAGCTGAGAAAAGAGAAATGGCATAGGCCCTGATGTCGATAAAATTAACTTAGATCTAAGTAAATCTGCTATCTGCTCTTCGCATATGATCTGCAAAAGAACCTTTTTATCTGCTTCCTCAATCCTCCCCCAAGAATTCCAGTTGGAAAGTGCGATACAAAGAGATTCAACAACAACTTCAGGGTTTGTCGCTTTTGCTATCTCTAGTAGCTTTTCCCTAGCGGCCTCTCGAACTTGAGGTACCCAATCATTGAGCCTTCGAACGATAAGTGAAAAGAAGAAAATGTTTGGTGCTGCACCAGATAGTGTTCGCAAAGTCTTTTCACGCTTGTAGCCATCCCAACTTATTACATCTAGCCAAGTCAACAATTCGGTAGGTTTAGCCCAAATTTTCCACCTGGGTGGAGTTGACTCCCTTAGCGCCAAGGAAAATTCTGACCGAATTAAACTCTCCCAATGGTCAAAACTAGTGAGAGATAACTGAGAAGTCACATCAATAAGTACTGACATATCAGCTATGACTTTACTTCCCGAATTTATCGAGTTAGCAAACTCCCTCACTGCTGATATAACTTTATCTTCCATGATCTGCGATTGTCGCACCTATTTCTTGCCTCTTAACATTATGTTAGTGAATCGCCACCGATGCCGTAGGCACTTTGTATCATTACTAAAGTTTGGTCAACAGGGACGAATTACTCGACCTAAACACGAAAGACTTAAAATCGTTTTGGGGCAAAAGTAAGTGAAAAATCGCAGTGCAAGATAAATAGCTCTGCCATTTGAGGGTGAGGTAATCGGTGATTTGGACGATGACTCAGAATGAGGTTTTATACATGCCTCATTCTGAGGTTAACAAGGTCAGGTACTGAGCTTAATTATCGACGACGACTTTCTCATCGATAATCACGGGCAGTACTTGCTCTTTGCCTTGGCGGATAACCGTCATCATGATTTTCTTGCCGGGTGTGGTTTCGGCAATTCTATCCATCAGCATTTCGACCCCTGGTACATCCTCACCATCGTATTTGATGATCACATCCCTTGGTTGTAGCTGTGCCCGCGCTGCTGGGCCATTAGGATCGACACCTGTGACTAATACGCCCCGTAGATCAGGCAGGTTGAGAATTTGCGCCACGACAGGGTTAATCGGCTCGCCAGAGATCCCTAAGGCACCACGGATCACCCGACCATTTTTAATCAATTTACCCATAATGCTGTGGGCCAGTTTAATCGGGATCGCGAAGTTAATGCCGTGGCCGCCACCTTCGCCGCCCACTTGGAAGGCGGCGGTGTTGATACCAATCAGGCTACCGTTAGTGTCGATTAAGGCACCGCCCGAGTTACCGGCGTTAATTGCAGCATCTGTTTGTAAAAAGTCTAAATAACCAGAACTTAAGCCGTTACGACCCGTAGCGCTGATAATGCCTTGGGTAATGGTTTGACCGAGGTTATAAGGGTTACCAATCGCTAATACCACATCTCCAACCTGCGGTGGGCTGTCGAGATTGACGGGCACAGTAGGAAGATTATCGCCTTCGATCTTAAGCACAGAAAGATCGGTTTCGGGATCAAAACCTACGACTTCCGAGGTGAATTTGCGGCCATCCTGCAGAGCCACCACAATTTCATCGGCTTTTTTAATCACATGATAATTCGTGAGAATATAGCCTTCTTTACTCATGATCACCCCAGAGCCTAGGCCTTGGAGTGAGCCAGAGTTCAGCGGACGGCTCTGATCGATACTTAAGCTATAAATATTGACTACGGCAGGCGCGGCGCGGCGCACTGCTTTAGCAAAGGAGAGTTCGACCGTGTTGTTACCTCGGTTTTGCAGTAACGAGCTGCCAAGATTTTTATTGTCGAAGTAGTGTGTAACTAACAAAAACATGGCCGCCATGATAAGGCCGAAGAGTACGGCTTTACCGAGATATAACAGGGTTTCTTTTATTGTCATGGCAGGCTAGATATTGAAAAAGGTGAGTTAGATTAACATGTTTAACAAGTTAAAGCATAGGGAACGAGCGTTCCCTATGCTGATCCGCGTCCGATAATGGGATATAAATCAGACTCGAATATCGATTAACGTAGTACTAAGTACAGCAAGCTATTACCACGCAGGATCTTCAAGGCAACAGCGCCTTCTTGATCTTTGAGCTGCTCCTTGAGTGATTTAAGATCTTTCACCGCCGAGCGGTTGATACCGACAATCACATCACCTTTTTGCAGGCCGCTCATTGCCGCAGGCGAGCCCTGCGCAACCTCGGTAATTTCCACCCCTTTAGAAGCATTTTCTAACGAGGCACCTTGTAGCATTGGGTGTACCGCTCCCGCTGCTTTTTCAGTGGTTTGGCTTGCTTCACCTAAGGTGACATTCACGGTTTTCTTATCACCATCGCGGATAAGTCCCAGTTCGACTTTAGCACCTGCGCCCATAGTCGCGACTTTAGCACGTAGCTCTTGGAACGATTTAATCGCACGGCCATCGACGCTGACGATAATATCGCCTGCCTTGATACCCGCTTTTTCGGCGGCGCTGCCTGCGGTCACTTCATTCACAAAACCACCGTGTTGGGTGTCTAACCCAAAGCCTTGGGCGAGTTGGCTATCTAAGTCGCGTCCCGAAATTCCCAGTACACCACGGCGAACTTCACCGTGTTCGGCAATTTGTGCCACGAGGTTTTTCACCATATTAGCGGGGATGGCAAAACCGATACCCACGTTACCACCGCCGGGTGCAACGATCGCTGTGTTAATACCGATCAGTTCACCTCTAAGGTTGACCAGTGCGCCACCCGAGTTACCGCTGTTAATCGCCGCATCGGTTTGGATAAAGTTTTCAAGCATTTCAATGCCTAAACCACTACGTCCTAGGGCGCTGACAATCCCTGAGGTGACGGTTTGACCTAAACCAAAGGGGTTACCGATGGCAACCGCAAAGTCACCTACGCGCAGTTCATCAGAATCAGAGGTTTTGATCGCGACCAGATTTTTAGCTTCAATTTGCAGCAAGGCAATGTCAGATTCTGAGTCGGTACCAATTAGCTTAGCTTTAACTTCACGGCCGTCGTGTAGACCGACTTGGATATCATCGGCGCCATCGATCACATGGTTGTTGGTGACAATATAACCTTTGTCCGCATCGATAATGACACCTGAGCCTAAGCCTCTAAAAGGGCGTTCTTGCACTTGCTCCTGCGGTGCATTTGGGCCGAAGAAATAACGGAACACATCGGGTACTCGTTGTTTTGATACATGAGTACCGGAAACCGCCACTGAAACCACGGCGGGAGTCGTGCGCTCTAACATTGGCGCAAGACTTGGAATGGATTGACCCTCAACAGATTGCGGAATTGCCGCCTGTGAGACTGCGGGCATCATTGTCAGAGTGGCGGCTAACATTGCGGCTGAAAGTACAGATAATTTCGTTTTCATCTATTCATAACTCCAAATAAGGGATCAAGGATCTGGATGTAATGCGTCGCGAGTTGTGTCCGCACCAGATCAAATCTGTATCGGTACCGGCTATTTGCCTAGGTAACCATTCGGACATGCACCTCATTGAAAAAGTTCATCAATATTAACAAAGGTTAATTTCTTAACGGTTATTTTATCAGCATTTAATTGAGTGTAACTTAAGTGAAACCTGTGGGCTTTGATGGCCTTTTTCAAGTCTTAGAATTGTTTCAGTTGTCGAGTTTAATAAGTTATCAGCATAGTCCTTATCAATAAGTTTTTATCATTTTTGGCTGATTTTAGTCTTTTGTAGATGAGTACCTAAAAATGGAATCCTCCGTCCTTAGCTTGTTTGGGGATAAATATATGCCGCGTGAGAATGGTCGTGGTAATATCGACGCAGTTTTTCCAAAGGATAAAAGAGAATTATAACGTGCCCCAGTTAAGCCCTTGGCAGCATTACCAAAAAGATCTTACTCGTGATGGTTTTTCCCATGATCCGGCGCAGGAAATGGCCGTAAAGGCGCTGCAACGCGTCTACGAAGATTTAACCGCTGCCGAAGAGCCTAATTCATTACTGGGTAAGCTATTTGCGTCTCTGGGGCTCAAGTCTGCACCCGTCGCGCCTAAGGGGTTGTATCTTTGGGGCGGCGTTGGTCGTGGTAAAACCTATCTGATGGACACCTTTTTTGATGCGCTGCCGGGTAATCAAAAGCTAAGGGCGCACTTTCATCGCTTTATGCATCAACTGCATTTGGATCTGGATGCACTAAAAGGCACGCGGGATCCCTTGTTAGTGATTGCAAAACAGATGGCGGCTAAATATAGAGTCATTTGTTTTGATGAGTTTTTTGTCTCTGATATTACCGACGCCATGTTACTTGGCACTTTATTCCAAGCCTTGTTTAAAGAAGGTGTGGTATTAGTCGCCACCTCAAACATCATTCCCGATGATTTGTATAAGAATGGGTTGCAACGGGCGCGGTTCCTTCCCGCGATCGCCTTGATCAATCAGCATTGTGAAGTGCTCAATGTGGATTCTGGCATCGACTATCGTCTGCGCACATTGGAGCAGGCAGAGATTTATCACCATCCACTCGATGAACAGGCCGATACTAACCTGCTGCGTTATTTCCGTCAGTTAGCGCCCGAAGCCGAGATTTCAACCGGCGCGATTGAAATTGAAGGCCGTGAAATATCCATTCGCCAACAGGCGCAAGGCGTGTTGCTCGCGGATTTCAGAGCCTTATGCGATGGCCCCCGTAGTCAGCGTGATTATATGGAGCTGGCGCGGATTTATCATACCGTGCTGGTGAGTGGTATCGAACAAATGGGCGCGTTCTTAACAGGTGATGATATCGCTAGACGCTTTTTGGCCATGGTGGATGAGTTTTACGAACGTAACGTAAAACTGATTGTTTCGGCCCAGGTGCCGCTAGAAGAGATTTACGCCGACGGCCTATTGAGTTTTGAATTCAGACGTTGTCGCTCCCGCTTAATAGAAATGCAATCTCACGATTACTTAAAATCTGAGCATTTAGCCTAAGTCCTTGGCGACAGTAGTGAGTGCTTTACGGGCTTTTTCTCGACAAATTTTCGGTGGCACATTCCTTACTGAGTGAATGAGCCACATCGATCGAATTTTTATGATTTTTGTCAAAATATCAGGTGATTTTTAACTCACGTTTGTCTATAATCCGCCACCTGCCCACGTTACTCCACCAAACTAGGTGGAAGTTGTACGCCGAGTTAAGTACTCGAAGGGGTACTGAAAGGCAATTTTGTGTTGTTTGCCATTGCAAGCAACATGTGAGACAGAAATTAACTTTGGGTTTTTGTAATAATGAAGACTTTTACTGCTACACCAGAAACTGTAACTCGTGACTGGTTCGTCGTTGATGCAGACGGCAAAACTTTAGGTCGTATCGCTACCGAAATCGCTCTGCGTTTACGCGGTAAGCACAAGCCTGAATACACTCCTCACGTTGACACTGGTGATTACATCATCGTTATCAACGCTGAGAAAGTTACTGTTACTGGTAACAAAGCGCAAGGCAAGACGTACTACTCGCACTCAGGCTTCCCTGGTGGCATCAAGCAAATCAGCTTTGAAAAGCTGCAAGCTCACAAGCCAGAAATGATCATCGAGAAAGCAGTCAAGGGTATGTTGCCAAAAGGCCCTCTGGGTCGTGCCATGTTCCGTAAGCTGAAAGTTTACGCTGGCGCAGAGCACAACCACGCTGCACAACAACCTCAAGTTCTTGATATCTAAACGGGATTAAGCAAATGGCTGCAACTCAGTACTACGGCACTGGCCGTCGCAAAACTTCAACTGCTCGCGTATTCGCTAAAGCAGGTAGTGGCAACATCGTTGTTAACCAACGTCCTCTGGATGTTTACTTCGGTCGTGAAACCGCTCGTATGGTTGTTCGTCAACCTCTTGAGCTGGTTGAAATGACTGAAAAGCTAGACATCTATGTAACTGTTAAGGGTGGTGGTATCACTGGCCAAGCCGGCGCTATCCGTCACGGTATCACCCGTGCTCTGATGGAGCTGGACGAAGCTCTGCGTCCTACTTTACGTTCTGCTGGTTATGTAACCCGCGATGCTCGTAAGGTTGAGCGTAAGAAAGTTGGTCTGCGTAAAGCACGTCGTAAGCCACAGTTCTCCAAGCGTTAATATCGCTTTCGAGATACCAAAAACCCAGCGTACGCTGGGTTTTTTTATGGCTGAGATTTATCCCTGGCAGCCCTGTATACTCAGGGTTGTTGTAGCAGGTTTAAATGGGGGTGAAACATGAGTTGGCAACTACTGTTGATGGCCTTGGGTTTGGTATTGATCCTGGAAGGGGTGGGGCCCTTGTTATTCCCCAACCGCTGGCGTCGTTACCTGTTGGAAGTGGCTTCCCAACCGACAGCTATCATGCAACGCCTGGGCGGCGTCCTGGTTGTTGCAGGAATTGTCATATTGATTATTTTTTCATAAATACTTGCCCCTTCCATGCCAATATCTGTTAGAATCCTGCTTTAACCGCAACCTTGCAGCAAACAATGGGCAAAAATGTAGTTGTTCTCGGCACTCAATGGGGTGACGAGGGAAAAGGTAAGATTGTCGACCTTCTGACCGAACAGGCAAAATTCGTAGTCCGTTACCAAGGTGGCCACAACGCTGGTCATACTCTGGTTATCGATGGTGAAAAAACCGTTCTTCATCTGATCCCCTCAGGCATTCTGCGCGATAACGTCAAGTGCATTATCGGCAACGGCGTGGTTTTGGCGCCCGATGCTCTGATGAAAGAGATCGGCATGCTGAAAGAGAAAGGTATTCCGGTAGAGGAACGCCTGCTGATCTCTGAAGCTTGTCCTCTGATCCTTCCTTTCCACTGTGCGCTGGATATTGCTCGCGAAAAAGCGCGTGGCAACAAGGCTATCGGTACTACAGGGCGCGGCATCGGCCCGGCTTATGAAGATAAAATTTCCCGTCGCGGCTTGCGCGTAGGGGATCTCTTCAATCCACAACTGTTTGCCGAGAAGCTGAAAGAAGTGATGACCTATCACAACTTTATGCTGACCGAATACTATAAGTGCGAAGCTGTTGATTACCAGAAGACTCTGGATGACGCGCTGGCACTGGCAGACTACCTGAAAGGTCTGTGTGTGGATGTCACCGAATTGCTGGATCAAGCCCGCAAGAATGGCGACAACATACTGTTTGAAGGCGCTCAGGGCACCTTGCTGGATATCGACCACGGTACTTATCCATTTGTAACCTCTTCCAACACTACCGCAGGTGGTGTGGCAACAGGTTCAGGATTCGGCCCACGTCACCTGGACTATGTCTGCGGTATCATCAAGGCTTATACCACTCGTGTGGGTGCCGGCCCATTCCCGACTGAACTGGAATGTGAAATCGGCGATCACCTGGGAACCAAGGGCCAGGAATTTGGTGCGACAACCGGTCGTAAGCGTCGTCCGGGTTGGTTGGACATAGTGGCTATGCGCCGCGCGGTTCAGATCAACAGCATCAGTGGTTTCTGCCTGACCAAGCTCGACGTTTTGGACGGCTTGAAAGAAGTGAAGCTCTGCGTAGGCTATCAGCACCCAGACGGTACTGTGTCCAATGTGACTCCGCTGGCGGCCGAAGGCTACGAGCACGTTACTCCTGTGTATGAGACTATGCCAGGCTGGAGTGAAAACACCTTTGGTGCCACTTCTCTGGAGCAACTGCCGCAGGCAGCAATCAACTATATCAAGCGGATTGAAGAACTGCTGGAAACACCTGTCGATATCATCTCAACCGGGCCTGACCGGAATGAGACCATGATTCTGGTGAATCCATTCAGTTAAGTAAAAAGGCCGCCTAAGCGGCCTTTTTCGTTTATGGGGCTTACACTGTTTGCCCTTAAGAATTGGGTTATACTGCCGATGAAAAGACAGTCTATTTGTCATCAGGACAGCTTATGTTGCGTATAGCCCTATTACTCTTGTTAGTAACCAGTGCCAATGTGTTGGCCGAAGAAACCAAGGCCGTGGATATCTACAGCCAGGAAGAACTGCTGGAGCTTATTCGCAGCAAGCAATACCTGACCCGGGTCAAAGCCGATGACTGTCAGCTGGTGCAGGATATTGAGGCGCGCGCCGAAGTGCTCAAGCAGCCGTTGTACCAGTACCTTTGGGGTGAGATGCTTAATTTCGGCATCTGCGTCAAGGCCAATCCACCCAGAGGAATATTGCTGCTCAGGGATGCCGCTGAGCAGGGCAGTGCCGAAGCCATGGTGCGCATTGCCGAGTATTATAAAGATGGCAAGTTTGTACTGCAGGACAAAGAACGTTCGGTGCAGTACCTGTTACCCGCTGCCGCCAACGGTGACCTACCGGCCAGAATGATGCTGGTCGAGCTGTTTGCCAAGGGTTATGGCAGCCCAAGGGATTATGTCTTGGGGTATCACTGGCTCTACAACCAGGTGTTCAGCGATGAACAGACCCAGCAAGACGCCAAAAGATTATTGCAGCTGTTAGCGGCTAAAATGCCCGCCAGTCAGGTGGAGAAGGCCAAAAAGGAACATCTGCAAAGCCGTTAATTAGCTTGTCGCACTGGATGCGACAACGAAAAAATTGGAAATTGAATGATAAAAGATCCTCATTTTGAGCGAGAACAAGATAAGTACGACAACCCCATCCCCAGCCGGGAATTTATATTGGAATATCTGCGCTCGCAGACCTCTCCCCTGAATCGTGAGCGGATCGCCACGGCCCTCAACATCTCCGACGAAGAACAACTCGAGGCGCTGCGGCGTCGGCTGCGTGCCATGGAGCGCGATGGTCAGCTGGTATTTACCCGCGGCCATTGTTATGGCCTGCCGGAGCGGATGGACTTGATCCAGGGGACTGTGCTGGGCCACAGAGATGGCTATGGCTTCTTCCGTCCCGATGAAGGCGGTGATGACCTGTTTATCAACCATGGTGACATGCTCAGATACTTCCATGGCGACAAGGTGTTGGCGCAAAAGGCCGGAGTCGATCGCAAGGGGCGCCGCGAAGCTCGCATAGTGCGCTTGGTCGCCGAGCGAACCGCCGCCTTGGTGGGGCGTTTCCATGTCGATTGTGGCATGGCCTTTGTTATTGCCGATGATAAGCGTATTACCCAGGAAATATTGATAGACAACGCCGATCGCAACGGCGCCCGTCAGGGCGATGTTGTGGTGGTGGAACTCACCCGCAGGCCGGGGCGCTATGTCAAAGCCGCCGGTAAGGTGGTTGAGGTGCTGGGTAAAGAGATGGCGCCGGGCATGGAGATAGAAATTGCCCTGCGCAACTATGATCTACCCCATACCTGGTCTGCCGCCATCGAGAAGAAACTGCGCAAGATATCCGATGAAGTGCAGGAAGAGGACAAGGTAGGTCGGGTCGACCTGCGGCAACTGCCCTTGGTCACCATAGACGGTGAAGATGCCCGCGACTTTGACGATGCTGTCTATGCCGAGCGCAAGCGCAGCGGCGGTTGGCGCCTGTGGGTGGCCATTGCTGATGTCAGCTATTATGTGCGTACTCAATCGGCGCTGGATCAAGAAGCCCGTGCCCGAGGAAACTCTGTGTACTTCCCGTCACAGGTGATCCCCATGTTGCCGGAAAAGCTCTCCAACGGCCTGTGTTCCCTGAACCCGGGAGTTGACCGTCTCTGTATGGTGGCCGAGATGACAGTGTCGGCGTCGGGTAAGTTATCCGGCTACAAGTTCTATCCGGCGGTGATGCATTCCCACGCCCGTTTCACCTATACCCAAGTGGCGGCCATGCTGGAAGGCGAAGAAGGCCTGGAAGAGCATAAGCTTTTACTGCCGCATCTCAAGGTGTTACAGGAGCTGTATCTGGCGCTCGATAGCCAGCGAGCCAACCGTGGCGCCATCGCCTTTGAGACGCTGGAAACCCAGTTCATCTTCAATGAGCAGCGCAAGATAGACAAGATAGTGCCCAGAGCCCGTAACCAGGCGCACAAGATCATCGAAGAGTGTATGATCCTCGCCAACGTGGCGGCGGCCAAGTTTGTCAAAAAGCACAAGGGTGAAGTCCTCTATCGGGTGCACGAAGCGCCATCCGAGCAGAAGCTGACTCAGTTCAAGGAGTTTCTGGCTGAGCGAGGGCTCTCCATGGGTGGCGGTCTCGAACCCGAACCCAGTGACTACCAGGCGCTGATGGAAAAAGTCCAGGGGCGCGCCGATGCCGAACTCATTCAGGTGATGTTGCTGCGCTCCATGCGCCAGGCGACTTACACACCGGACAATGAAGGCCACTTTGGTCTGGCGCTGGAGGAGTATGCTCACTTTACTTCGCCGATTCGCCGTTATCCTGACTTGGTGTTGCACAGGGTGATCCGTTACCTGCTCGCCAAAGAGCGTGGCGAAGCGAGCGACAAGTGGACCCCAGACGGCGGCTATCACTATCAGCTCGATGAGCTGGATCAGCTTGGCGAAGAGTGTTCCAACACCGAGCGCCGCGCCGATGAAGCCACCCGTGACGTCTCCGACTGGCTCAAGTGTGAGTTTATGCAGGACCATGTGGGTGACACCTTCGATGCGGTGGTGGCTTCCGTCACCAGCTTCGGGCTGTTTGTGCGCCTCAATGATTTGTTTATCGACGGCTTGGTGCATATCTCTACCCTGGGCAGCGACTACTTCCAGTATGATCCCATGCGCCAGCGCCTGATAGGTGAGCACTCAGGGCAGATCTACCAGATTGGTGATGCTGTGACGGTCAAAGTCGCCTCGGTCAATCTGGACGACAGACAGATAGACTTGCTGATGGTGGACGAAGAGGGACGCAGCCAGCGCCGTAAAGGCCGCAGCAAGAGTAAGCCGCTGACCGCACGGGAAAGGGTCAATATTGAAGGAGCCCGCCGCTCGGCCAAGGCACAGAAGCCGGCAGGTAAAGGGAGCGCCAAGTCTAAGTCCACAGGCGCATCCGCCAAGAGCAAATCAACCAAGGCTGCCGGCAACGCCGGGGCGAAAAAGCCCAAGGCAGCCAAACGAGTCAAGAGAAAGAAGTAAATGAAAAAACAGGAACTGGTGTTTGGCATTCACGCGGTCGAGTCTTTGCTGAAACACGCTCCGGAGCGGGTGCTGGAAATGTGGCTGCTCAGTGGTCGTCAGGATGACAGGGTCAAGCCCTTGTTGGAGATGGCGGCTCAGTGGGGCATTCGCGCCCAGCAGGCGTCCCGCAAGACACTGGATGACAAGGCTGAAAGCACTCAGCATCAGGGGATCATCATCCGGGTGCGTCCGGCCAAGGTCTTGACCGAAAACGATCTGGAAGCCTTATTAGACAAGACGGACTCGCCATTTTTGTTGATCCTGGATGGTGTCACAGATCCCCACAATCTGGGGGCCTGTCTGCGAAATGCCGATGCGGCCGGGGTTCACGGCGTCATAGTGCCCAAAGACAACTCAGTGGGGCTGACGCCGACCGTCAGCAAGGTGGCTTGCGGCGCGGCCGAGACAGTGCCGCTGTTTCAGGTGACCAACCTGGCGCGTACCATGAAGCGTTTGCAGGAAAGGGGTGTGTGGATTGCCGGCACCGCAGGCGAGGCCGACAGCACCCTGTATCAGGCCGACCTCAAGGGGGCTCTGGCCATTGCCATGGGCGCCGAAGGCAAGGGGCTGAGACGCCTGAGCCGCGAAAGTTGCGACACCCTGATCTCTATTCCTATGGCGGGCAGTGTCTCCAGTCTGAACGTGTCGGTGGCAACCGGCATCTGTCTGTTCGAAGCTGTGCGTCAGCGTCTCTAACTGCCGAATATGGCAGCCTCTCTTGAGAATACGGGCCATGAACTGTATAGCAGTGCTGGCCCGTATCTCATGCAACTGCAACAAGGCTATCTGGGTGAAATCTATGGCATGGCGTTCTTCGAGCGCCTCGGCCGGGATTATCATTCTCAGGTAACCGAGAGCCAGTTAACAGAAAGTCAGTTAACAGAAATCCACTTAACAGAAAGCCAAGCCGTGTTTTCTCTACTGTTCAAGGTGGAGCAATATACTGCCAAGGCTTTGCTGAAACTGCTGCCTGAGCTGGCGAGTCTGGATGAGGCGTTGTTGGAGCAGGTGCGCATGCAAGCGCAGAAAGAGGTGGACAGTTGGCTTAAGCTTCCCTGGCATGAACTGCTTGCGGCGCTGCGCCTCTGGGTCGAACCTTACCAGCAAAAATATGCCAAGTGGGCGGATGATGCCGAGAGCAACTCTGAGTACGGCGCAGCCTTTCGTCTGTTGGCGCGGCATGAAACCGCCATCTATCTCTATCTGCAAGCGCTTGAGCGCGGTGAAAAGCGCGCCGCGTTAATCTTGGAGCGTTTTCTTGGAGCTCTTTAGTTGAAAGAGCTCTTCAAGCGCGGGAATTACTGGAAGGTATAGAGCAGGTTGAAGGTGGTGATGGTATCTGTCTGTTTACTGCCTTCCGGCACCACTTCTGTATATTTGACGTTGAAGCCTATCTTAAAGGCCCAGTCCTGAAACAGGGTGTTTTTATAGCCCATGTCCAGTGCCAGAGTATTGTTATTTTCGCCCACCTCTGCGGTCAGGTCGGCAGTGAAACTGGTGTACTCGTGGATCTTCTGTTCAAACTTGGCCGCGGTTCGTAGGATCACATCTTTCTCGGCCACAGGATCCGGCGCTGCATCAGTTTCTATCGGCATGTTGTATCGGTAACCCGGGCCGACTTCGAGACTCAACTTGGTACGGCGGGTGCTGATGGCATCGAAACCATAACCGCTGGAAACCGTGTAGATCTCTGTGTAGGAACCGAACTTGTCCCAGATGAATTCACCGCGGCCAAAGATATAGCCGCCG
>NZ_JBKEDJ010000083.1:0-22855 GCF_047975355.1 Shewanella sp. | reverse complement strand
ATGAATAAAAAACTCCCCCTGAGCTTACAGGATTCTTTGTTTATCGGCTTTTGTGCCACCCTGCTGGTGGCATTGACGGGCATGTTAAGGCTCAAGCTTGGGCTTTCTGGCCACAGCATGTTTTTAATGAGCTTCTTCTACTTGATTTGCTACGGCGTGCTTGGGCGTTTCGGCAGCATGATTGCCTGTGGCGGCATTGCGGGCTTAGTCGCTATGGCGCTCGGTGTTGGTAAGGGCGGCCCAATGATTTTATTGAAGTTTATCTTACCTGCTATAGCTATGGATCTGGTGGCTTTACTGTTACCGCTCACATTAAGCCTGCATTGGCGCTGCGTGATCTTAGGCATTGTTGGCTGTATGGCGTGGGCGTTCAAAGTGGCGCTGACCAATGTGCTGGCGGGCATGGCGCTCGATGTCGTGCTGATCCAATGGGGCGCAAGCGTGCTTAAGGGCGGATTCTTTGCCACCTTAGGTGCCCTATTAGTGCCTCCCGTGCTGAATAGGCTTAAGGCCCATGATCTCCTTCACCGTGACAAGTTTTAACTGCTAGGAATATCGATGAAAAATTGGCTTATTTGTATCGACGATACCGACGACATTGGCACTAAAGGTACGGGGGAGATTGCCGAGGAAATTGCACTCTTACTCGCGCAAACTTCGGGGTGCAAGGCCTCCTTTGTGACACGGCATCAACTGTTTGTGCACCCTGACATTCCCTACACCTCCCACAACAGCGCCATGTGTTTTGCGTTGCAGTCGCCATTATCGCAGGCGGAGATCCATCGTCTGGCGGTAGCGCATTTAGTCGCTGAGTCTGCGCCTAAGGCGGATCCTGGCATTGCGATTTTGGATGTCGATTCCGACTATGATGTGAATGCGCTGATAGACTTTGGGCTCAGAGCCAAGCGCGAAGTGATCACCAAAGCGGCTGCCTATCAGCTTGCCGAGCAGTTACAGCTCCAACTCACCGAGCACGGTGGTACTGGCCAGGGCGTTATTGGTGCTTTGGCGGGATTAGGACTGCGTTTAATGGGCAGTGATGGGCGTGTTAAGGGGCAAATCAAACTCGGTCAGCTTGAGGAAGTATCCCTCGAATTAACTGTGGCAGAAATTCTCGAGCAGACTGGCCTCGATGCGGTGATGAGCACAGATAAAACCCGTTTAGCGGCGGATGAAAAGGTTCAACTCAAAGGCAAGGTAAAGGCCGTTTACCTTGAGCATCAATTTGTATTGTTAGTCAGCCGAGACTGCGGGCAGTGGTGTAATGCGGGCAAACAAGCCCTACAGGACTATTGAGGTGATAATGGATCAAGAGCTGCTCAAGCTGTTTGAATATGAGACTGAACGATGGAGTTTTCGAGCGGGTTTACAGCAATATCCAGAGGCGAGATGGGCGGCGCAATTGTGTTCTCACTTTGCGCCCGACGATGAGGATGAGCAGGTCGATGATGAGGTTCGCTCCTGCTATAACTGCCAATATCGCCGCTGGATGGTGACAAGCTTCGAATGTGTGATGCTAAAAAATACCGTATTATTAACCAATTAACCCTTGGCTGAGCAATACCCCATCATTTTGCTTGGTTTTGTCTTGTTCTTTGATGCTCGTCATCAAAGCATGTGGTGCTTTTATCTTCCCGCGCTTAGAATGCAGGTTATACTGTCCTATACTACTAAGAAATAAATGGCAGCATGATGTGCTAAATTAGCATTGTTTGTTGTATGGTCAGTAGCTGTAATCTTCTCTATGCCTTGGGGTTGCTAGATATGAGTGAGTCGGCAGAATCAGTTGACCTAATCAAATTACCTGTGTCGCAATTGACGCTGGGGATGTTTGTCAGTGCGATAGACAAAAATGTTCAAGGTCGGCTCGCTATTGCAAATGCAGGACAAATCAAGCACAAGGATGCGATTGCTAAATTAACCAAGAATGGGATCAAATTTGTTTGGGTCGATACTGAAAGATCGGCCGAACATTGTGGTTTTAAACGCAAAGTCAGCAGCTATGGTTCATTGGAGTCTAAAAAGCCGTTAGTCACGCGTGAAAATCAGCAGAAACAGGCTCAGTTGATGTTAACTGAAGCCAAGGACCTGATCCGCAAAGTCTTGTCCGAAACCTTTGAGGGTAAAGCGATAGAGGTCGCCCCCTTCGAAGCCCTCGCCGACAGCATGATCGAATCGGTCATGCTGGATGAAGATGCGTTGAAATGTATGTCAGCCTTACGTTCTAAGGATGCTTATCTGCTCGAACATTCAGTGAATGTCGCCTTTCTGTTGGTCACCTTTGGTAAATACTTAAAGCTAGATCGTGCCACGCTCCGGGAGATGGCGGTCGGCGGTATCTTGCATGATATCGGCAAGATCAAGGTCGATAACAAGGTGCTGCATAAACCGGGTAAGTTGACCCCTGAAGAATTCGAACATATGAAGCTGCATCAAGTATATGCACTTGATATTATGAGCGAAACCAAAGGATTGTCTCAGATCAGCAAAGACGTCTGTCTCATGCACCACGAAAAGCTCGATGGTCGCGGTTATCCTCGGGGCTTAAAGGGCGAAGAAATCCCGCTCCATGGACGCATGAGTTGTATCGTCGATATCTTCGACGCCTTAACCGCGACTCGCTGCTATAAAGAGGCCATGAGTCCTGCTGCGGCCTTTAAGATTCTGCTGAGCCTGACACCATTCCACTTAGACCAAGGGTTGGTCTACGAGTTTATTCGTTGCATCGGAGTTTACCCAGTGGGTTCTTTAGTGGAATTATCCGACGGACGTGTGGGTATTGTCTGGACCTCGAAGGACAGAGATGCTTTAAACCCAATAGTAAAGTGTTTTTACTCTTTAAAAGCAAAGCGTTATACCGATGTGGCTATGATAGACCTGCTCAAGTCGGACTTATATATTGAGCGCGGTGTATCGCCAAGCTCGCTGGATATCGATCCTAAACCCTTCTACTGATGCCTATTGCCGCACCTGATATCTGCCACGATGTCAGGTGCCGTTCATTGCCCCGATAAGGGGAAAGGCCGTACACTGAGCCAAAATTTCCCAAGGGCTTTGTTATGAACAGTGTACGCAATTCTCTTCTTCCCATTCTCGTTATTCTGCTGTCTTTGGCGCTGTTAATTCCCGGCGTGACTCAGCCCATTTTGAGTCTCAATGGCAGCATAGATAAGGCCAAACTCACCGAACAAGGGATTGAGCAGGTCGCACAAAGCTTCGATGAGGATTCGGGGCGCGATAGTGCCCGCGGCATGTTGAATATGGTCAGTGGTCTTTTGGGGCTGAATAACCTCAAGGGCGAAGTAGAAGTATTACAGCAAACCCGCAGTATCTGGAGTACTGTCACCGAATTATATAATACCGGCAATGGCTTAGTGGCTGGGTTGGTGATGCTGTTTAGTATCATTATCCCCGCGGTGAAACTCAGTCTGATGCTAGTACAACAGACGGTGAGTTCGGTTGCGCTGCAGTGGCGCATTCACCATATTGTCTCTGCGCTGGCGAAATGGTCTATGGCCGATGTGTTTGTGGTGGCTCTGATCATTACCTTTTTGGCGGGCAATGCCTCGGGTGGCATGGGCGAAATGTTAAAGACTAAGGCGCAGTTTGAGAGCGGATTCTACTTCTTTACCGCCTACTGCATTCTCTCCATTGCCAGTGGTTACTTAGTGCGTCGTCCAACCCCGATTCTGTAGTCAAGGGCATACAGCAGGTTCTGTATGCCCTTTATCGTTAGGAAAGTGTGCCGTTTTGATAGATGGGCATAATCCAATAACGACAGGGATTGTGTTTACAGACCTTTGCTAGTGCCTCAAGCAAAGCGGTTTGCTGGCTTGCAGGGTGCATAATCTCAAACTTACAAAACTCCCGATAACCTTCCACCTGTTCCTTGATATTGAAATGGCTGTGCTCTCGGCTAAATCCGCAAATATTGCCTAGGCTAAAGCCGGATAAAAACTCCAACTCAATCAGAGTATCGACTATATCGTCCTTGATATCGTTTTGGGCGATCAGGACTAGCAGTTGTTCTGTGCTCATCGGCGTTTCTCCAGCCAAAAATACAACATGGGCAGTAAATACAGGGTCGTGATAGTGGAGGTGAGCAAGCCACCGATCACCACAATGGCCAAGGGTTTTTGGATTTCAGCACCTGGGCCCGTGGCGAACACTAAGGGGATCAAACCAAACATGGCGGTGGTGGCCGTCATCAGAATGGGCCTGAGTCGCCGCGCGGCGCCCTGTTCGACTCGCTCCCTGAGGCTGCCAAATAAGTATTTGGTTTGTTCGTAATAGCTGACCATCACTACGCCGTTAAGCACGGCGACACCCAGCAGGGCGATAAAGCCTACCGAGGCGGGCACCGAGAGGTATTCCCCCGAGAGATACAAGCTAACGATACCGCCCATCATGGCGAACGGGACGTTGGCGAGGATTAACCCCGATTTTGCCAGCGAGCCGAAGGTGGTGAATAAAATCAAAGTGATCAGTGCGATAGCAATGGGGATCACCAGCAATAAATTGCTGGTGGCGCGCTGCTGGTTTTCAAATTCTCCACCGAAGCTGACGCTATAGCCGCTGGGCAGTTTGATTTCCCTAGCGATTTTACTGTTAAGCTCCTCCACAAAGCCCACAATATCCCGCCCTTGCACGTTGGTGGTGATCACCGAAAAGCGATTTCCCTGTTCCCGCTCGATTAGGATAGGGCCTTGTTTATAGCTCAATACCGCCACGTCGCTTAGGCGTTTTAGGGAATGATCTGGCATCACCAATAGCTGATTTTGCAGTTCGTTAATGTTACTGATCTGCGCCTGATTATTGGCGATAAGCACGGGCGTGCGCTTCTTCCCTTGCAGCACTTCGGTGACGACCACGCCTTCGAGTTGGCTCTTGAGGTAACGGGCAAACTCCATAGTGCTCATTCCAAACCCACGGGCCAGCTCGTTATCTAAGGTGAGATTGATAAAGGGGCTGCCCTCAATCATCGCCATCTTAACGTCGACGCTGCCCTGAGTGGCGGTGACCAGCTGTTCTATCTCACTGGTGAGTTTGCCTAAGGTCTCGATATCATTACCGAATACTTTAATCGCGACATCGCCAATGCTGCCGGTGAGCATTTCAGACACCCGCATCTGTATCGGTTGCGTAAAGTTAAAGTTTACGCCGGGATATTTAAGCAGCACAGTGCGGATGGCATCGATAAGCTGCTCTTTGGTGGCAAAACGCCATTCGCTGCGGGGCGTCAGCTCTAAAAACACATCGGTTTCGTTCAGTCCCATGGGATCTAAACCAATCTCATCGGCGCCGGTGCGCGCCACCATCTGTTTGATTTCGGGGATTTGGCTTAGCAGGGTTTGCTGGATCTGTTTATCGATAGCGATGGAGGCGTCAAGGGAAATCGAAGGGGATTTCTCTAATTGGAGAATGATGTCGCCCTCATCTAAGGTCGGCATAAAGGTTTTCCCCACCAGACTAAACAGGCCGAGACTGACGATCAGCAAGCTAAAGGCGGTGAGCATAAAAGGTTTTTGCCAACCAAAGCAGGCTTTTAGGCTGACAAGATAAAGATGCTTGAGCTTTTCGATGGCTTTAGGTTCTTTTGCGGCCTTTTCGTTAACGAGGAACGAGGCAATCACGGGGATTACGGTCAGCGATAACACCAGCGCCGACAGCATGGCAAACACTATGGTGATGGCGACTGGGGTAAAGAGTTTGCCCTCTAAACCACTGAGGGTGAGCAGTGGCGAGAACACTATGATCACGATAACTGTGCCCGAGACTACCGGAATGGCGACGTCTTTGGTGGCGCGAAAGATCAAGTGCAACCGCGGTAAACGCTGTTTAGTGGCGATTAAATTCACCATGTTTTCAACTACGACCACGGAGGAGTCCACCAACATGCCGATGGCGATAACGAGGCCACCGAGACTCATCAGGTTCGCGGAAAGATTGAAGTAATCCATCATCAAAAAGGTGAACAGTGCGGCCAGCGGCAGCGACAGGGATACCACTAACGCGGCGCGCACATTACCTAAAAACAGCGCCAGCAATACGATGACCAGCACAACGGCCTCGAATAGCGCATTGGAGATGGTCTCGATGGCGGTATTGATCAGGTTAGCGCGGTCGTAAAAGGTGTTTATCTGGCTGCCTTCGGGGAGAGTCAGGCTGATTTGCGCTAGCTTTTCTTTAATATTGTTAACCACTTGTGCCGTATTGGCGTCCTTGAGGGCAATGATTAAGGCTTCGGCGGTTTCGTTACCATCCTTAGTGACGGCGCCGTAGCGCGCAAGGTGGCCTATCTGGATATCGGCGAGATCCTGCAAGCGATAGACCTTGGCATTATCGGCTTTGATCACTTGCTGTTTGAGTTCGTCGATATCATCGATGCGTCCCTCGGAGCGCACTATGATGGTGTCTGTACCTATGGTGAGCTTACCAGCACCTTCGTTGTGATTATTCTCCACAATCGCCTGCTGCAGCGCGGCAAAGCTCACGCCCGCAGCCGCCATCGCCGCAGGATTAGGGCTGATGCTAAAACTCTTGGCATAACCGCCGAGGATATTCACATCGGCAACACCCGGTACTGTGCGCAGCAGCGGCCGAATTTCCCACTCGAGTAATTGCCGTCGCTCCAGCAGGGAAAGATTGGGGTTTTCGAGTGAAAACATAAAGATTTCACTGAGTGGCGTGCTCATGGGCGCCACGCCGCCACTCACGCCTTCGGGAAAACTGTCCCAGACCGCAGTGAGGCGCTCGCTCACCTGCTGACGCGCCCAATAGATATCCGTGCCTTCTTCAAAATCGAGGGTGATATCGCTAATGGCGTATTTAGTGGTCGAGCGCAGAACCGATTGCTGCGGAATGCCGAGCAGCTCGGTTTCAATCGGGACGGTAATCTGGGCCTCGATTTCCTCCGGCGTCATGCCCGGAGCCTTGAGGATAATCTTCACTTGGGTTGGAGAAATATCCGGAAAGGCATCCAAGGGAATGGCGAACCAAGCGCGTGCGCCAGCCAACATTAAGATCAGCGCCACAATTAGCACAAAGAGCCGCTGAGTGAGCGAAAAACGGATCACAGAGGTGAGCATCTTATTCGCCTCCTAAACCGAGCATGATGCCTTTCACTGCGGCAACTGACTGGGATAGGACTTGTAGCTGACTCAAGTCTTGATCGCTGGCGACAATATACTGCTCCGGCGTTGAGCCTAAGATATCGACCGTTAGCGCATTGAGCTGATTATTGGACTTGGTGAACACTTGGCTGTCTTGCTCCCAACTAAACACACTGTTTTTGGGGAGTAAATACACGGCCTTTTGATACTCGGGAACCACAGTTATTTGCTGGCCTAACAATAGGTTACATTCCTGTGGCACCGCCGATGACCAAGCTGTGACAAAGGCGCCTTCGGCAATCGCCGACAGTGACTCAATCGCGATATGACATTGATTGATATTGATGGCAGACAGGGAATGGGACTGCCCCGTCGGCACATTCACTTTGACGCGGATGCTGTTATTGGGAACCAGTGAAAACAGCTGCTCCCCCGCCATATAAGGGCCGCTGATGGCATTGAGTTTAACGATACCGTCAACGGGCGCGGCGACCACTAAGGAGTCGGTGGCCGCATCCGTGCTGTGGACGCGCTCCATAAAGTGCTGCATATGCTCGTATTCGAGGTGAGTCGTGAAATAGTCCTGACTGATCTCTCGCCATTTTTCGGCGCTTATGCTGCCATTGGCGAGCAATGGTTTGTTGCGCTCATAACGACTCTTGGCGAGTTGATATAGGCTCGCCGCGGCCTTGACTTGGGCGAGGTAGTGGAACACTTCTGGCCCTGTGAGTTTGACTATCGGTTGGCCTTTACTGAGGCGTTGGCCCTGGCCGACGAGAAAGTGCACCTGCTGGATATTCTCGGGCGTGCTGATCCAGTAGTCATTGCCGGGGAGGATTTCAACCTGCGCCGGCAGTGGGCTGCCCTCATAACTGGCGACTCTTTGGGGTTGGGTGTAACTGAGGTCGAGATTGCCTAAGGCGCTAATGGCTAAGCTTTCGGCCTGTGCCGAACCTACAACACTCGCGGATAAACAGAGAAGGCATGCGCCGTACTTGGCCATCATAATGAAATTCCTAAGGCTTGGAGTTGTTGAGAATGCAGTTGTTGCAAGCTGACGCGGTTGAGCGCCAAGCGGGACTCGGTGTCGAGCGCCTCCATATAGCGGCGCAGCCAGACTTCATAACTCACCTGATCTTGATCTTTTACCTTGGCGAGTTCCTCGGTAATAGTGCGGCTGAAGGCGAGCGCTTGGGTGAGTAAGCGCTGTTGCTCTACGAGGTTAGTTTGCTGACGGACTAATTGATCCCACTGGTTTTTAAGCTCGAGTGCGCTGCGGTCAAGATTGAGGCTTTGCTCGGTATTCGCTTGTTGCCATTGGGATAAATCACTCTGGGACAGCGCAGAACCTAAGGTTAAGGGTACTGATACGGCTATGCCTAACTGCTGATCATCCACGCCCGTATCCGCGGTATTTTTTGCCGTGAGTGAGACGGTCCAAGGATCGCGCTCACCCGCTTGCTGAGATTGGATCAGTAGCAGGTGTTGCTGTTGTTGCAGCTTCAACAATTGCCATAGAGGATGTTGGGCTAAGGCCTCGGCACCCTTGCCAAGCGGGCGGTCAGTTTCCTCTATCGCGCTCGGCATCCGTTCTTGGCCCGTCAGTTGTTGATACAGGGCTAAAGACTGAGCTTGTTGCTGCAGAATGTCGGCGCGGCTTAAGGCGATATCGATACTTTCCCGCTCCAGCAGCAGGGTGTTGGCCAGTGGCAGCTCCCCCGCATCGGTCAGTTGTTTTTGCTGGCGATGGAGTTTATCGAGCAACTGCTGTTTGCGCTCAAGCTGCGCCAGTTTGACTTCGCTTAGGCGATATTCCCACAGGCTCTGCCTTAATAATCCCGAGAGATACAAGTCTTGCAACGCCGTTTGTTGCTGATGAATTTGCTCGGCGAGCTGTTTTATTTGCTTATCGCTGCTGTGTAGCGCGGGGGATTTAAATGGCAAATTGACTGAGAGTTCCTGCTCGTAGCTGTTACTATTATCCAAACTCCTGAGGTGACTTAAGCTAATGCTCGGCAGGCCAGTGAGCCAGGTCGAGCTGGTTAAATGTGCCGATTGGGTATTCGACGAAGCGATATGAGCCAACCTAGCTTGGCTGCTCGAAAGCGCTTGGGAAAGTTCGACTTCCGCCGCAAGACACTGGAAACTACTGCCGACTAAGCTGGTCAACAGACATAACTTGATACAAGACGAACTGACAGACATGAGATGATTCTGTGGTATTAAACAATGCTGTCAGTGTAGGGATTGACGGGGGAAAGTCGTCGGGGACCTGTATCATAAATTCGCCTATGGTACATATGTCCCATAAAATAATTGATTGATTTTGCTTTTATTTAGGAGTTTTAAATGAAGGATATTGTCATTATTGGTCTGCTGGCACTGATCATGTGCTTTAAGCTTTTTGACATTAGTTCCGACATTCAATTAGGCATTCCGCAATGGCATTTAGTGCAGGAAGCCATACTCTTAGTGCTCACCGCCGCCGGGGCCATCTACCTCAGTTACGATTTAATTCGCCGCTCGCACGAAGTTAAAGCCTTAGCAAAACGTCTCGAGTACGCCGATAAAAAAATCGACAATATGTCGACCCAAATGCGCTCCGCTAGACAGGAATACAGCCAAGCCGTCGCAAACCAATTTGATACTTGGGGTTTTACCAAGAGCGAGCAGCAAGTCGCGTTTTTATTGCTTAAAGGGCTGAGTTTTAAAGAAATTGCCGAAGTGAGACAGACAAAAGAGAAAACGGTGCGCCAACAGGCGTCGACCATTTATGGCAAGGCCGCCGTGGATGGCCGCCACACCTTTTGTGCTTGGTTTATGGAGGATTTTATTCAGGAACATAACCAAGAACTGGCGGTAAACGAGTCCAATAGCGCCCATAAGGCCGCTTGACCTAAACTCTCAGGCTTAGTTGTTATAGCTATTTGTTATTGAAAATCGATATTGGCTGGCTTTTTGGTTCTAAACAATAATGAGCATCCCCTAAGTTTGTCGGAGGATGCAATTGAAAAACTCGCTGCTGATTGTGTTTTGCCTTATTGCCTTGGTTGCATCCACGCAAACCACAGGATTACTCCGCTCGCTGATCGAATTTTCCGCCTTTTTAGGCGTACTGGGGTTGGCTTGGCGGATTAAACCCAACGCCGAATAAAGCTTCCTGCGTTAGCACGTCAATCTGAGCCGTAAAGCTCAAGTCCAATCTATTGAAAATACAGAATATAACCTAAAGACGTTACCCCAATCGCTGCCCACAGAACCACGCCCAGCAGCAAAGGCTTAGGGCCGCTTGCCCGCATTTTTTGCACCGTAATCCCCGCACCAATCAAGAACAGACACAGAACCAAGGTACGTTTCGATACCATAAACAGCGTGTCGTAGAGTGGTTGAAACTGCGGCAACCAATGGGCGATTGCGATGGCTAAACAGTAAAATCCGATAAAATACGGTAGGTTAAGCTTACGTTTATCGCCGCCAAAGATCAGCGCACTGACAAGGGCGATAGGGATAATCCATAGTGCGCGCGCCAGTTTAATGGTCGTCGCGGTTTTTAGTGCTTCATCACCATAGGCAGAGGCCGCGCCTACGACTGAGGAGGTGTCGTGAATCGCGATGGCGCTCCACACGCCAAAATCGTATTGGCTCATATTGAGCAAATGCCCGAGGGCGGGGAATAAAAACAAGGCTACCGAGTTGAGTACAAATACACAGGCTAATGCGGTGGCGGTTTGGTCTGGTTTGGCATTAATGGCGGGCGATACGGCGGCAATCGCGCTGCCGCCACAGATGGCGGTGCCAGAGGCGATTAAGTGCCCTGTGATCGGGTCAAACTTTAAAGCGCGAGTCACCATAAAGCCTAAGATCAGCGTAAAAATAATCGAGCCGACAATTAACCCTAGGTTATGGCTGCTGGCCTCAATCGCGGCGTTGAAGTTAATCCCAAAGCCTAAGCCGATAATCGAATAGGACAGTAGTTTTTTGGTGAGGGCGGCGATATTCCAGTCGTTTGGCACCCAACCTAGGCTGGCCAAGGTAAAACCGAGCACAAGCGCCATAGGGGATGAGATAACAGGCGCGAGACACAGTAGCGCAGCGCAGATAAACACAAGGCGATGGGGTTGCTTTAGTTGCGAGACTATCGATGAAAAATTCATAACGCCTTAGGTTTGCGACTGAGTGTTATCGTTCCAATCTTGGGTTTTCAGCTCCATCCACATAGGCATGGATGCTCGAATAAGCCAATCGAATAAGCATTGGGACGCTGACAAAGACGGGCATTATAACGATTGCGTTCAGCTTCAATAAAATCAATTTAATTTATTTTGTAAGTCAATTTTATTGAGTCTTAATGGGCAGGTGGGTTTGAAGCTAAAAAAAGGAGAGCCGCCGACGGCAACTCTCCCGTGAAAATACGCGGAATTTAGAGATTCACGATACGTTGCAGGCTGTAGTCGCCACCATCTTTAGCAGTAAACAGCTTGTCTTGAATATCGTTAGCGCTTGGCATTCCTGCATGTAACAGGCTTAACCAGTGGCGCGAGGTGGTGTTGCGTGTCTCTGTGGGTTCGGCGGCTAACTCAACGGGCGCTTCGATTTGCACATCTTCCAAATTTGCTAAATCCCGCGCGCCTATCATACCTGTGCGGTCGAAACACAATTCAACATGGCAGCCTTGATCCTGTAACACTATGGCGCTTGGCGCATCTTTAGTGCCGTTGAAGGCAACAAACTGCTTGGTTTGGCGTAATCCGCTGTGGCTGCCGTCGGCAAAAAATGCCAGCAGGTGTTGGTAGTAAACCACATAGCTGATCACATCCTGGTGCGAACCCGCATCCAGTGGGAAATGACGGTCGAGGAACTGCTTCGCCTGGGCTAGTTTTTCATGCTCGGCCACGTTCACTTGGGCGACGGCAAGCACTTCTTCTGCGATGAAGCTGTTTAGATTCGGTTGGATCTGGTGGCTATTGATAATTGACATATTCATCGCTGTATCCTCTACACATTCAAATTAAAAATTAGGGCCTTGATTTCACTTCTAATGGTTCAACGTTTGTCTTCAATTTGGTTTGTCCGACAGAGTTAATGGTTAAACAGTGTCAGGTGGATAACCTGCCTCGATTGCTTAATTTGTAGTCTAGTCTTTTTTTGACTACAATTTCACAATAAAAATTTTACAATGTGAATTTTACAAAATGCGCAATGACCAGAGCTTGATGAGAAAGTCACATTTCCTAGGGACAAAAATACGTAACCTACGGAAACGTAACAATTTAACCATGGAAGATTTATCGGCACGTTGCATTCGCGTCGATGCGGGCGGTGCGCCCTCTGTGTCATATTTATCGATGATCGAGCGTGGAAAACGCGTACCCAGTGCTGAAATGTTGGCCGTGATTGCCACGGTTTTTCAAAAGGACGTTGACTGGTTTTTAGACGACGTGCCCGAGGAAAGTGCCATCACGCCGGACAAAGGCCGCCGTGGTGGGATTAGCGGCATGGCGCTCGAGCCCAGCTTTTTGTTTTCAAATGATATTTTGCAAATAGCCATCCCTGAAATGCTATCCCAGACTGGGATTTCGGGTCGACAATTCGCCCACTTATTAATTCGCGCCCATCAGGAACACCATCAAAACCATTTCCCCGATCTTGAACGTGCCGCCGAAGAAGTTGGGTTAAAACGTATGCCCTTATCCCTCGAGGAAATGCTGGATATTGCCAAGGGCGTAGGCTTAAAAATCAAATGGATAGATAGTACGCCCCAGGAAGTGATCGACGAGCGCGGCGTAAGCTCTCATCAGTTAGTGACTTCTTTCTTCGAGCCGCCGAGCACAATTTACATCAATAAAGTCCTTAAAAATCGCCCCAGTCGACTGAAGTACGATCTCGCCGCTCATATCGGCCATTGTGTGTTGCACAACAAAGATGGGCTTAAGAGTGTGATGATTTCTGGCCGAAAACTTGAGATGGATGAAGAAGTGACAATGCAGTCTAATACCCTGAACGCGCAGGATATTTTGCATGCGTGGCGCGACTTTGAGTCCAGCTTTTTTGCCGGAGCCCTGTTATGTCCTAAGGTGCCGTATCGACAGTTACTCGACCGCCACGGTTACGAAATTGAGGTGCATAAACAGCTGCAAGTGTCGGCTTCGGTCGCCATGCGGCGGATGACGGTCGTATCGCCTTATCCCCATTGGCATTATTTTGATGCCTATGCGCCGGGCAAACTCAAGGCCGTTTACCGTGGCAATGGCATTCCCCTGCCTTGGGGCAATATGCGGCTGGTGGAAGACCCTTGTCAGCACTGGGCGGTATTTAGAATGATCAGTGAGCCCAAGGTCGGCACCTCGGCGCAAATTTCGATTTTAAATGTGGGCAATGAACCACGGATTTACTGCTGCGAGTCGATTAAGGTTGAAGACTCGGCGGGCAATCCCCATGTGCTCTGTGCCGGTATCGATTTGAATCCGGCCATTGAAGCCCAAGGCAAAGATGCACTCTCTATCGCCCATGATTTAAAAGCCGCCTGTGTTTCTGGCGGCGGCTCAGTCGCGATTCCCAAGCATATTAAAAGCGATCTAGTCAGTGTGGCTAAGATCTTGAATATCAACTGGATTGAGCGCGGTATTAAAAATGATGCCCGGCTTATCTGCTCCCGCGGCGCCGTCTGCCCACGGCAACCCAGCTGTTATCAAGCGGGTAAATCGCAGTGTGATGGGGCAGCGTAAATCACTATTTGATTTACGTTGAGCTTTGCGGCCTTACGGCCGAGAAAGTCGTGGGGCTTCACCCCACACCCGACCAAGGAGGACTGCTCGTCCTATCCTCCTTGGATGCTCCATGACGCCCCAACAGAGTTGAAAGCTCCTTGTGCTCATAGCCAAATTTGCTATCGCTTCCGAAGGATGCGTCCATGCACCTGCGAAAGCTAGTCGGTCATCCATGACCGAACTCACGCAATTTGCCTATTCGCCCTGAGGCAACTCCGAGGGGAGTCGTATTCTGCGGCATCGGGCGGTAAATCTATGCTTAAAGCAATCTCGCGGTAATTATTTTGAGGCGAGAATATTCAAGGAGTGAAATGTGAATAGGTTATGGATATTACTGTTAGTTTTTGTTCTGGGGCATCCAATATCCATTGCCAACGCCAAAAACTGTAAAAAGGGTCAACCGTGCGGCAATTCCTGCATTTCTTGGAACAAAACTTGTCGTATCGGATCGGCAAATACAAGTGCTAGCACTCGCACCGTGGTGTCACAAGAGAAAAGCCATTTGCAATCGCCAAACGCGGACATTGCGAGCAATCCTGTTCTGGAGAATGGACAGCTATATGAAGTAACTATCGATAAACTCAATATCCGCAACAAACCTAAGAAAAATGGGGAGTTACTGGGTGTACTCTCAAAAGGTGAGCGTATTAGTGTGCTGGCTGCAAGCGGTGATTGGAAGGCCTTTCTATATCAAGACAAACTCGCTTGGGTATTTTCGAAACATTTGAAAGCCGTATAAGAAGTATGAAGCTCAATTTCTATGACGAGCACTTAAACAAAGCCCCAAGGGAGAATACCTTGGGGCTTTGTTATTTAGTTAATAACATCGTCTAAGTAATCGCTAAGCTCTAATCTGTCCTGTGCCTGAAACCAGATATTTTTCAGTGGTTAAGGCTTCGAGTCCCATGGGGCCGTAGGCATGTAGTTTAGTGGTCGCGATGCCGATTTCGGCGCCGAGGCCGAGTTCGCTACCATCGGAAAAGCGTGATGAAGCATTCACCATAACGACCGAGGCATCCACTGTGCGTTGAAAGCGGGCGGCGGTGAGTTCATTGTCGGTGCAAATCACCTCGGTATGATGGCTGCCAAACCTAGCGATATGTTGGGTGGCGACCTCAAAACTGTCGACTTGGCGAATGGCGATTTCTAAGTCCAAGTATTCTTGGCCAAAATCTTCTTCTGCCATATAAGTGCAGGCGTCGAAATACGCGGCGGCCGGAGGACATGCATTGATTTTAACTTGATGCTCGGCCAGGGCTTTGGCGACGCGGGGCAAGAATCGCGGCGCGATATCCTTATGCACTAACAAGCCTTCGAGGGCGTTACATACGCCAGTGCGTTGGGTTTTACCATTGAGCAGCAAATCTAAGGCGATATCTTGATTGGCGTCCTTGTCCACATATAAATGGCACACGCCTTTAAAGTGCTGAATAACCGGAATGCTACTGTTTTCAGTGACGTAATTAATCAGCCCTTCGCCACCGCGGGGGATGATCACATCGATAAATTCCCGCTGTTGCATCAGTTCGAGCATCAGGGTGCGGTCAGGATCGGGGATCACGCTGATTAGGGCTTTAGGCAAACCATAGGCTGTCAGTACCGTCTGTAAAATGCTGGCGATCACTTTGCTGGTGTGCAGTGCTTCTTTACCGCCACGCAGGATCACCGCATTGCCGGATTTAAAGCACAATGCGCCAGCATCGGCGGTGACATTAGGGCGCGCCTCATAAATCATGCACACCACGCCGAGTGGCACGCGCATCTTACTGATAGATAAACCATTGGGGCGTTTACCAATAAAACGCTCACGCCCAACGGGATCGGGCAGGGCGGCGATGGTTTCGATTCCTTGCGCCATCGCTTCGATACGATGCTGGTTCAGCGTGAGGCGATCGACCATAGCGGGGCTTAAGTTATCCTGAGTCGCTCGGTGTACGTCAATCAGGTTAGCGCTTTGGATTTCATAACTTTTTTCCCTTAATGAGCGCGCCATATCCAGTAATACGGTGTTTTTTAACGACTCATCGAGTTGGGCGAGTGTGCGGGCCGCATGGGCGGCATCGGCAGATATTTGTTTAATTAGGCTCATAGTTTCTCCACTCAAATGGATTTCAGAATGGCGATATTCTTATCGGAAATGATGGGGCCGGTTTTTTGCTGGAATTCACTGGCAAACGCCTGATCATCCTGCTCGGTAATAAAACTCAGTAGGCAACTGCTGTAGTTAGATTTGGCTTTCGCCAACTTAGTGCCATCGCCTTTACGCACCAAAATGGTGTCGCCCACTGAGAAATCCCCTTTGACTTCAACCACATCATCGCTGGTTAATTGCTCGCTGTGCTGATCGAGTGCGAGGTTAAAATCATCCTCGACGATCACTTCGCCCTGCGCTTGCGAGGTGTGGGTCATCCAATGCAAATGCTCCTGCATCGGTTTTTCGTAGGGGGTAAAGAGGGTGCCCGGATTTTGCCCCTTTAGCAGTTGGCTAAAGGAATCGGCATTAAAGCCATTGATAATAAAGGTCTCAATGCCGTGGGAGATGGCTTTTTCGGCGGCTTGGATTTTAGTGCGCATGCCTCCGGTACCAACATCGCTGCTGGCGCCTCCCGCCATCGCATAGATGTCGGCATTGATTTCAGTGACTTGCTTTATCAATTTGGCATTGGGATGTTCGTGGGGATTTTGATCATAGAGTCCATCCACATCCGAGCAAATCACTAAGGTGTCGGCATCGGCCGCAGCCGCCACCATGGCCGAGAGATTATCGTTATCGCCAACCTTGAGTTTGTCGGCGGTCACGGCGTCATTCTCATTGATAATTGGCATTAAACCGTGTTCGAGCAGGCTAAAAATGGTGTCTCGAATACTGATATAACGCTCGCGATTACGTAAGTCGCCATGGGTCAGCAGTAGTTGGGCGGTAGGAAAATCAAATAGCTTATTCCACGTGGCCATCATATCCGCCTGACCCGCAGCCGCCATGGCCTTTTTCACCGTGACACTCGGCTGAGATTGGCCCTCAAAATGGTGCCACCCAGCGGCAACCGAGCCGGACGAAACCAGTACCACTTGGATACCTTGGACGCGGCAGTAAGTAATAAACTGCGCGATACCCAAGAGATAATGGCTACTGCAACCTTGCTTGTGGGGCGCGATTAAGGCGCTCCCCACTTTGACTACGATACGTTTACGGGGAGAGTCTGTCATCACGCCTCCTTAGCTTTCCTCGGCCAATACACGACCGGCCTGATGGAATTGCTTAGTGGTTTTAGCGCACGGGTCGTTATCGAATTTGCTTACCAGATAAATCACTGTGCTGCTGACAACAAAGCCAGGGATCATCTCATACACTAAGCTACTCAATGCCTTACCATCGGCAAGCACGGGGGCATAAATCCAAAAGAGTACCGTAAGCGCGCCCGAAATAATCCCCGCAATCGCCGCTTTATGGGTGAGGTTAGCCTTATACAAGCTAAACAACACCAGCGGCCCAAAGGCGGCGCCGAAGCCTGCCCAAGCGTTACTCACGAGGGATAGGATGCTGTTAGAGCGGTCGAGCGCCAGCAGCGTTGCGACAATGGCAACACCAGCGACTCCGTAACGGCCCATTTTCACCATCTCTTGTTCGCTCGATTCATTCTTGGAGAGGGTGCGATAAATATCTTCGGTCAGCGAACTCGACGAGACTAATAACTGCGATGAAATCGTGCTCATAATGGCTGCGAGAATCGCTGCCAGCAGGAAGCCGCTGATTAAGGGGTGGAACAGTAACTCTGAAAACACGATAAAGATGGTTTCAGGATCCGAAAGCTTCATGCTAAATTTATTGGCGTAGGCGATACCAACCAAGCCCGTCGCTAGAGCGCCGATAATCGTCACTGTCATCCAGCTCATGCCTATGCGTCTGGCGGTTTTAATGTCGGCGACCGAGCGGATTGCCATAAAGCGCACAATAATATGCGGCTGGCCGAAATACCCAAGTCCCCACGAGAGACTGGAGATTAAGCCAAGCAACGTTACATTTTGCATGGCGTCGGTAAAATGCGGGATCGACTGATAGGCAAAGTTCATCATCCTATCGGCGCTGGTAAATTCCTGATAGGCCACAAAAGGCACTAAGACCAAGGCGACAAACATAATGCAGCCCTGCACAAAGTCGGTGAGGCTAACGGCTAAAAATCCCCCAAGCAGAGTGTAGGACACCACTACGGCTAAGGTGACGACTAGGCCGATATCGTAGTTCAGCCCAAAGGCGGATTCGAACAACTTGCCGCCCGCGACTAAACCCGCCGAGGTATAGAGGGTAAAAAAGATCACTATGATCACCGCGGCGATAATACGAATGCTGTTATCGGCCTGGCCAAAGCGTTTGGCAAAGAACTCCGGGATTGTCAGCGCGTTATCGGCGACCTCGGTATAAACCCGTAATTTAGGGGCGACCACAAGGTAATTGATTAGAGCACCAATTAATAATCCGAGGGCGATATAGAGAGTTTCAAACCCAACAAGAAACATGGCGCCTGGCAGGCCCATCAGCATCCAGCCACTCATATCCGAGGCGCCAGCCGAGAGAGCCGTGACTTGGGGGCTGACTTGGCGGCCACCCAAAATATAGCCAGAGACATCATCGGTCGACTTGCGATAGGCGAACAAACCAATGGCGAGCATGGCAATAAAGTAAATTGCTAATGAAACGTAAGAGAGGGAATTCATCGATTATTTTCCTCCTAACGCTTTGTTATTTTGAATGAAGCTCGGTTTCAAAATGACAAAGAGATAGGTACTTAGAATGGCGAACAGGCAGAAATATTGTAGTGATTCGTTGAGTCGTTCCCGGGTGGAACGAATTGTCTGTGAGATAGGGCTTTCATCTGTAGCATGCTTAGCTGACATAATGCCTCCTTGATTGTTCTCAAACCAAAATGAGAGTGTTATTTAGTTAGTGCTCTAACTACATTAGCATATATAAATCTAATTTTCCCGCCTAAATTGCAATTTAATAGGGTGAAATAGCGCTTTTGACTAAGTTATATAGTTAGAATTGATAGTAATTTTGCGTTTACAACAGCGGTTTTATAACGTGAAATCAGTAGCTGTGAAGATGAAGAAGCCCTTTATCAAAGGGCCTCTTAAGCGAACTTGCAGCGGAATGCTTGTAAGGCTGTATCACTAGAACTGATAGTTAAACTCAATCCTATGGTCACCGTCCATAAAGCTGACGTTTTCATTAAAGTTCGCAAAATAACGTAAGTTCATCCTTGGGTTAATTTGATAACTCAGTGCCAGCTCGTGGGTTAAAATATGACTCTTGCCTAAACCATAATAGTTGTCGGTATAAGTATCTGAGCCTGCAATGGTTGTCAGCCAGAATGGATTGTAGTTCAGCCAAATTTTGTCCGTGATCTTCAATTTGCCGTACATACCCACTAGACCGTAAACGCCCATGGTGGAATAACCACTGTCGATTGAGCCATCGTCTTCAAGGGCATCCTTACCAATAGATACGCCTGCGCCAATTAGCGGATATAGGGTGAATCGTCCCATCGGAGGTAAGGCTTGAATAAAGCTATAGGACAGATCTGCGCTTTCTTGGGCGACTAAATTAGGGTTAAGGTTATAGTTGAAATCAATTTGAGCCGCTCGCCCATTGGTGAGGTTTGCGGTGAAATTGCGAAAGCGAAATGAGTCAATAGAATCTGAGGCGGCGCCTTCGCCACGCCAACCTAGGGTGTCGCCAAGGATTCCCTTAACCTCGATAACATTCATCCCGGCTTTATTTTCTTCTCCCGTATCATAGGCTTGGCCCACTTTAAGGTTGAGGCCTTTATCTGTGATCCCAAAACCGCCTTGAGTATAAATCGCCAGAGGATCGGACATGTCCTGCACCTGTTTTTCAGATTTTGTGACTTGCTCTGAGTTGGTGCTATCAGCCGCATGCGCAGTATATAGTGGCAGCAAGGCAATACTTGCCATAAATGAATAATATGCTCTCATATTAACCTCTCGATTTTACTGAATTAATGGGTAAGGATGCGGAAGATGTGAGGCATGGGATACGGATGGAAGGTTCTATTAGCGGCCAAGATTGTGTCATTTGCGTCATCCTATGCAATGTGATGTTCCTATTTGGTTTTTAAGTCCTGTCACGTAGCAGAGAATGTCTGCCTTTAATGGGACAAAAAATCACCATCAGCTAAACTACCCTAAGCATAGGGTTGTGGCAAAAGTATTTACTTAGACGGCTGACTCGCTGTGTGATGGATTTTGAGAGGGGGCTGAGCGTTATTTTTACTGAACAATAAAAAGGCCAGATAAAGCTGGCCTTTAAGTTTTTGAATTTGCGATATTTATCTCATGGTAACAAATTCCTCAGCCCCAGTGGGGTGGATGGCGACAACGGCATCGAAATCGGCTTTTGTGGCGCCCATTTTCATTGCGACACCAAACCCTTGGAGAATTTCGTCCATACCAAAACCAATGCCATGAATACCAACGACTTTCTCTTCTTTTCCCGCGCAGACCAGTTTCATCTTACAGGCTTGGCGATGGCTAGTGACGGCGGTATACATGGAGGTGAAGCTTGAGGTGTAAACCTTCACATTATCATCACCATATTGCGCGCGGGCCTCTGGCTCTGTTAAGCCCATAGTGCCAATCGGTGGGTGGCTGAAGACCACAGTTGGGATTTGGCTGTAATTCATTTTGGCATCGCTCATGCCGTTAAATAGGCGCTCAGAGAGTAAGCGACCGGCTTTAACCGCAACTGGAGTCAGCTCCACGCCGCCCGCCATAATATCGCCCACGCAATAAATGCCTTTGTGGGTGGTATTTTGCTGCGCGTCGGTAATCACATAACCTTTGCTATCCAATTGCACATCGGTGTTTTCTAAACCGATATTGCCCGTCGCGGGTGAGCGGCCAATGGCCCAAATCAGGCAATCAACGGTCACGCTTTCGCCATTTTCGAGGTTCAGAGTCAGGCTGTCGTCGGCATTTTTGACCACAGATTGAGGAACACTGTTAGTGTGCAGGGTTGGGCCTTCGGTCTTCATGGCATCGACTAGGGCGTCGATTAGCATAGGATCGAAGTTACGCAGTGGCGCATGTTTACGGACAAACAGGTGAGTCTCGCTGCCAAGCGCGTGTAACACGCCCGCGACTTCGACGGCGATATAGCCAGCGCCGACGACAGCGACACGTTTAGGTTGTTCGCGCAGGGCGAAGAAACCATCGGAATCAATACCGTATTTCGCACCAGGAATGTTTGGGATAGTTGGTGCGCCGCCGGTAGCGATCAGGATATGGTCGGCCGTATAGTGCTCGCCATTCACTTCAATCGTGTTGCCATTAACGAAACGGCCATAACCATTGAGCAGGGTGACTTTGTTATTGGTAAAGCCGCGACCGTAGGCCTCGTGGATACGACCGATATAGGCTTCGCGGCTGTTCACTAAGGTGTTCCAGTCGAATTTGTTGACTGAAACATCAAAGCCATAATCTTTGGCGTAGAGGTTCATGGCTTCGGCGATATGCGCGCCATACCACATGACTTTTTTAGGTACGCAGCCCACGTTTACGCAGGTGCCGCCAACATGTTTCGCTTCGATGAGTAGAACTTTAGCGCCACGCATGGCAGCTCGGTTAGCTGAGGCGATACCGCCGCTGCCTGCGCCTAGGCAGATATAGTCAAAATGTTGAGCCATGAGTTTCTCCGTCTAACTCTAAGAATGAGGTGCTTAATAGCAGAAGGTCATTGTAGGTTGGAATGGGTTTGCAGACCAGCCCATTAGGTTGCTTTGGTATAGACCTTGTTTTGCCGCAAAAAATCTCAGCAAAGCACTCACTTTAACTATGGGCGGTTAGCTCAAGCTTAACGGCGATATTGGCAGCGATAGTGATCGTCTTGGTTTGGTCCTTCGGCGCCGCATTTGAGGCATTGCCACTCCTGCTGACGGGCACTGAGTTCATCGGTGTGATAGCTCGCAGCCCTGTCGGGTCGATTGCCAATCTGGGTTTCGAGTTGCGACATGCGGGCATTGAGCCAGCGGCAACTGGGGTCGTTAGCGACTCTATCTCGACTGGCGAGCTGTTGTTTGCGGCTCGGCTTTTTCTTTTTCGCGGCGGTCGATTTGGTCGTTTGCTTGGTCTTTGCCTCATCCACATTGACTGTGGGCGACGAATACTCCAAGGCGCTTTGTTCTGCTGGGATGGCAAGCGGTTTTCCCTCGCTGTCGAGCTGTGTGCCTAGGGGCAGAGGTTCGCTAGGTGTGTTTTGGGAGAGGTTTTCTAACCCATATTCGGGCACCAACACGGGCTCGCGGGCGGCGCAGATGGAGGACAAACTGCAAAATACTAATAGGATAAAGGTGTGAGATAACACCTTGGCATAGTGAGTTAACATTCCCTGTTCCTCGGCACGTTAAGGTCGTTCCTTCGACACCTTGAGTGTAGTTAGCGCGGGATAGGTTTGCCAAACGGAAGAATAAAAGTTGCCTGTGGCAGCGTCATCCTTAGAAGCTGATATTGAAATGGATACCCGCATAAGTTTGATCCTGCGAGCTAAAGTCGCCATTGGCGGCCGCTTCTTGCTCAATATCGCTCTGGGCTATGCTGTGACTAATATGGCCGCTAATGCTCATATTGTCTGCCAGTTGATAGTTGGCCTCGACTCCTAATTGCAGATGATTTCGGCCATTGTGATCTTCAGTGCGATATTTAAAATCAAAACCTTGGGTTACATAGGGCGAGACTGTGAACTGCTCCGTGAGTTGCCAATAACTGTGTAGACTCAATTCGACAAAATAGCCGGCAGCCTCGGTGGAATACACATAATTTATCGAGGGGACTAACCAAGGGGCGGCGGTGTAGGCTAATTCTGCGAACAGTTCGTTATCCTGACAGCGACTACTGCTATAGCCTTCAATCCGTTGATAGCCCACATGTGCTTCAACATCTTCACTGAAGTGTAATGCGTAT
>NZ_JBKEDJ010000095.1:0-31546 GCF_047975355.1 Shewanella sp. | reverse complement strand
ACAAACACTTAAGAAGTGTAACTCAAACCAGCTTTCCGAATTTAATTTACTGCCTGCGTGAGATAAGACGGGTAGTGAATAACAAATTTGCTTGGTGACAATAGCATTGTGGTCCCACCTGATCCCATCCCGAACTCAGAAGTGAAACGCAATCGCGCCGATGGTAGTGTGGGGTCTCCCCATGTGAGAGTAGGTCATCGCCAAGCGCCTAATTAAACAATGAAGCCAGCTGCATAAGCTGGCTTTTTTGTTTTTGGTGTTTCAATTTTATCCTTTCAATTCCTTCCTTTTATTCGCCTCTGCGATGACCATATTCATTGTCTGCTTATCGTTTTGAACGATAAAGAGTTGTTCTAAGGACTTTGTTCGAGCCAATAAAAAGGGCAGCGTATGGCTGCCCTTTATGCTTAGAATTGGTTTCTAAGCCCGATTATTTAGCTTCTTTTAGCCACTGTGCTGCACGTTTGGCGAAGTAGGTTAGGATGCCGTCGGCGCCAGCACGTTTGAAGCATAGCAGCGATTCCATGACGATGGCCTTTTCCGCTAACCAACCATTTTGAATGGCCGCCATATGCATAGCATATTCGCCACTGACTTGGTAAGCGAAGGTAGGCACAGCTAATTCGGTTTTTACGCGATGAACGATATCTAGGTATGGCATACCAGGCTTCACCATTACCATATCTGCGCCTTCTTGGATGTCTAGTGCCACTTCATGCAAGGCTTCATCGCTGTTGGCTGGATCCATTTGATAGCTATGTTTATTGCCACCTTTTAAGTTGCCTGCTGAGCCGACGGCGTCACGGAAGGGACCATAGTAGCTTGAGGAGTATTTGGCTGAATAGGCCATGATTTGGGTGTTGACATGGCCAGCGGCTTCGAGCGCTTGGCGAATCGCACCTATGCGACCATCCATCATGTCCGACGGGGCAACAATATCTGCACCCGCTTCGGCATGGGATAGTGCTTGTTTCACTAAGATCTCTGTAGTGATGTCATTCAGGATATAGCCTGTTTCATCGATAATGCCGTCTTGACCGTGGGTGGTGAAAGGATCTAAGGCCACGTCAGTCATGATACCCAGTTGTGGGAAGGCCTTTTTCAGTTCACGCACGGCGCGTTGCACTAAAGCATCGGCATTGTAGGCTTCTTCTGCCATCAGCGATTTCTTCTCGGCAGGGGTAACTGGGAACAGGGCTATTAACGGAATACCGAGTTCAACGAGCTCTTCGGCTTCTTTTAACAGTAAGTCGATAGAATAACGCTCAACCCCTGGCATAGAGGCGACTTTTTCACTGCGATTAGTGCCTTCAAGCACAAACATGGGATAGATCAAGTCATTAACTGTTAAATGGTTTTCAGCCATCAGGCGACGGCTAAAGTCATGTTTACGCATGCGGCGCATTCTGCGCTGAGGGAAGGCACTGGTAATGATGTTCACATTAGACTCCTAATTGGGTTCTGTTTGTGCTGGCGCATACAATTTGACTTGATTGCGTCCGCTATTTTTTGCCTGATAGAGTGCCTTGTCGGCTTGCTCTAATAATTCGGTACTGTGTTGGTCGTTACTTATCACGTCGGCACTGACACCGATACTCACGGTCAAGGGAATGGGCTTTCCTTCCCATTCTAGGCCGATGCTAGTCACTGCATCTCTTATACTTTCAGCGACTTGAATGGCGCCATCCGCAGTCGTATTGGGGAGAATAATAGCAAACTCTTCACCACCAAAACGTGATACTAGATCAGTTGGTCGTTTTAAATGCTGTTGTAAGGTTGTCGCTATCACTTTTAATGCCTGATCCCCTGCTAAATGGCCGAACTGATCGTTAATCGATTTAAAGCGGTCGATATCCAGCATTAACAGTGCGATAGGAGTTTCTTGTCGACGGCTGATCCGACTCTCGGCGAGCAGTCGTTTATCGAAGGCGCTACGGTTTTTCACACCGGTTAAGCTATCGATAGTGCTCTGCTCGGTAAGTTTCTGATTAACTTCATGCAACTCGCGTAGGGTGATCTCAAGCTCTAGGGTGCGTTCTTGCACCATCTGTTCGAGCCTTTCATTGGTTTCCGCTTCAACTTTTAAGGCTTCCTCGCGCGCACTACGGATCTTTTGGGCTTGCTTTAGGGCTTCCTGTTGAATGCGGAGTTTAGATTTTCGTTCATCGTTATAGCGAATAGCGAGTACCAGCGACATAAAGATGATCTCGAAGGTGAGTCCAAGCATTACTGGCGTCTGCGGCTTGATATTGAGCTCGATAACACTCAAATAGAGTAGGCTGCTGAGGCACGCGCCAGTAAGCATACTGACCCAGCCAATGGTATAGAGTTTCGCGAGTTTTTGACCATTAATGGCTTGTATGACGGCGAGTACCATCATGACGATGCTGAGTGTCGCTGCCGAGATAATCTCGATGGAAAGTGCGGTGCCATAGCGGATAAAAGGCACTAATAAGCCGACCAAGAGGATATAAACGGCACTATAACGACATATCAATAACATACGGCGGTTATAGTATTTTAGCTGCAGGATTTTTTCGGTGAACATTAAGGCAAAGGCCATCACCAGAGGCAACAGTACGGGGATCATAAGTTGCTGTAATGTGGGCCAATTGGGCCAGAGAAAGCGGAATGCATAACCATTAATGGTGGCCACCAACAGTGTCATGCATAAAACATAACCCGAGTAATAGCTATAGCTAAATGAACCCGAGGCTAATGCGATAAAGAGACTAAAGATGCCTATCGCGGCGAGCACTCCGAGTTGAAACCCATGTTCAATCGCCGTCGATTCGGCAATTTGGGCTAAATCATTAGCCGACCAAAGACTTAGTGGTACCGCGGCATTACCTTCAGTGACGATATGCAGATAAAAGGTGTGTTGCTCATTGGCACTCAGTTTAAAAGGAAATAGAAAGATATTGCTTGGCAGCGGGCGCTCCTTGTAGAGCAGCGTATCCCCCATATAAACGGTGTCGATGAGTTGATTATTCACCAAATGATAAAGCGTTACTTTATCCAATAAGGGATTATCGAGGGCGAGAATACGTGAAAGGCTTTCGTCGTCAGTAGTGAGGTTAACTCTAAGCCAAAAATTATGTTGGCTCAGGCGTTGAATATCTTCACTGGTAAACTTGTGCCATTGCAATTTGGGCAGGGCTTGAATATCGGCAAATTTACTGTTGGCATTAGAATGCGTCACCATTAACCAAGGGGTTAGGTTAAGTGGTGTGGGGGTGCGCTCATCTAGGCTCATAATGTTGGCAAAACAGCCAGCTGATATTAGCATGCCGAGCAACAATACCAATAAGCTGCCGAACTTAGTCATTAGTTTGACTCAAATTAAAAAAGGCTAAGCTATTTTGATAGCACTGTTTAGCAAATTCAGCCGGGTTTTCACCGCGTAGATTAGCAATATATTGTGCGATATAGGGCAAGTATTCGGGTTTGTTTTTACTGGATTTAGGTTTAGGCCGCATACTGCGTGGTAGCAAGTATGGGCTGTCAGTTTCAATCAATAAACGTTCGTTCGGAATAAACGGGACTAACTCGGCGAGCTCTTGGCCGCGTCTTTCATCACATACCCAGCCTGTAATGCCTAAATGTAGATCGAGCTCGATATAGTCTTCCATCTGAGCTCGTGTGCCAGTAAAGCAGTGCAATAATGCTCCGCTGAGATGGGGGCGGTATTCTTTAACAATACTCAAAAAATCACTGTGAGCATCTCGCTCATGCATTAGCACAGGTTTTTTGAGTGCAATCGCGAGTTCGAGTTGGGCGATAAACGCGTGGCGCTGGGCCGGACGAGGGGAAAAGTCTCTGTTGTAGTCGAGCCCGCATTCACCCACGGCAACGACTTGCGGCGCCTGGCACAGATTTGTTTGGATCTGTTTGGAATCAGCTTGCCATCCGCTGGCATGGTGTGGATGTACACCTGCTGTGCAGTAAAGCTGCTTAGGATACTGTTGGCATAACTCAATGGCTGCTGCGCTTTCAATTAAATCACTGCCAATAACAATTAACGGCGAAACCCCTTGGTCCGCCGCTGCTTGTACGATTTGCGCTATGTCTGGTTCGAGTGCGCTGCCAAGCAAGTTGACAGCGATATCTATATAAGATGGCATTATTTTAGGCGTTTTACCCTCACCTTAGCGTTGCGGCTTTCTGTACCCATTAAGAAAGAACCGAGCGCGGCTTTTTCGATAAATACCTTCTCACCGACTTTTAGGTTGAATTTACGGTTTTCGGTTTGTTTCCAAATTTGGCCATTGGTAAAGGTAATCTTTAAGGCGCCATAAGGATCTTCAGTAATCGACTCAACATCGAGATAAATTTTGTCGGTAGTATTTTCTTGGACGCGTTTTACTTCCATACCGAAATTATCTTCAACATTCGTCGCAACTGGCACAGCAGAAGTTGCTGCGGGTGTTGTTACGGGGGCTAACGTTGCCGTAGGTGCGGTGGCATTATTGGCCATGGTATCAACTCGAATGCTCGCCGCTAAATTGTCATAGCAGACTAAGCGATCGAGTTTATCTGTCATTGCGGCACATTGAGTTAATTGCTGTTCAATACCCGCAGTAGCCTGTGCCGATACCAGTAATACTGCGCCAGTAAGTAGAGTAAAACGCATCCCAGATTCCTTATTATTATTTTCCTCTAATGCCGATTAAGGCATTAGTCGTTCGTTGGTTGTTCTTCGTCGGACTCGTCATCAGGTTTACTGTAAAAACGAGCCGCAAATAATCCGCCTTCGAACAATAACAGCATTGGTACGGCAAGCATAGTCTGGGAAATAACATCGGGTGGTGTTAATAGCATGCCTACCACGAATGCGCCGACAACAATATAAGGGCGTTTTTGCTTAAGATCTTCAGGAGTGGTTACGCCGGCCCAGCAGAGTAGGACAACGGCAACCGGGATTTCAAAGGATAAGCCAAAGGCAAAAAATAACTTCAGCACAAAATCGAGATAGCTGCTGATATCGGTTGCCACTTGTACTCCCTCGGGGGCTGTGTTGGCAAAGAAGCCAAACACCACAGGGAAGACAATGTAATACGCAAAGGCGATCCCTAGGTAAAACAGTACTGTGCTGCTAAAGAGTAGCGGCATGACTAAGCGTTTTTCATGCTTATACAAGCCGGGAGCCACGAAGGACCAAATTTGATAGAGCACATAGGGTACTGCCACAAAAAATGATAGTACTAAAGTCAGTTTGAAAGGGGCGAAGAAAGGTGCGGCCACATCGGTCGCAATCATGCTGCCACCTAAGGGCAAAGACTGCATTAAAGGGATTGCCATGTAATGGTAAATATCATTTGCCCAATACACGCTACAAATGAACACTAATAACACACTGGCAATGGATTTAAGCAGCTTGGACCTAAGTTCAAGCAAATGGCTGATAAGTGGCTGCTGTTGCGACATAATTATCCGTTAGCTTTCGGGTTAGAACGGGTATCCTCGCCCTGATTGGGTTCGCTAGTGGGGGCGGAGGAAGCCGTAGGACTCGCCTCTGAAGAAACACTCTGGCTTGCAGGGGTGTGGATCTGGTTTTCCTGTGCAGGAGTATCTTGCACTTGGTAAGGACGATTCACAGACTGCGCTGCTTGCTTCAACTGGTCGATCGACTCTTGCAGTTCGGGTGAGAGGTTAGATAGACCTTTACTCTCTGCTTTTTTGAGGTCGGCGTGCAATTGCTCGATCTTTAGCTCTTGCTCAAGTTCTTCTTTGACTGAGTTGGCCATGCGTTTCATCGCGCGGATCCAACCTGTTACTGAACGTACTGCAACCGGTAGACGTTCGGGGCCAAGTACCACAAGCCCCAGAACACCGATCAGCAGCAGCTCCATAAAGCCGATACCGTCAAACATAAAGAGTTACGCCTGTTCTTTGTTAGACTCAGGTTTCTTTTCAGTCGCCTGTTGGGTTGGTTGTGCAGTTTGTGCTGTTTGCACAGGTTTTGCCGCTTCAGCATCTTCTAACGCTTTCTTATCTTCTTCTGAAGACATAGCGTTTTTAAAGCCCTTAACAGCACCACCTAAATCACCACCCAAAGAGCGTAATTTCTTTGTTCCAAACAATAAGACAACGATTAACGCGATGATAAGAAGTTGCCAAATACTAATGCCACCCATGAAGGTATCCTCTTAATTGATATCGGTTCTATTATGAACCTCTGATTAATTAGTGCTAGCTAAAATTTACGATTCTTTGGCCTAGATCGCCATCCGATAATCCATAACACTGTGCCTGAAATTAGACACACGTAAGGGCTCCACAGTGTAGCGTCTTGGTTAAACAATAACGTGCCGCAGATCAATAAAATTGCAGAAGTGATGAGCAAATAATTACTCTTATGTGCTTGCTGCTGATATTTCAGATACTTATCTAGCATTTGTTGCTGAGAACTCAGCAATTTCCTGCCTAATTTAAGGTTATCGTAAATTAGCTCAGGGAATTCCGGAAGCTTATCTGACCAATATGGCAGTTTTGTGGATACCTTTTTAAACATTGCCTTAGGGCCCACTTGCTCGGCCATCCACTGCTCTAAAAAGGGCTTAGCCGTTTGCCAGAGATCCAGCTGCGGGTACAGTTGACGGCCTAACCCTTCGATATACAGCAGGGTCTTCTCGAGCAGCACGAGCTGAGGCTGAACTACTATGTCGAAGTGGCGCGCAGTGCGGAACAATTCTAATAACACGTGCCCGAAGGAGATTTCATCTAAGGGTTTGTTGAACATGGGTTCACAAACCACCTTGATGGCTTGTTCGAAGGCTTGCAGATCGGTTTTTTCCGATACCCAACCCGACTCAATATACAACTGCGCGATGCGGTGATAATCGCGATTAAAAAACGCGAGGAAGTTTTCCGCTAAATAGCGTTTATCGACTTCGCTGAGCGTGCCCATAATGCCGCAATCTAGGCCGATATAATAAGGATTCTCGGGATGTTCGCGGGAGATAAAAATATTCCCCGGATGCATATCGGCATGGAAAAAGTTATCGCGGAACACTTGGGTGAAAAACAGCTCAACGCCACGCTCGGCCAAGAGTTTAAAGTTAGTCCCCTGCGCCTTAAGGGTGGCGATATCCGAGACTGGAATGCCGTAAATCCGCTCCATCACCATTAGGCGCGGATAGCAAAATTCTTCATACACGTAAGGAATGTAGAGCGCGTCTGAGTCGAGGAAGTTATTGCGTAGCTTAATGGCATTGAGGGCCTCAAGCCTAAGGTTGAGCTCACCTAGAATGGTGACGCGATAATCTTCAATCACCTCTGCGGGGCGCAGACGATTACCCTCACCGAGGAGATAATCGATGACCTTGGCTGTTTGCGACATCAACAACAGATCGGCTTGAATTTTGGTTTCTACATTCGGACGCAGCACTTTTAAGACTACGGCTTTGCCGTTGGATTTAAGTGTGGCGGTGTGTACTTGGGAAATCGAGGCCGAGGCTAATGGCGTCTCGTTAAAGTCATCGAAGAGGCTCTCAATCGGTGCTTTAAGCTCGGCTTCAATCGCCTGACGAGCCAAGGCGCCATCGAAGGGCGGGACTTTATCCTGCAACATTGCAAGTTCATTGGCCCATTCGTCACTGAGCAAGTCGCGGCGGGTTGATAGCATTTGCCCGAGCTTAATATACACAGGGCCAAGATCTTGCATTGCCAGCTTTAAACGCTCGCCACCGGATTTGCCTTTGTGCTTATTGCGGATCCAAAACAAGCTATTGCGGGCGAGTTTAAAGTACCAAGGGGTCATCTTTGGCGGTAATACGTCATCTAACCCATATTGCAGCAGGGTTTTTATGACATGGTAACCACGGCGGATACTGGCAAGGGTCATGGCTTAATTTTATCTCTTAATTTGGCAATCCGTTGTTCGAGCGCGCGAGTGTCATCAACTAAGTCATCCATTTGATCGCGAAAATGAATGAGTTCAATCCGATGTGGCGCAAGGCGATATTCTTCGATGGCGAGTTGCCCCAAATGGGAGCGAGTCTTACGCAGTACTTCAAGTGCTAAGGTCTTTGCCTGCAGCCCCGTGCTCAGCAGTTTATGGGTTGGCCCATCGCCCAAGTAACGCGACAGTGGCTCGGCAAAATCAAACTCAATGCTACGTAGGTAGTGGCTGAAGCTTTGTAACAGATTGAGGTCACCCTCGAGGGTCAGCTTATCCTGCTTAATGAGTTCGGTAAGGTTGGCGCCTTCTGTCACGCGATACAGCGTCGTGGCGTCGGCATGCAGACTGACATCCACATCACCTTCATAGCGGCTGAGCACTTGGATTTCTTTGGCGAAGATTAAGTAAATTGGCCAACTGAGTTGTGATAATTGAATGCGAAATACTTTGCCATGTAACTGACGCTGGCGTGCATAGGCGTCACCAGCTTGGGTCTGAAGTTGTTTCAGACCCGTCTCTATGGCGGCGCAGGCAAGTAACACCACTTCTTGCGGCATCATTAGAATTTATAACCGCGGTGCAGGGCGACAATGCCGTCGGTCATATTGGTGTAATCGACCTGTTCAAAGCCAGCATTGACCATCATTTGCTTGAGGGTCTCTTGGTCTGGGTGCATACGAATCGACTCGGCTAAATACTCATAGCTGTCCGCATCTTTGGTAATAATCTCACCCATTTTCGGCAACACTTTAAAGCTGTATAAGTCATAGACTTTGCGCATCAGCTCGTGTTGCGGCTTAGAAAACTCTAACACTAATAACTTACCGCCGGGTTTAAGCACGCGGTTCATTGAACGCAGCGCAGCGTCTTTATCGGTCACGTTACGCAGACCAAAGGCGATAGTGATGATATCAAAGTGGTTATCGGGGAAAGGCAGTGCTTCGGCGTTGGCTTGCACATAGCTCACATTGCCAACGATGCCACGGTCACGCAGTTTAGTGCGGCCCACTTTCAGCATAGAGTCGTTGATATCCGCTAATACCACTTCGCCTTTTTCACCCACAAGATGGGAAAACTTAGCGGTTAAATCGCCAGTACCACCTGCAAGATCAAGCACTTTCATACCCGGGCGAGCACCAGAGACTTCAATGGTGTAACGCTTCCAAAAACGGTGAATACCGAAGGACATAACGTCATTCATGATATCGTACTTGGCGGCAACCGAATGAAACACGCCGGCAACGAGATCTGCCTTTTTATCTGCCTCTACGGTTTTGTAACCAAAGTGGGTATTTTTAGATTCGCCCTCAGACATCAATGTATTCCTATTGTTTTGCAAAATATTGTTGGCGAGTGTAAGCCATCGCCTGTATTTGCTGAATCTTTGATCTATCACTCTGTGATCGAGTTAGTAAACTCTTCTCAAGGCGTTAGCTTGAGGCGTTTGGCATTGGCCAATCTTGAGTGTGCCGACCCGATAAAATGGATTGGCATTAGACCACAATATCAGGATTTGGTGAATAGCTTAGCACCCACATGGGCGCAAGCTTAACATGCTATTGGGCTAAAAATTGACGTCGTGCCTGCACATAGGCATAGATTAACTCGCTGATACTCTGGCCGACATCCCTAAATCCTGCTTCAATCCCCGCCTCATGGCAACTCGGCGCGGCTTCGGCCAAATGCAGATACGCACAGGGGCTGTGGCTGGCGATATAACTGACATAATGTGCCGCATCGAGCAGAGGAATGCCCGCCGCCGTTGAGGCGCTACTGGGCATTTTGGCGATGGCATCGACGTCGAGCTCTAATCCAACGGGCAGTGCGGTGTGATTGAGCTTGTTGGCTATTTGCTGCAGCGCCTCGGTGAGGCTAATCTCGCGGCGAACCCAGATCTGTTGCAGGCTATGCCAAGTGCCACCAAATTCAGACAGCTGCTGTAAATTAACCTCGCTGTTTTTGAGCTCGTGTAAGCCGAGCACATGGTAATAACCCAGCGCGCCGCGATCGGCGGCATAACTAAAACCATTACCGCTGTGGCGCCCTTCGAGCAGACGAAAATCACTGTGCGGATCCAAATTCACCGCAGCAACTTGGCGTTGATAATGGGTCGAAGTCGCCATTAACAGACCATAGGCATTGTTGTGGCCGCCGCCAATCACTATGGGCTCAAGTCCTGCGGCTTGTATAGCGCTAACGATGCTAATCACCCGTTCATCGAGTTGCTCAACCGCTTGGCGTAGATGGGTTAAGCTCGCGCCTTCACCATCCTGAGCCAGCAATTGCAAATCCGCCGTATGAACTTGCCCTAAAATCAGGCATTCGGCGCCCGAAAGAAAACGATTGGACTGTAAATTCAACCATTGGCGCATGCTGGTGGTAAAGGCATCGGTGGCGCCGCCTCTGCCTAGGTTAGCTCGTGGGCCGATATCTTCCCCAACGCCTAAAATGGCAAATTGAGCGCCGTGGGCTTTGGCTGTGGCGAGTATCGCCTCGAGCGGATGTTCGTGATTGGCCAAATGTACACATTGACCAATTTTGGTTTCACCCGCTCTTGGGCTCACTAAGCTGGCGACATCGGCTTGAGTAAATGGAATAAATTCAGACATGGATTCGTATTCTTATCGGTAGGGACTGGGATATTGTGGCGTACCCAAGGACGAATATTCAATGGGACTTAGCGAAAAGTAGCCAATAAAAAAGCCAGCTTAGCTGGCTTTCTTGATAGGTAATTTGTCATTACTCAATGTCGAGTGGTTCTGGCGACAGGATAATGCCAGTGTTGTCGGCATAGATATGATCGCCTGGGAGGAAGGTCACGCCGCCAAAGTTGACAGGAATTTCCACTTCGCCCACTGAATTGCCATCGGCACCCACTGGAATTGAGGCAAGGGCTTGAATGCCGATGTCTAATTCTTCCAATGCATCCACATCGCGTACTGAACCGTAAACGATAATGCCTTCCCAGTTGTTGTTGACTGCGATTTCTGCGATAGATGCATCGACCAGGGCGCGGCGTAATGAGCCACCACCGTCAACCAGCAAGACTTTACCTTGGCCATCTTCTTGTAAGACCTCGGTGATTAGGCCGTTGTCTTCAAAGCACTTAATTGTGCTGATAGAACCGCCAAAAGAGCTACAACCACCGTAGTTACTGAACATGGGCTCGACTACATCTACGACATCTAAGTACATGTCACATAGTTCTGAGGTGTTGTATTCCATATTTACACTCCTATTGATCCGCGTTGCGTACAGTTTAGCGAGTTTACGCCAGTATAAAAGGGATTACTGAAAAGAAAAGTGTTATCAATCACGGTATTGTTGCACTTGGGGGTTAACACTTCTGTTGTAAACTTTCGTCACTTAACAGGGGTTTATCCTCAAAACTTGATTTCGGTCATTAAATAACGGTTTTTTATTACAACTCTGTTGCGTGTTTTGGTATTATATCCCAAGTTTAAATTAACTTACTTAACTTATATTTGCTTTAGGGGCAAGGACCCCCCGTTACGCTTATGGACGGTAGAGGGCCTTCGAGAGGTGCCTATGGAAGCTGTAAACACAATTGAAATTATTGGTTATTTTGCCTCAGTGATGGTGGCAATTTCACTTATGATGAAGAACATCGTCTGGTTAAGATGGTTAAACTTTGTCGGCTGTACTCTGTTTGTTATCTACGGCGTATTTATTTCAGCCTGGCCGGTTGCGGGTATGAACGCCTTCGTAGCCTGTATTAATATCTATCATCTGACGAAAATTTACCGCGCCAAAGCGTTGGAACAAGCCGTTGCTTGAAGGTTTTCTAACAGTGTTGCCCGTTCTTAGCATCTGGGCAACACTGTATCTCCCCGCTCGCTTGGCCTATTGTGCTAGGCCATTATTCCATCCCTCGCCATATCCCCTTGTGTCATAAAACTTTAGGCCTGATGTCACTTTGCCGTCATCGGGAGTTCTTAGTCTCACCTTAACACTGAGTACTTAAGCAATATCTGTTTAAGTCGCCATAGAGTTTAGCGTGGGGTTCTATCGTGAAATAGTCGTCTGACAGAAAGTTAAAACATGCAGACGCTAAGGGCTGTCGACAGAATGCACTCATTAACATCGCCATGATACTCGCTGGCATGCCAGCAAGGAGCCTGTTTTATGTTGAGTTACATTACAGACTTAGATAAGCGCATGTTTTACCGCATTGTGAGTTTGAGCCAACATCATGGTGTTTATGATTGGGCCAAGCGGATTTCGGCAACTGGAGATGGGCATCTATATTTGTATATCGCCGTGGGATTGATGCTGACTCACGCCCAAGGACAGAGCCTGTTCAATCTGCTGTTAGCGAGTTTTTTGATTGAATTGCCGCTGTACTTATTGCTCAAAAATAGCATTCGCCGTACTCGGCCTTGCCACGCTTTGGCCGGGTTTGACAAGGGGTTCGAACCTTCAGACCGTTTTAGTCTACCTTCGGGACACACGGCCGCCGCCTTTGTGATGGCCTCGAGTGTGGCGCAGGTTTATCCCATGGCCGCGCTTCTCGCCTACGCCTGGGCGCTCTGCATTGGCGGCTCGCGTATCGCCCTTGGGGTGCATTATCCCTTAGATATTGTCGCTGGTGCTCTGTTAGGCACGGGAGCTGTGCTGCTCGTGCATCCGGTGATTTAACACTCATTAGGCGCTTATTCGTTGGATATCTCCTTGATTCACCAATCTTTCATTCACAGTTAAAGGATAAGTAATGCGAATACTCTACGGAGTTCAAGGCACAGGGAATGGCCACTTAAGTCGTGCTCGAGTGATGGCAAAAGCCTTGGTTGAGCACAATATTCAAGTCGACTTTTTATTTTCTGGGCGCAAACCTGAACATTTTTTCGATATGGAGTGTTTTGGGGAGTATCGCGTACAGGCGGGAATGACCTTTGCGACCCACGCTGGGCGGGTGAGTATGCCGCAAACGGTGAAACAGAATTTTTCCTTGTCGTTGCTTAAAGACATTCAAGCGCTAGATCTGAGTTGCTATGATCTAGTGCTGAATGATTTTGAGCCTGTATCCGCCTGGGCGGCGAGGCGCCAGGGAGTACCTTCTATCGGCATAAGCCACCAAGCGGCCTTGACTCACCCAGTACCTAAATTGGGGAGCACTTGGTTTAATGAGCTGCTACTCAACTATTTTGCGCCTGTGGATGTGGCACTGGGCTGCCATTGGCATCATTTTGGTTTTCCGATCCTACCTCCTTTTGTGGAAGTGGATGCCAGCCCCATTGAGCATTCTCATCAAATTTTGGTTTATTTACCTTTCGAAGAGGCGGATGTGATCGCCGAATTTTTTAAACCTTTTACGGATTATCAGTTTTTGGTGTATCACGCTAAGCAGCCTACTGAGGCCCTAGCCGAACATATTCAATGGCATGGTTTTAATCGAGATGGTTTTAAACAGCACTTAGCAAGCTGTGGTGGGGTTATTGGTAATGCAGGATTTGAGCTGGCGAGCGAAGCGCTGACCTTAGGTAAAAAGTTGTTGGTAAAGCCGCTGATTGGCCAATTTGAACAATTGTCGAATGTGGCAGCGCTACAATTATTGGGCGCAGGTGACAGTATGATGAGCTTGGATATGGGCGTGGTGAAGCGTTGGCTCAAGGCGGCATCGCCAAATCCTATTGATTATCCAAAAGTAGGTGACGCCTTAGTCAAATGGATTTGCAGCGGTCAGTGGCAGAATTCTGCGCCACTGTGTGACGACCTTTGGAGCCAAGTGAAGCTGCCCGATACCTGGCGTTAAATCGAGGTAAGCTTGATGATAAAAGGCGCTTTCGGCTCTAGCTGGGAATCTAGGCTTAGCGTATAATTTGGCCAATTTTGCTGTTAGCCCCAGCAGCGTGTCTATTTTGGCCTAGTCTGGCCACAATTTAGTTGTCATAAATGAGCCTTAAGAAGTTTACTCAGTACAAGTTACTGTTTTTAATGTTGTTGTCCCTCGGTATTTTACTTCCCTTTATTCCTGACCAAGCCTATCACATCCCCGGCCCTGATATTGCTACGCAAAACCTGCATGTGATTGAATTTAATGATCAAGGTCAGCCACATAACGATGGACAATGGCAAGGGCTCAAGGCGCGGATTTTACAACCCAATAATGGCACGGCCCCCGAGCTGCTGATTTTTGTCCACGGCTGGCACCATAGCGCTAACCCAAAGGACGAAAACTTTGTCGCGTTCGAACAGTTTTATCAGCAGATGGCGACATCCGACTCACAGCGCAACCTATTGGGTTTATACATAGGTTGGCGTGGAGACAAGCTGGATCCTTTCTGGCTCGACGGCTCAGAAGATGCCACCAGTTGGATTGAACCGCTGGATTTCCCGACCATTTTACAGCGTAAAGCCGTGGCCAAACGTATAGGGCAAACCGGGCTATCGCAGTTGCTGGATAAGCTGGATGTGTTAGTCGCTGAGCATCAATTACTGCGTTATACCGTTATTGGCCATAGCCTTGGCGGCCTAGTGGCACTGCATGCCAGCAAAGATAGAATTAAGGCTGCCATAGATAATGAACAGGATAACCCGAATCTTTTCTTACTGTTAAACCCAGCTGCGCCGGCGCAGGATTTTAAACCACTCGATACTCTGATGAGCCTAGATAGGCAAAAACCGAGTATGGTGGTGCTGCAATCTAAGGGCGATTTTGCGGTAAAAGAGGCCTTTAATTACATCAAGGACGGCGAGCGGGCGCTGGGGAACTCTTGGGCAATTACCCACGATATCGATAAATGCTCTGGTGGTAATTGTTCGACCCCGATGAAGATGCCTTCCGCACTAATGGCTCATGACGAAATTCCCGGTTGTATGATGACCTTGCCGCATTCGGGTTGGAAAATTCGTGCCCGCTTGCAGGCGCGGCGCAGCGTGCAAACCTGTCCCGACGCCAATATGCAGGCCGTGTGGGTGCTGGCCGTGTCCGATGAAATTGTCTCTGGGCATAATGGGATTTTAACGGCGGATCACGCCAAGGCGCTGTCCGAGGTGATGGGTATGATTGATTTGTATCGAAATCAACTGCCTAAACATGCGGTTGAGACTCCAGCGAATGAAGATTTAGCCACGCTGGCGTCAGACTCGGAGGCCGCAACCCCCTACGATACGCAAACCAGCGCCCCAGCAGAACCCGTGGTGTTGTCTGAAGGCGAACAACCGCAGCAACAAGAGACTCAGGCGCCGATTGAGGTGAGTCCCCCAGTTGCGCCGTCACAAGCTGATGATGAGACGAAACAAGAGGTAACTGAGTCCACTGACAAGCAATCAGTAATAAGTGCCGAACCCCAACTTAAGGAAAATACTTCTAACGATATTAAGTCTAATGAGCCAACTCAGCCTCAACCTAAGGTCGAGACTGAGTAACATAGGGGATGTGATTGCCTACTCACGCAGTGAGAGCCATTAACGCAGGATGAATTTAGCTACATGCGAGCTGCGCTTGTTGCTTGCATTGTTTCTCTGATTCAGCGGAGGAAATCTCTCCAAGGCAAAAATCCAGTCTGACTGTGCGCTTTTCGGCGGTTTTTGCTGTAGATGTGGGTGTCCATTTCCACTTTTTAAGTATTTGTCTTGAATATTTGCCAATCGCATTATTGGGGACAGAATTAATAACTTCGATATTTTCAGTGTCACCCGTCTCGGAAATGTCGAAAGACAACACGGTACAACCCGCTATGCGTGAACGCGCGAGTTCTATTGGGTATTGGGGTTGCTGGGTACTGTCGCGTTCCCAAACAAAATCGCTGCTTGGGCTAATATTGGTGACTTGTACATCGCCATAAATATGCTTAGTTAATGCTAAGCATGAGGGAGTAAGCAGTAAAAGGGCGAGTGCGCCCCAAGCTGAAGATTTCATCTACGCTCCTTGTTTATTCACTATCCGTTTGGTTTAGAAGGGAAACCTAGCAGCCTCACTTTATCTGAAAAAAACAGCGTTTGTCATATACTTTTTACTGATTTTTAACCTGCCATTTACGCCAGCTAAAATGAAGTAAAAGGACTAAAAGCAGGCTAACGATTGCCCATGTCGGGTACTTATGTTGATGATAAAACGCGAGTATTGGGGCGATTTCATCGCGGATTAATACTGGGCCTAAGCCAAAAAGCGTTACCCAAATGCTGGTGGCGAGTAGGTTACCCATCACGAATTGCTTAAAGGGCATCTTGGCTAGGCCGCAGCCAATAAACATAAACTGCTTAAGCCCTTCGACAAAGCGGCTGAGCACTAAGGCTGCAATGCCATATTGGCCAATTACACTGTGAATTTTGTCTTCTAGCTGCGGCTTTATCCAACCTTTTCGCAGCAATACCTCGCCGAAGCGGCGACCAATAACATAGCCTAAACTGTTGCCACTTAGAGCAGCGGCGCAGGCAACGATGAGGACTAATGGCTGCGACATTTGCCCCGTGGCGGCCAATAAACTGGCAACAATCAGTAAGGATTGTCCCGGTGCAGGAATGCCAAATCCCTCGACGGCAATGGCCACGAATAGCAGCAGATAACCGTATTGCTGCAACCAAGGTGTCATTTCGGTGATTAGGTGTTGTAGGGCTTCTGGCATGATGAAAACAGAGTGCGAGAATGAATCATTCCATATTACTCGGCGTAGCCAAATTTAGGATAGCTTTATGAGCAAAGTTTCATGCCGATTTTATGGTGGTGACTAAATCGAAAGCACAAAAAAGCCGAACTGAGTTCGGCTTTTTATGTATTACAACTAAATGGTTGCTTAAGCGAAAGCGGCTTGTAGTTGTGGCACAACTTGCTTCTTACGGCTTAATACGCCGTCTAACCACACTTTGCCATCGACAGGTGTTTTACCGTAGGCGCGGTTAACCAGATCGGCATCGTCAGAAATCACTAACAGTTCAGAGCCTTCTTTCATAATGTCGGTCAGCAGTAACAATACGCTGTGACGGTTGCCCTCAGCCTTCAGTGCTTTGATATCGGCTTCAAGTTCAGCTTTGATGCTGTCAAATACTGAAAGATCAATCACTTCTAACTGACCGATACCCACTAAGTTGCCGTTCATGTTGAAGTCTTTAAAGTCGCGCATCACGAGATCGCGAGCTGGCGTGCCTTCAACTGCCGATTTTACCTTGAACATTTCCATGCCCAGGGCTTTAAAGTCTTCAACGCCAGCGATTTCGGCTAAGGCCTCAACGCAGCGAATGTCGGCTGTAGTGCAGGTTGGTGATTTGAAGATCACTGTGTCGCTCAGGATGGCGCACATCATAATGCCAGCGATATTTTTTGGGATGGCAACTTGGTGGAAGTCGTACATCATCTTAATAACTGTGTTGCTGCAACCGACAGGGCGGATCCAGCACTCTAAAGGCGTATCAGTGGTCAGATCGCCTAATTTGTGGTGATCAACGATACCAACGATAGTCGCTTGAGCGATATCGTCCGGTGCTTGAGTCAGTTCAGAGTGGTCAACAATGTAGACCTGTTCGCCAGCATAGCTGGTTTTGTATTCTGGCGCTTCAAAGCCAAAACGCTCCAGAATGAAAGCGGTTTCGGGTGATAACTCACCTAAACGTGCGGCAACGGCTTCTTCACCGATTTGGTTTTTTAAATAAGCTAACGCGATAGCACCGCAGATTGAATCAGAATCGGGGATCTTGTGACCGACAACGTACATAGGCATTTCAGGGACTCTCCTTTAAATTTGTGGCAATTTTAACAATATTTCGCCCGATTCGGAAATAGCCAAAGCGCATATCACTGCGCCCTTAAGTCGCTATTCCACTAAAAACCGACCGCTGGCAGTGGCCATTATTCACACAGCTGTTAGATCTTCACTTTTATCACGACTTTACGCACCGCAGTCGGCATATCACTCGTGCCGGGCATATGCATATCGCCGGGGAAAAATAATGCGAACATACCCGCCTTTAGTTGAATGTAGGAGGCGTTGGCTTTATTCGACTCGTAATCGAACTCGGCGTAATCGTGCTTTTCGAAATAAGGTTTTGATGGGGTTTGGCCGGCCAATGGTAGATAGCCAAACTCTTCTTCGCCACTGACCACATACTGCACATCGATGTATTTTTGATGTACTTCAAAGGGTTCGGTCGATTGTGGCTTGGTGTGGTAATCGTTGACTATTACGAAAATATCCTCGCCATCGAGGGGATAATTGCCAACGGGCAATTGGCTAAAGTCAGTGCTGGCAAGATGTGCTAATGCCGTGGCAATGCGTGGGCTGAGTGATTGATAAATATGGCGATTAGCTAAGGTATCGACAATCATGGGGTACTCGATATGGCGTAAGTAAATGAGTGAATTGTAAAGATTATAATCAGTTCACCGCCGTTAGAACATAAGCGATAGACATAAAAAAACAGGCCATAAATGGCCTGTTTTCATTGTTTGCGGCTTAGTAAGTGTACTTGGCCTCGAGGAAGTAGTATCCCCCATTAAATCCAAATGGTGTATTGGTTAACGGATAGACGAAAATACCATTGAAGTTATTGTCATCTGGGCGTTTTTCAGGATACACATCAAACAGGTTTTGCACGCCAGCGGTGAAGCTTAAAGCATCGGTTGCGGCGTAGCGCACGGATAAATCCATCACCCATTGGTCGCTGTAATTCACATCACCCGTTGAGTAACCCACAGTGTAATCGCCGAAGTAGCTGAGGCGAATGTTAGTCTTAAAGTCACCTAATTCATGGGTCAGACCTAGGTTACCCGTATTGTGCGGCGTGGCCGAGGTCATGCGGGTTTGTTCGATATTATCGAAGAGTTTAGGGCCGAGTCCGTCCAAAATTTCAGGGAAATGAATATCTTGGATTTCAGTTTTGTTATAGGCGTACGCCAAGTTAGCGCGTAAATCGCCCCAGTTGCCGAGATCAAAATCTTGGATCACCACTAGATCGACGCCGCGAGTACGAGTATCGACGGCGTTAATAAAGAAGCGCGCCGATTCAGCATTGGTATTGGCCAGCGCCGCTGCAACAGCTGGCGAGTCGTTTGGCGTCACTGAGCTTGAGAGGATAATCCTGTCATCGATTGAAATCTGGTAGGCATCCAAGGTCAGGGCTAGACCCGTATCATTGGTGTACACCAAGCCTAAGCTGAAGGATTGCGATAGCTCTGGGTCGAGCTCGTTAATGCCTAAGGCCTTAGTCACTGGCGATAAGGTGTTGAAGGTTCCTGATTCTGTTGGCACTAGCTGGCCTGTAGTCGGATCAGGGTTGAACAGGGTCGAGATATTGCTGAAGTACAACTGTTGTACGCTTGGCGCTCTAAAGCCTGTGTTCACTGTGCCGCGCAGCGCTAAATGGTCGGTGAAGTCGTAACGGCCCGCGAGCTTCCAACTGGTGTTGCCACCAAAGTCAGAATAGTTTTCGTAACGCAGCGCCGCCGCCCAATAAAACTCAGTAGTTAACTGGTTTTCAAGCTCGACATAAACACCGGTATTATCGCGAGTTTCATCGACTTCTGACTCAGGCGTAAAGCCAGTAAAGCCTTGGCTACCCGCTGCACGGTTATCATAACCGCCATTGATATAAGAGCCTTGTTCGCCCGCCTCAATCTGATAACCGTTTTGACGCCAAGAAACACCCGTCGCGACTAAAATCTCTGAGTCATTGGCAAAGTTATAGTAGCGCGAGGCATCGACGTTCAGGTTTGCTTCGCTGGTGGACAAAGTACCCGCATCGAATTCCGTTGGGCTGTCAGGGCCGAGTGATGCGTTTAGGGTGTTTACAATGTTGTATTCAAACGAGTTACCGCCATAGCCCGCTGAGGTATCGATATTCCATTCACCGAGGGTGAACTCATAGCCTAGGACTAATGATGAATCGATGATCTTAGGATTGATCTGCGGTAAAAAGCCGTCGGGATAAAGCTCGGTCAAGTTACGGGCATCGAGCGCGCGGCGATAAAAAGCGCCGGATTTGGTTTCACGCTGGCTAATGCCACCAAAGGCATAGAGTTTGCTATCGTTTGAGAAAGGCTGCGCAGCGTTGATGAATAAGCCTAAGTTATCGTATTCGGCGTCGCCCACTTGGTGGCTCTTGCGGTTGAAAGTCGCTTCGCGCGGATCCGCCGAACCGTCTGGTAGCTTAGGATATTGTTGGCGTGGATCTAAGCCAGCGCGGTTGGTGCTGTCTTTATGGTGAGCTTCGACGCCAATATTCACAAAACCGTCGTTATTTAAGCTGAACCCGTGGTTCACACCAACGCGCCATTGTTCACCGTCACCCAGATAGGTTTGGCCCGCTTGAGCCGAGACGCTACCGCCTTGGTCGTTGTCTTTTAAGACTACGTTGATAACACCGGCAATCGCATCTGAGCCGTATTGTGCTGAGGCGCCGTCACGCAGAATTTCAATGCGTTTAATCGATGTCATCGGGATCGCGTTCAAATCGACGTTAGATGAACCCTTGCCGACTGTGCCACTTAAATGCACCAGCGCCGAACCATGTCGGCGTTTACCGTTTACCAGTACTAGCGTGTGATCAGGCGACAAGCCGCGTAAGCTGGCAGGGCGCACCGCATCTGAGCCATCGGTTACCGATGAGAAGGGGAAACTGTAACTTGGCGCGGCAAATTGCAACGCCTTAGCGGTTTCGGTCATGCCCGTTGATTCGAGTTGCTCCGCGGTAATGATATCTACGGGGGCAACACTGTCGGTTGCGGTGCGAAGGGCGATCCGCGAGCCGACGACTTCAATTTTCTCAAAGCTGCTGGCTTGCTCTTCTGCGTGTACGACAGGAAAAACCAAAGTTGAAGATACTGCTAATGCGATAACGGCTGGACGCATAAAACCTCTCAATGTGGAGTAACCTTTAGGCTGGAACGAAAACATTGAACCAACGAAAGTAACAATTCGATAAGGTGAAGGTTATCACTGTAACAATTGTTACATCTAGACAGAAAAGTACTAACTCAGAGCTTACTGTTCTAGATAATTCTTTAAAGCCAGTCGAATATGTCGCCATAGGAGAAGTGATGGGCTAAGTGAATAAAATCATCTAGATCCATTAGATGTGTTGAAGGTTTATCGCGCTTGGCGGCTGTGTTTTAATGGCACGAAACCTCAGGTTTGAGGCACTTTAAGGAGTTAAGTTTTGCCCGCATTACGCTTTCTTGCAGGTCCTACGGCCTTTAACATTATCAGGGAACAAGGTCTGCATCCCGATGCTTTTACACAGCTATTGGCCGCATCCGGTGGCCCCAAATGGTTAGGGATTGCGGGCCTTGATAAGTATCTCTTCACGGAATTTTTTAAGCAGCGCAAGACACCGCTTTATACCTTAGGGGCGTCGTCGGGAGCATGGCGTTTAGCCTGTTTGGCGCAGCAGGATCCACTACAAGCCTACGGACGTTTAGAGGATTACTATATTGGCCAGCGGTATGAAACCATACCGACACCGCAGGAAGTGAGCGAGCAGGTGAAGGGCATAGTCCAAGGCATTCTCGGCGAGACGGGCGGGCGCGAGATAGTGAATCATCCCTTTATTCACAGTCACTTAATTGCATGCCGAGCTAAACATATCAATCGTCTTAGCCATAAATTGCCCTTGGCTGCAGGGCTAGCGATGACGGCCGCGACCAACCTCATTAGCCGCAAAACCTTGGGTTGGCATTTCGAGCGAGTGGTCTTTAGTCAGCAAGTGGCAGCATCGCCCTTTAGACAACTTGCGGATTTACCCAGCCAGCAGGCGCAGCTCACCGAAACCAATATGAACTCAGTGATGTTAGCAACGGGGTCGATTCCACTCGTGCTCGCACCCGTGTCTCAGATTGAGGGCGTTGCCACAGGGCAATACTATGATGGTGGCATCACCGACTACCACTTCGATTTGCCCTTATCCCATGCCACGGGGCTGACCTTGTACCCACATTTTTATCCCTATATGAGCCCTGGATGGTTCGATAAATCCTTAACCTGGCGCCGTGCACGCACCAATTACCATAACGCCTTGGTACTGGCGCCTTCGGCGGAATTTGTAGCTTCGCTCCCCTTTGGTAAGGTGCCCGACCGTGAAGACTTTAAGCAATTGGATACGGTGCAGCGGATGCAGTATTGGCGCCACTCTGTGGCTTTGAGTGAGCGCCTTGCCGACGAATTTGCCGAGGTGTGTGCAAAAGGAAATGTGGCCGCACACTTAGCGCCGCTGTAAGGTGTGATAGACAAGCACGCCTAAATTCTTTTTTGCTGTCAGCGACTTTAGGAAGGAAATTATTTCTCCTGCTACACTCTAAAATTAATAAGGGGATTCGGCTAGTTTTTGAGCGTTTCCTTCTATGAGTGGGCAGGAGGTTGCTATGCAAACACGAGAAATGGCGTTAATTATGCGCGATGCCTTGTTGCTGCCACAGGGAAGGATTGAGGTCCGCGTGGTCGACCCGGGTCAATTGCGCATGGTCGCGGATGTCTTAAAAGGCAAATACGATTTGGCCTTTGCGGCGATGAAGCCTAATGGCACTCCGCCCTGTTATCCCACCGCGACTCAGTGTGACATCATCGATTTTAATCAACTAGATGATGATTCCCTCAGCATAGTGTTAGAGGGGCGTCAGAGAGTCAGTATTCTCTCGGCGGCACAGACGAAAGATAAGCTGTGGATGTCCCGCACTTTGCCTTGCCAAAATTGGCAGGAAGAGCCGATAGAAGGGGAGTTCGAACTGATCAGTGCCGCCCTAGAGCAATTCTACGAGGTGAATCCTGACTTGCTGGAGCTGTATTCCCAAGTGCATTTAGAGGATGCGGCTTGGGTGAGCCAACGTTGGTTAGAAGTGTTGCCCATGTATAACCGCGATAAGCTGGTGCTGGTGAATCAACCAGACTGCCATAAAACCATGGATTTTGTCCTGCAACTCATCAAGTCCCATGTGGACTGAAAAACCACACAGAGGCTAAAATAGCGGCTCATTATCGCCGCTAGTTGTTTTTATGACTCAAACCGCCCGTGCCGCCCAACCTTCTTTTGTAGTGCTCCCCTTAGAAGTGGTTGATAAACCAACCGTATTTTCTTTTTTGATCGAGCATTATGCCCATATTGGCGAAGCGGTTTGGCGCCAGCGGATCCTCGATGGCAAAGTGCATTGGCAAGACGGTAGCTTAATTGGATTAGATACAGCCTATCGGCCGACGGCGAGGGCTTACTACTACCGTGAAGTCCCCGTCGAAGCCCAAGTCCCCTTCGCGTCGCCGATTTTGTTTCAAGATGACAATCTTATCTTGGCCTACAAACCGCATTTTTTACCCGTCACCCCGAGCGGCGATTATGTGAATGAATGCCTAGTGCACAGATTACGTTTAAGTACTGGGATAGACACTATCGCTCCTGCCCATAGGTTAGACCGGGAGACCGCAGGCGTGATCCTTATGACGACTCGTCCAGAGACGCGGCATATTTATCACCAATTGTTTATCGATGATGCGATCCGTAAAGATTATCAAGCGATTGCCAAACTCACCCCAGAGATTATGGCGCAATATGCCTGTGGCGAATTAACCTTGCCACTGCATTGGACGGTCAAAAATCGCATGCAACGCAGTGAACCCAGTTTCACCATGAAGATAGTTGAAGGTGAAGCGAATACTCACTCTGAAATTAGCTTAGTGGCAATTCATGGGGAGTTTGGTTTATTCGAGTTAAGTCCTATTACGGGTAAGACGCACCAACTTCGCGTCCATATGCAAAGCCTTGGTATGCCATTGTTTAATGATCGCTTTTATCCGACGTTATTACCTAAAGGCCCTGATGATTTTACTAAGCCGTTGCAACTCTTGGCGCAGAGATTACGTTTTGTCGATCCTGCCACTGGAAACAAGCATGATATTCAATTCGAACATTTGTGTTTAAAAAAATGATGAATGCAGCATATCTGTTGCTAAACAGTTTTCTGAATTTTTCATCGCAAGAGATTAGGTTGTTTTATTGGGCTTATATGTTTATATTCGTTACCTTTTATAAATGCTTTGCGTCACTATAAGTATGCTGAACGCACATTTTGCGAAAGTGTCCATTATATTGTTGCTGCTGTTTTAATTGTTCCTGTCTCATCTATACTCAGTATTGGAAATATATATTAAGGCAGGAACTACCTCTTATTGGTTATACACGGATGTTTATATCTACGAGACAGATTATTTATATCTGTACAAGGTTGTTATATGACATCTATACATTCTACGAGTGTTACAAGTAACTGTTATTTTGTTGATTTTGTTTGGATTGGCTCATATCGTGAACTCTCATGGTATCCACAGTTTGAAGAATTTAATTCTGTCGAAGCATTATTAGAGCAGGGACGTTCAGCAGAGCTAATTGTATTATCATTACAAGCGGAAGAACAAGATAAGTGCTTACGTGCACTTAGGAAAAATGACGCCACTTTCTTAAGCCATATATTGGTATGCCATGAGAGCGCGTTATCGCCCTATTTAGCCAATGGATTGTGGGATGCGGGATATGATGAAGGCTATAAAATATATCAACTTAAGAAACAACAAATTAAATTAGATTATCAGGATGACCCCCGTTATAAGTTACTGACCTATTTATGGTGTCATCAGGATGCCATATTAGAACCGCATTCCGTACCAGAAAAAGACTATCTCTATGATTATCCATTGTTACGGTGTTTTGGTATTAATCCAGAGGAAAGTTTTGCTTGGTTGGGCGACTTACAAAAATCTCAGTTGATTGAAAAGGCTGAATTATCTAATCGATTACGTTTTTGTCCTGGATGCCATTCTGGGCATCTTAATTACATCGATGTTTGCCCTCAATGTCACAGCATAGATACCGAACAACAGAGCAGTTTGCACTGCTTTAACTGTGGGCATGTTGGCGCTCAGGCATCATTTCGCAAGTTGAACACGCTGAGTTGCCCAAACTGTTTGCAGAATTTGCGTCATATTGGGGTAGATTACGACCGTCCGATAGAGAATCAACATTGTAATAGCTGCCAAACCTTGTTCGTTGATGCGGTTGTCGAGGCGAAATGTTTGCATTGTCAGCTCAGTAGTAAACTGGACGATTTGCATGTGAGGAATGTCTACAGCTTTAAACTGGCTATCCCAGGGCGGGCCTTGGTGCGCCAGGGGCGCTCACAATCTTGGTTTGCCTTGGAGCCGGGCGAGCAAATGACCAGTGCCCAGTTCTATTGGTTGCTGGATTGGCAGAATAAATTGGCGAAACGTCACCACCAAACCCATTCCATTTTGTCGGTTCAAATGTTGAACGTAGATGAGTTTTTAGCAATAGAGGGCGAGGCCAAGGGTTTTGCCCAGCTTGATGCCTTGCAAGAGCGTCTGCGTAGCGTGATCCGGGTGACCGATGCTTGCAGCAACTACACCCGCGACGGTTTGCTGATGTTGTTGCCCATGACGGAGATGAGCCAGCTAAAGAGTATTTACAACAAGTTGTTCGATCTCAAAGAGCTGCAATCGGCATCGAAAATTGAACTGAGTGTGAAAGCCCTGACCTTGCCTGCGGACATTGGTGAAAATGTGGGTGAGTGGCTAACAGATCAATTAGTTAAAGCTAAGCCTATATGAGTGAATTCAACACCATCAGCTATATAGTGCTCGATATTTGGCACCAATTAGCTGAACACTTAAGCTTTTTCGCTTGGTTAGTACCGCTCATTCTGTTGTATGAGGCGCCACTGATGTTGTTGGTGCTCACTGGCATTATGCGGTTTTACTACACCAACTTCGTACAGGTACCTCGGCAGTCGCTTTATAAACCTAAAGTGTCCTGCGTGATTACTTGTTATGCCGAGGGTGAAGCCGTCAAATCGACAATCGACTCCTTTATCGAACAGGTTTACGACGGTGAGATTGAGATCATCGCCGTTGTCGATGGCGCCGTGCAAAACGCCTTGACCTATCAAGTTGCGATGGCGGCGGCCAAGGCTTGCCAAGTGCCCAATCGTAGGGTGGTCGTGTTGCCTAAGTGGCAGCGGGGTGGCCGAGTGTCGACCCTGAATGCTGGCCTATCGGTTGCTACGGGGGAGATTGTCATCAATGCCGATGCGGATACCTCCTTCGATAACGATATGGTGTCGCAAATTGTGCCCTATTTTGAAGATCCCAATGTGCCTGCTGTTGGCGGCGCATTAAGGGTGCGTAATGTGAATGAGTCTATACTGACGCGCATGCAGTCGATTGAGTATCTTATCTCCATGCAGGGCGGCAAAACTGGGCTTGGTCAATGGAATCTGCTGAACAATATCTCCGGGGCTTTTGGCGCCTTTAGACGGAAGTTTTTAATTCAAATTGGCGGCTGGGATACCCATACCGCCGAAGATTTAGATTTAACCGTGAGGATAAAGCAGTACTTTAAGCGTTATCCCGATTGGCATATTCCGTTCGCGACCTTGGCCATTGGCCACACCGATGCACCGGCCGATCTCAAAACCTTAGTGTTACAGCGCCTGCGTTGGGATGGGGATTTGCTATTCCTGTATTTTCGCAAACACTGGCCAGCCTTCACGCCCAAGCTGTTAGGCACTGGAACCTTTATCTTTACCTTGCTCTATGGCTTCTTGCAGAACGTGTTGATGCCCTTTGTCATCGTTTTTTATTCCATCGGGATAGTGCTGAGTTACCCGTGGCAGTTTATTACCTCAATTGCGCTCACGATTTACGGCTTCTATTTTGCCATCTTGGTGTTCTTCTACCTGATGGTGTTATTGGCGATTTCGGAGCGGCTGTCCCAGGACTTACGTTTAGCCATTTGGTTACCTTTATATCCGTTTTATGCGTTGTTTATGCGCTTAGTGTGTCTCTTCGCACTCTTGAACGAAGTTTTTCGCCGCTCCCATGAAGAAAGCTCAATGGCGCCATGGTGGGTATTGAAACGTGGGAGAAAGTTTTAATGAAAGTAAATTATCAACCGAGTGACAAAGCGCAGCGTCCAACGGATGACAAGGGCATAGGAGTAAAATATGCCGCAGCTAAACGGGGTGGCTTTAAGGGGCGTTGGTACTTGTTATTAGCCTTGGTCATTATGCCGGTTGCTGTGGTCGGCTGGATATTACTGCGGCCCCATTTGTTTATTTTGGCCACTGGCATAGTGACGACCGAACCCTTAGAAGTGCGCGCTCCCAGTGCGGGAGATGTCGCCGCTATCATGGTAAAACGGGGCGATGTGCTTACCAGTGGAACACATATTCTGACCTTAGTCGATGCGCAGTTAGATGCACAAATCCACGAGTTAGAGAAACAGTTGGCTCAACTAGAGCAGGATAATCTCAGCCTTAATGCCGAAATACTCACGCAATTACAGCAGCGTATTGATGTAGCGGCTGAAGGTGTCACCCGGCAGAATGGTTTGCTCGACAGTTTTGAGCGTTACCAACGAAAAGGGGTTGTCCCCACGGCGGATATGGCGGCAGTGTTGCAGGCACATACGGCTTCAAAAATGGCGCTCGAACAGGCTAAAGTTGATTTAATGCAGGCGCGCCAAGCGCAGAAAACCGAGTTGCTCGCGGGGCCAATCGCCCAATCAAAATATAATGTCGAGCTTCAGCTTGCCCGATTAAAAGCTCTGGAATCACAATTAGATATCAAGGCGCTCAACCCGACTCGGGTAGTCGATGTGTTAGTGCAAGCGGGTGAGCATATAGTCGAAGACAGACCCTTAGTCTTACTCGCGGGTCGTGAGGCTGCGGTGATCTTTGCTTATCTTGAACCTAAGTACATGGAATATACCGCCATAGGTCAAAAGGCGACCATTAAGTTACCCAATGGCACTCGGCTACGGGGTGAGATTTCGGAGCCAACCGAGTTAGTTGGGCGCTTGCCTAAGCAATTGTCGGGCCCGTTTGATGGAGAAAAGCCCGTATTAAAAATCACCTTGAAGCCGGAAACAGCTTTGCCAACGTCGATTGAAGGTGTGCCGGTTGAAGTGAGTTTTGATTATCTTTGGTAGCCCGCTATCCGAGGCTAATAACTTGAGACAATACCGCTCTCAATAACATGAGAGCGGCGTAGGCTGTTAACGGGTGTACAAATTTTAATACTCATCGATGGGCATCACCTTTGACCTTAAACTGGTGAATGGTGAACTTCTGCGGTTATCATATTGCCCAACTAAAGTTTCAGTGCTGCGTTTTATCGGCCAATAAGGAGGGTAAGATGACCAAATCTGCAATCGTTTCCATTTTACTCTGTACCGCGGTCTTGCTGGGCGCCATGTATTTTGGCGGCTGGACTAAGTATCCCTATGTGCATGAGCTGACGACGGAAATCCGTAAAGCCAGCGCGGTGATCGAGCCGAAGAAACCGAGTGCTGAGGTCACGCAGGACGCGGACAATCAAACCGATGTATCGTTACAACAGGGCGTTTGGGACCAAATGTTAGATGACACTGCGCCGCCGAAACGCTCCGAGTCCCAGCTATTTAAACAGAACTTGCCTAACCAAGAAGCGGCCGCTAAGCCTGCTGAAGTGAGTGATAGCACAACCCCTTCTGATGCGGTAAAACGCAACCCATATTAAACTATTCCTGCCTCGGTGGTTCGAACTGAGTCTCAGTCATATCCCCATGTAAAACAGTGATTTTTGTTGGTTCACCATCCTCCGCTAACGCTAAAATCCCTATTCCACTGCGGTTGACTAAACGCTTGCTGCGCTCGCCATTTGGGCGTCTACCGCGCAGCGACATTCGCTTGCGTTTAGTGAACAAGTTGAGCGGCGAGAAGTGGCCATAAAGCCAACCATTGAGTTTGTCGAAAAGCGGCAGTAGCTTCTCGGGGAACTGGTTTTTAATTCCGCTACAGGTAATTTGATAAATATTCGGGCTGCTACGGCGAAAGCGAATGCTGATGTCATAGGCGAAGGAGTAGTGCACATCCCCCGAGAGGATCACAAATTGTTCTGGGGTCTTGCGGTGCATAAAGATGCTCAGCAAGGCATTGGCGGCGCCAGGATGTGCCATCCAGTTCTCTGCATCGACCAGCAGTGAGCCGCCCATGAGTGTCGCCATGCGTTGCACGGTTTCAATCACTTTGACCCCAAACATAGGGGCGGGGGAGACGATAATCACCTTGGATTGACCGAGTAGCGCCTGTTGTAAGTCCATCAAGGCTTCCCAATCCATTAAGCCTGAGGGTTTGGCAAGATTGGATTCACTGCGCCAGCGGCGGGTGCGGGTATCTAACACGACCAGCTTAGGCGAAGTGTCTAAGGTGTAATGCCATTGCTCGAATTTGAGTAACTGATCGATTAAGTCATCTTGAGTGTCTGGCGCTGGGCGGGCGAAAAAACCATCTAATAACGGCCGTACCTCGGCATCAAACTGGCTCGGTGCGTTACCTAAACCTTGGAATAAGGTATAGGCAATCAAAGCATTACCAATAATGCGCTTCGAAAAGGCATGGCCGTAGGCCGCCTGCTCCCACTTGGCGGTGAGGTTCCAATCGTCGGTGATATCATGGTCATCAAACATCATATACGTGGGAATATGCGCCATCAGGCGCCTAACCTGTTTAAGCCCCGCCTTAAAGGCCAATAGATTTTGCCATTCGCGCTGCCAACGTAGCTGATTCGCCGCCGAGAGTCCCTCAACCTCCTTGGGCAAGTCGATAAACTCCCATAATTCGGGCGACCAAGTCAGCAGATATAGGGCAATCATCTCATTGAGACTGACTAAATGGTTTTCGGCAATCGATGAGGTAAAAATCGGATGATTGATATACCAGCGCCAGAGCGCGGTTTTGGCGGGATATTCGGTGCGTGGCAGCAGATTCTTATGGCGTAAATATAAATGCTCGGGCTGGTAACTTATGGCCTCGCTTCCCGCAATATTGGCGCCGTGAAAGGCTTCATGGTGCAAACCCAGTTTTTCAATCACTTGACCTATGGCGCATAGCATAGGGCCTGCCACATCATCCACATAGACCTGATCGCCGCTGAGCATCAGTAGTGCAGGGCGTTCGATAGTGCCTTTATCGATTAACTGGGCGAGTCTGGTGTCGGCGGCGACTAAAGCATCCTCGCTGTGGTGATGGGGATTGCGGCATGAGCCATGCCATACCTGTGTCAGTGCTTGGCTAAAGTAAAGATGGGGCGAGTTAGCATCGCCATAACTCAACGCTTCGACATGATTAAATAGGTCATCAATTCCCTTAGCCGAGACGCGATATTGGATAACCGTTTGGGGCGTAAGCAGCTCGGCGCGCGACAGGCGAAGTAAATACTGAAAGGCATGCTGACCGAGCGGCACACAGTGCACTTCTTCCTCTGTTAACGAATAACTCTGTTCCCCTAAGGTAAGCAGTAATTCGCTTAACGGCTCGCGGCTCACAAACCAGAGGGTAAAGTGTGAGGCGTCGCAGTGGCGTAGCATGGGGCCTGCAAGAATGAGGGGAAGTGCTTGAGTCAAATTCAGCCTTTTGGTCGTTAATCGGGTTAAGTGGTACAAACTCGATGCAGTTGAGCACAGGCAAATAAGAGTAAACAAGTGCGTTGAATATGAAAAGCTTTTAGAATTATGAGCCAAATGAATGGCTAAGGATCGCGGGGCAATATGGCAAACATTATGGTAACGGGCGCAACCGGATTACTCGGCAGGGCGGTCGTCAAACAGTTAACCGCCGTGGGTCATAGGGTGATTGCCACAGGTTTTAGCCGCGCCGAGGCGGGGATTCATCGGCTCGATTTAACCCAAGCCGCCGAGGTCAAAGCCTTTATTGCCCGTGAGCAGCCCGAGGTGATAGTGCACTGCGCCGCCGAGCGTCGCCCCGATGTATCCGAGCGCTCGCCTGAGCATGCCTTAGCGCTGAATCTCAGCGCCAGCCAAACCTTAGCCGAGGCCGCCAAAACCCATCAAGCTTGGCTGCTCTATATTTCCACCGACTATGTGTTTGATGGCACAACGCCACCCTATGCCGAAGATGCTGCGCCCAATCCGGTCAACTTTTATGGCGAGTCTAAATTGCAGGGCGAAACCTGCGTACTGAACACCGACAACGGTTTTGCGGTGTTACGTTTACCAATCCTCTACGGCGAAGTGACTCAACTGAGCGAGTCTGCGGTATTGGTACTGATCAACCAATTGCTAGATAGCAGGCCGCAGCGGGCCGATCATTGGGCCATTCGCGCGCCAACATCGACGGCAGATATTGCTAATGCCATCGCTAAGCTCATCCAGCGGCAGGCTGACGGTGCGAAGGTGTCTGGGATTTACCATTTTAGCGCCTCGCAAACCATGACTAAGTATCAAATGCTGCTCAGCTTAGGTGAACTGCTGGGGATTGATAGCGCGCATTTACTTCCTGAGCAAACCCCTATGGATAGCGCCAAAAGGCCGCAAGATTGCACCTTAAGTTGTGGGCGTTTAGCCGCCTTGGGGATCTACTCTGAGTTAGCGTTTAAGACAGGGCTAACTCAGGCGCTTAGCCAATCCAGCGCAGTACTGGCGGCGGTAGGCTGTCGTTTAAGGAATCTCCATGGTTAAGATTTTAGGTACAAATTTACACGCCGCTGACCAAGTGGCGCTGCTGCGAACCTTAGGTTTATTGCTGCAAATCGGTTTGACGTTGTTTGCCGCCGACACCTTTGGCCTGAGTTTACAAATGGAGCCCCTAGTGCACGTGTTTGTGCTGGAGGTGTTGTATTTGTCGCTCACCTTGGCATT
>NZ_JBKEDJ010000022.1:0-52807 GCF_047975355.1 Shewanella sp. | reverse complement strand
TGGGCGACTCGGCGGTAACAATCGGCATCGGCTAAGCTGGAACCACCAAATTTATGTAAGTGACAACGTGCCATCTCGAATTCCTCTACTGACAAGCCGCTACGGCGGCCAATCCTGCTTGAATATCTGCAACTAAGTCGTCGGCATCTTCAATACCAACCGACAAACGTAATAGGGTGTCTTTAATGCCAGCTTCAAAACGTGCTTTGGGCTCCATCGCCCTGTGGGTCATAGTCGCGGGTACGGCCACTAGACTCTCAACGCCACCTAAGCTCTCAGCCACGCTGAATAAACTTAAGGCATCTAAAAAGGCGACCACTTCGTCCTCGCCGCCCTTAAGCTCAAAACTCAGCATAGCGCCAAAGCCTTTTTGCTGCTTGGCTGCAATGGCATGACCGGGGTGATCCGCAAGGCCTGGGTAATACACTTTGCTCACCACAGGGCTGCTCGTCAGCACGTCCACAATACGCTGGGCATTGCTTTGGTGCTCACGAATACGCACGGCTAAGGTACGCAGACCACGCAGGGTTTGGTAACTATCAAACGCGCTACCGGTTAAGCCTAAGGTGTTCGACCACCAATGTAACGTCTCACCGAGCTGAGGATCTTTGGCGATCACCGCCCCGCCCACCACATCGCTGTGACCATTAATGTACTTAGTAGTTGAGTGGATAACGATATCGGCACCGAGTAACAGCGGTTGCTGCAAAATTGGCGAGAGGAAAGTGTTGTCCACCACCACTAAAGCACCCACGGCATGGCTCGCCTGAGCGATAACCTCAATATCGACGACTCGCAGCAGGGGGTTAGAGGGGGTTTCAATCCACACCATCTTAGGTTGCTGGGCAATGGCTTGCTCAAGCGCTTGGCTGTCGGTTTGATCCACCACCAGTAATTTAAATTGGCCTTTTTTAGCCAAGTTAGTAAATAAACGGTAAGAACCGCCGTAGCAATCGTGGGGCACCACCAGCAAATCATCGGGACCGAGCAAAGTGGTGACTAAGGTAATGGCGGCCATGCCTGTGCAAGTCACCACACCGGTTGCGCCCTTTTCCAGCTTAGCTAGGGCATCACCTAAGATGCTGCGGGTAGGATTGCCAGAACGGCTGTAATCAAATTCGCGAGGATTTTTATGACCATCGAAGGCGTAATTCGTCGACAGGTAAATTGGCGGCACCACAGCGCCATACTGAGTATCGCTTTCGATACCCTGACGCACTGCTAATGTGGCTAATTGACGTTCGGTCACTAATTTGCCTGCGGTCATCGTGAACTCCTAAGTTCGCAAAGAGATGTCTGGACGTCTAAATGTACCTAAGCCCAGTGGCATCGTCAATAGGCGTTAAGACGTTTAGACGTCTAAACATAAAGAAATCTGTTTGCAATCACTAAGAAATAGTAGCAATAATTTGACTGTTATCTGTAAGGGTTTAAAATCTGCCCCGAATTTAGCGTTATAACAGGTGAGTCAATGACTGAATGGAATGGGGAATACATCAGCCCCTATGCTGAACATGGCAAGAAGAATGAACAAGTAAAGAAAATTACTGTGTCTATTCCGCTCAAAGTGCTAAAAGTCCTCACGGATGAACGTACGCGTCGTCAGGTGAACAACCTGCGCCACGCGACCAATAGCGAGCTTTTGTGCGAAGCATTTTTGCATGCCTACACCGGCCAGCCTCTGCCTGATGATGAAGATCTGTCGAAAGATAGCCCAGACAGCATTCCCGCCGAAGCGAAACGGTTGATGGACGAAATGGGGATCGAGTGGGAAGATATGGAATAACGCTCAGGCGTCCATAATCCTGCCGTAACTAATTATTAGGGATCGTTAATACTCATCTTGCCTGATGGGTTAGAGTAACGATCCCTATTTTGTTTTGATGGAATCCTATGTTCTCCTTGATAGATCCACAAACGCTCGCCATTGCGTCTGTGATTGTGTTTTTAGGTGCCCTCACCCAGAGTCTGATTGGCTTTGGCCTTGCCGTTGTGGCGAGCCCATTGTTGTATATTGTCGATCCCGAATTAGTGCCCGCCCCTGTGATTGTGATGGGCTTTTCCATCGCCCTACTCACCCTACTGCGTGAACGCGGCCATTTAGAATTCAACGGCTTGCAATACGCGCTGATTGGTCGTGTGCCCGGTGGCTTTATCGGTGCCAGCCTATTACTGTTTGCGCCGCAGCCGATTCTTGGTCTCGCGATTGCTAGCATTGTGGCGGTGGCCGTGGTGCTGAGCCTGTATAAATTTACTCTTCCGGTGAATAAAGCGACCCTGTTTGGCGCAGGCGTGGTATCGGGGATCTTTGGCAATATCGCCGCCATTGGCGGCCCACCTATGGCAATTTTGTTGGCAGGTAAGGATGCCTCTAAATTTCGCGCCGCACTGTCGGCCTTCTTTATCTTCAGCTCGACCATAGCCCTGGTCATTCTTGGGGTGACGGGCCTACTCGAAATCAAGCATTTGTGGTTATCACTCATGCTGCTGCCCTCAGTGTTTTTAGGCTATTTAGTAGCGGGCAAACTGGTGGGGAATGTGGATAAACACAAGACCAAGATGGCAACCTTAGCCCTCTGCGCTATCAGTGCCTTAGTGCTTACGGTGAAATCTGTGATTGAGTTATTACCGCAATAAAATCCTGCCAATCGCCCCCATAAAAAAGCACCGTTAATCGGTGCTTTTTGCTTGCTGGGATAGGTGATTGACCCCATTGATATTGCATTGAACCAAAACACTAACTTAGATAGCTTTGTCCCGCATACACAATAAAGTGTCTCAGTGCTAACACGCCGGTTAAGCTGGCGCAGGCCACCATGATCATCGCGCCCTTGCTGTGGCGCGTCGCGGAAGGCAACAGCATAAACAACAGCGGAATACCAAAACCAATCCCGACCACGCCAATCCAGAATACGCTCGCCCACATGCCTGAGGTGAGTGATGCTAGCGCCGCAGCTGCCGCTCCGCCCTTAAAGTACAAGGCGCAGAACAACATAAACAGGAACATGATTTCGATTGCCATCACTGGCAGCTCTAAACCATGCATTTTGGCTAAGGTCTTGTCGTGGCTATCGGTCTTGAACATCACCAGCGCCAGCACCGCATTAGCCGCCGCGCCTGCCGATAAACCAGAGACTAAAAACAGCGCCGGCAATACCGCAGTGTTCAACATTGGATAGGCATTCATGGCCGAAATTAAGAAGCCAGTATAAGCGCCCACACCAATCGCGAGGATAAACAGCAGTACTTCAATCGGTTTTCTAAAGGGCATCAGCAGCTTAGCGATAGGCACGAGGAAACCTAAGCCCCACTTTGGCAGCTCATCGCGCAGCACAAGAATCGCGTAGGCAAATGCCAAGGGGGAGTAAGCCAGTAGCGCTAATACCCCAATCGCCATCACTGACTGGAAGTTATAGTTGATTAAAATCAGCCAGAAGTGAAAAGGCTTAGTTAAATCAAACACTAAACATGCTAGGCCTAGGCAAATGGCCACAGGGCCAATAATAGCAGCGGCCTTGAGAATACTCGTCTCACCCTGCGCTTGCTCCTTATTAAACCAACGCAGGCCAATGCCAATCAGCAAACTTCCGGCGGATAAACCCGCCATAAACAGATACACGGCGATGATCCAATGCCAAGTGATGGGATCATATTGCGCCATATCGCCCCAAGTATTGTTCATAATCAAATCCCCCCTCTTTTGGTAGGAACGCGATATACCCTAGGCTGAGTGCCTAAATGGGTCCTATCTTGGTAAGTGATCTTAGTGTTGAGTAGCATAGCCACCTCACTCTGTGGATCGTTGGCATCGCCAAACACTAAGGCATCGGTCGGACACACAGTCACACAGGCGGGTTCTTCACCCCGGGCCAAACGCGTGTCCTTACAGAAGTTACACTTATCAGCCACTTTGGTTTCTGGGTTCATAAAACGCACCTTGTAAGGGCACGCCGCCACGCAGTACATACAACCCACACACTTATCGCCATGGATGGAGACAATCCCATCCTCGCCCACATAGGCCGCGCCCGTTGGACACACCTTCACACAAGGCGCATCTTCACACTGCTGGCAGGAAACCCTGTGATACTTAAAGTGCAAGTGTGGCATCTCGCCGAAGGGGCCTTCGATGCGCACCTGTAAGCGAGTCACGCCCTCGGGGACACCGTTTTCACTGCGGCAGGCCACGTTACAGGCTTGGCAGCCGATGCACTTGTTCTCATCGTGCACCATCACATATCTTTTCGTCATTTGAGCCTCCAATTAGCGTTTTGCCAGCGTGACGCCTGTCGTATGAATATTCATGCCACACACTGGGGCTGTTTGATGGGGCAGCAAGTTTCCGCAGTGGATACCTTTACCTGTCGCTCTAACCAACTCTTTGTTTTTAGAGCCAAAGCCCATATAGGCAAACACGGTATCGGGACGAATGCCCGGGGTGACTAAGGCATGGCCTTCTTCGCTGCCCACGCTACTGGTTAAGCGAATTGGATCGCCATTGCTGATCCCTAACTTGCCCGCCGTGACGGGATGCACCCAGATGGCGTTATCCGACATCAGGTTAGCCAGCATGGGGATATTGTGAGTCGCACCATTGGTATGCACGGCCACCTTGCCTTGGATAAAGTACAGCTCATCGGCTTTCTTCAAATGCACTTCACGGAACTTAATCACCCCGCGCCCTGGCGCCATGGCCTCGACCTTGGCTGAGGTCAATTCAATCTTGCCGCTTGGGGTTTTAAAGCTGAGTAAACTGCCGTAGGTGCCGTCTTCATCCACGGGTTTGGCATTGGTGTAGGCCTTAGTAAACTCGGCCACCATCTTAGGTTCGCGCAGCATGATGGGCTTACCGAAGCTAACAAAACCTTCGTCCTTAATGCGGCGCAGCAACGCAGTATCGCGATTCACCTGCAGCAGTTGCAGGGTTTCCATGTTATCCCAAGGGTAGAATTCACTTAGCCCGAGTTTATGGCCAATATCCTTAAAGATTTGCCATGAGGGCTTAGTGTCGCCTAAGGTTTCCACCACGCGTTGGCGCACATAGTAGGCTGGATTTTTACCCGACTTGTCGGCGATTTCTTCATCGCGCTCAAGGTAAGTCGATTCGGGTAAAATCACGTCGGCATAGGCAGCGGTTTCACTGATATACACATCACACACGGCAATAAAGTCGAGCTTTTTCATGGCTTCAACGACACGCGCCCTGTCGGTCATGGTTTGCATGGGATTGGTACGGGACATCACCCAACCATGTAATTGATATGGCACAGCACTTAAGGTCGCATCGAGGATGGTTTGGTAAATCCCGCCCGATGACCACATCATGGCGTACTGCTCTTCCACTTGGTCGATACGTTTCGCCGCAGGCTTAGGCATATCTTTCACGCCGGGCTTACCCAATACGGGCGCCACGCTTTCTCCCGCCAGCTTGTTGTAATCGCCAGGCTTCTGCCCAAGGTAAATACCGCCCTTACGCTCGATATTACCAATTAGCACGTTCGCGGCGTAAAGCGCGCGGCGCATCTCAAACTCTTCGGTGGTAAAGGTGGCTCTGTGACCAAAATCCACCACAGCATGGGGCGCCTTGGCCGCATATTCGTGGGCGATACGGCGAATATCTTTGGCGGGCACATCGGAAACGGTTTCGGCCCATTCAGGGGTGTAGGCTTTCACTTCGGCGGTGAAGGCATCAAACCCTTCCACATAATGCTCGATAAAGGCCTTGTCGTAGAGATTATCTTCAATCAATACATGGCAAAGCGCTAAAGCCACCGCCACATCGGTGCCGGGGCGGATCGCGTACCATTCATCGGCCTTATCGGCGACGATGGAGAATCTTGGCTCGAACACCACCAGCTTGGCGCCTTTATCCATTTGCGCCGCCATCATGCCGCGGGTTTCGGACATGTTGATGCCTTCGTACAGGTTATGGCCGAAGTTAATGATGTATTTTGAGTTGCTTAAATCACGCTTCACCTTAGTGCCAAACATGGCCTTGGCGGCAATCTCGTAACCACCGGGGCAAGTTGAGGCATGGGTAAAAGTATTCGGGCTGCCAAAGGCGGTGGCGAGATGGAATAAGTGTTTTTCTTGCGAACCGGATTTTGAGGAAAACGCCACGGCTTCAGGGCCGTGTGCTTGTTTGATTTTATTGAGATTATCGGCAATCAGTTGATAGGCTTCATCCCAGGAGATCTCGGCCCACTTGCCCTCGCCGCGTTCGCCAACCCGTTTGAGTGGCTTCACAATCCGCTGTGGATCGTAAAGTAAACTATGGCCAGCGCCACCCCGGGCACAGACTTTACCGCCAAAGGATTTGGCCGCCTTGTTGCCGCTGATAAAGACGTTTTTACCCTCAATCACCCGCGCCGAAATCGGGCAGCGAGTCGAACACATCTCACAGATACTGGCAATGTCTTTGCCCATACCTTTTAGCTGCTTGCTCTCTAACGCCGCTAAGCTGCCCGGCAACAGGCTAGCCAATGCACATGTTGCGCCGCTGGCCCCTGCGCCCTTTAAAAAGGTTCGCCTATTAAGCTCAATCATGGTTACCTCCATCACACTCATCCACCCTAATGCGCCACTTGGCACACGCAAACTTAGGCTTTTGTCACCCTGCGGTTAAAGGCTAAATTCGCTCACAGGTTTTTAGTTATTAGTGCCAACAGACCTAGTGTTACGTCGTGTCGGCATTTTGCTGTTTCAGGGTGATTGTTATCCCTAAAGGGGTAAGCGGATATTGTGGTAAACCACATAGGCAAGTTGAGTGTGATCTGCGGCAACTAAAAGTTAAAAATGGTCTAAAAATTCGTGAATAGGATCAATAGAATTGGCGAGCCCTTTGAGGAACCACTCGCCTATATTTTGAGATAAAAAACTGGCTAAAAAAATCTAAAAACTGACCAAACAAGCTCGGTAAAATAGCTGCTTAATCGACTAGGGTGATCTCTAAGCCATTGAGTAAACGAATGGCTTCGTCACGGCTAAACTTAGCGCCCTTAATTTTATTGTTAAAAATATCGATATCGTAATCGCTCGCCTCGGAGAAATCCGCTTCCATCAACTCGGTGCGGCCGAATAAGCTGTGGCGAAAATCGCTGTAACTAAAGTTGGCGCGATTAAACTTGCCCTCACGGAAATCCACATCCTGCGCCTTACAGCCCTCGAGCACCATTTCATCGAGCTTAAGCCCCATAAAAGAGCAGTCATTTAGGATGCAGGTTCTAAAGCTAAAAGGCGCCGCAAAGGATAATCTCGGCCAAGCGGCGCGAGTCCAATCTATGCCCACCAGCTTACATTCTTCAAAACTTACGCCGTTAAATTGGCTTGAGGGCACCTTGAGCAGGCTCAAATTACAGCCCACAAAACGGCAATCGATAAACTTGCAGTTACGGAATGTGCTGTCGCTAAACTGGCAATCGTGGAACTCGCACTCTTCAAACTCCAGATCTTGCCACTGGGTTTGGCTCTCGGCCAAGGCGATAAATTGCTTCGAGAAAAAATACCGCCCCTCGGAGGCGGCGCGCGCCATCATCGGCGTTTTTACATCTGTCATTGACTACCTCTATATGTGCCACCCCTGCTATAGGCTAAGGGCTGATGGGCAAACTGTGTTTTTCAATTCACAAAAAGTGGGCGTTAACGCAAAAGGCCACGCGGTATAGCTGCTTAGCCACTCGCTTTATTCAGGCCACCTATATTACCCCGACTTACAGAGCTAACTGCATGCCTATATTGGGATTAATACCATTCTAAGGCTTAGCGAGTCACACTATAAACTCAAGCTTCGCGATTCCTCTGCTCGGGTTTTATGGGAAGTATTTTCAGTCGCCGCATTGCTCCCTGCCCAATTTACACCGACACGCCGCACAGATGTGCATAAATAGCCGTGGAAAATTTTGCGAATAAAGGTAAAATGGCGCCACTTTTCGCGGCTGTCTAACAAGGTTCTCTCGGATTAATGGTTAGCCTTTTCGAGCAAAATGGCACGGGGTTCCCCCGCTTGAACAGACCAGATTCCTTCTGGCGCCAACCTTGCTCTGCGTGCTATTTTTACCCCTTATCCCAACCTTCTCTCTCCTGCCTATCGCCCGAAAATATCCTATTCGCTTTACGTTTTAACCTCACCAATCTCTTGTACTCACTGAGCGATAAGCTATTGGTCAATAATAAAAAGGTGGCAAAGCAATTACGGCTTAAGCACACCGCAACGAATAAAAAACTCGTCCCTACACTCTCTATCCAAAGGAATACTCGTCATGAGTCTTGCTGATTCCGTATTAGCCGTAAACAACGATTTACCCATCCGCACCGACAGCCCAGTCCATAGCGGCAAGGTACGTAGCGTTTACTGGCTAACCGACGCCGACAGCCGCCGTTTAATCAAAACCAAGGGCTACAATGTGCCCGAAGATACGCCACTTGCCATTATGGTGATTAGCGACCGTATCTCAGCCTTCGACTGCATCTTCCACGGTGAAGGCGGATTAAAAGGCATTCCTGGTAAAGGCGCGGCATTAAATGCCATTTCTAATCATTGGTTTAAGCTATTTGCCGAAAACGGTTTAGCCGACAGCCATATTTTAGATATTCCGCATCCCTTCGTTTGGATAGTCCAAAAAGCCCGCCCGATTAAAGTCGAAGCCATTTGCCGCCAATACATCACTGGCTCAATGTGGCGTGCCTACTCTAAGGGCGAGCGCGTATTCTGCGGTATCACACTGCCAGAAGGCTTAGAAAAAGATCAAAAGCTGCAAGATTTGTTGATCACCCCTTCGACCAAAGGCATCTTAACTGGAATCCCCGGTGTGCCCGCGCAGGACGATGTGAACATCAGCCGCAGCGATATCGAAGCCAACTATCAAGCCTTTGGTTTTGAAAAGGTAGAAGATATCGACCTGTACGAGAAACTGTTAAAAGATGGCTTTAAGGTGATCTCAAAAGCTCTAGCCGACCTTGACCAAGTGTTTGTGGATACCAAGTTCGAGTTTGGTTATGTGACCGATAAAAACGGCAGCTCAAAACTGATCTACATGGATGAAGTGGGCACCCCTGATTCATCTCGCATTTGGGACGGCGCCGCCTACCGCGATGGTAAAATCCTTGAAAACTCTAAGGAAGGCTTCCGTCAGTTCCTGCTGAACCACTTCCCTGATCCAGATATTCTGCTTAACAAGGACAGAATGCCAGAGCGCGAAGCCCTCGCCCGCGATAATGCCCTGCCATTAGAGGCCATGATGAATGTGTCACGCACTTACACTGGCATCGCCGAGAAGGTGACTGGCGCGGCAATCCCGCTGCCAGCCAATCCTAAGGCAGATATTATTAAGATCCTACGTGAAGAGTATGATCTGATTGTTTAATCAGATTTCAGGTTAGTTAGGGTGTTACCCTCAACCTAAATTGAAAAAGGCGCTTAGGCGCCTTTTTTGTTTTTCAAACTGGGTTTGGATTTATTTGTATGAGTCAATTTGACTCAATTCTGAAATTGTTAATCTGAGGAAAAACAAAGTCAAAGTCGTGGGGCTTCACCCCACACCCGACCAAGGAGGACTGCTCGTCCTATCCTCCTTGGATGCTCCAAGACGCCCCTACGGAGTTGAAAGCCCCTTGGGTATTCGGCGCCCTTATGCTATCGCGTCAGACGCTCGTCCCTGATTCGACTGACGCTGTCTCGGCATCCATGCCTCGACCACGCAACGGACACCAATCCCCTGCGGCAACTCCGAGGGTAGGTGTATTCCTAACCCACGGTGTTTGCAAAATATCAAGAGGTTGACACCTATAACATCTTAATTTCAGTACCTAGAAAAAAACCTTAAACACCATTCAAAATGAAAACAAAATGAGGCTACCTGAAGCATTATTTTTCTTAATTGAAAAATAGAATACTTCTGAGTTAAATTAAAACAACACTCATATGGATGAAGTAACATGAAATTTATTTATAAATATATGAGTGAAGTCGCCGCGATTTCATTCTTGAAAGACCCATGGATAAGAGTAACCCCGAAAGCAGCATTGAATGACCCATTTGAATGCCGTCCCACACAACTGACAAAAGAAAGAATAGTTAAGAAATTTAAAGGTCAAAAATCATTATCTACACAGCCGAATTTGATAATTCATAACTTCGAAGGAGTAATGGACTATTTTGGTATTGTATCGCTTTCTAAAAGCTTCAATGATTTACTAATGTGGAGTCATTATGCCGATTCGCATAAAGGCCTAATGCTTGAATTCGATTTGGATGAAATCAAGAAGTTAACAATTCTTTATGACGATAAGATCGAAGACAATGTTCAATATACCCACTCAAGAGCTTTTGAGGGAGTAGGTAATAGTTTGAACGAAATCAGAAGGCATTACTTTTTATCCAAATCACCACCATGGGGCTATGAGAATGAATACAGACTAGTCTTACCTATAAATCTAAACATGAAGGTTGCATTTGACCAAGAAAGTAAAGAGTCTCTGCATGATATGAAGGTTTTAGGTTTTAGCGCAGAACTTTCCCGAAATAAATCAAGGTTTACTGAAAAGTATTTTTTAACACACCTTAATGAAAGTGACTTTGACAAATTATGTGACGTTTGGCTTAATTCCAGCCAATCAAATACACAGTTTTACCAGTATATTGGTTATAAAGCATTAAATAGGATTTACTTAGGGGCTAACTCTAATATTGATTTATTCAAGATGCTATTCGATGAATTATCTGAAACCCCTGACCCTTATCGTACCTTTAAATCGATAATAACCGACGAGTACAATGGAATTTATCATATGAAATTAGATCCTGATAAGTATGAATTAATAGAACAGCAACTCTAAAAATAAAAATACATAACTTACAGAAGTTCACCCGCCCTGCGAAGTTGCTGAAGGGCGTTGAAGAAAATCGCGTGAGCGAGACATGGATTTCTCGCTAGCTTTCGGGGTACAGGATGTACCATCGGAAGCGTTAGCGATTTTCGAATAAGCCCGAAGCCACTAACCAATGCATCTAACTTCGCTAGGGACGCCGGGGGATTTCCAAAAGGGGAACAGGCGTTTTTCCCCTTTTGGTCGGGTGTGGGGTGAAGCCCCACGACTTTGATTTTGACTTCTAACAGGACAGATAAAACTTAAGCAATTTCATGTTCAAGCACGAACGTAGGGGCTAACATCCCAAGTTGTCACACCTTCAACCCAAGGTTAAATCTTCACACAGACAAACAGCGCAGTACCCGAGCTTAAATCCCATGGGACGATTTTTTCATAATCGTGTTCAAAGATATGCACTTCAAAATATGGCGCGAGTAACGCTTGCAGCTCCGCAAAACTGGTCGCGACCATAGTATGTTGGTCTTGCCATAATTCTGTCTGCAGCATAGAAGTATCGACTTCTACATCAGCCTGTTGAGTAAACGGCTGCTGACGCTTTGCAATACTCAGGTTTAATGACTGGTTTTCGCCATGCCCACTGTAATGCCAGCCAGATTCAAAGGCAAAATGGTGCCCCTCAAACTCGGCAAAATGCTTAATCGATAAGCGGTTATCGATGCGGTGCTTATCAACCGAGTTAAAACAAAATATCCCGCCGTCATTAAGGGCGCGGTGCACACTGGCAATACAACTCTTAAGGCGCTCGATACCCGCACTGTAATGAATGGAATATAAAAAACAGGTAATTAAATCCACTGGCTGCTCAAGATAAAAGGCGGTCATATCCTGAAGATTAAACTGTGCTTCAGGGCAGCGACGCATGGCCATATCGAGCATCGGCTGATTAATATCCAGACCACGACACTGATAGCCAAGGTCGATAAAATGCCGTACATGCGGGCCAGTGCCACAGGCTAAATCGAGGTGTTGCTTGCCATTATTCCCTAAGAACTGATGCAATCGATGAATGCTCGCACTCTGTTGTTGATAGTTGATATCGGAGCACATGAGATCGTAATAACCGGAGAGATCGGTATAAAGCGCGTTAGAAGACATAGCGGCAAACAGGAGCCATAGGCAATTAAGGGTGGCGCATGATATATCAGTTGGCTAAGAACCGATACACACAATGTGACGCCTCAGCGTAAGCACAAGACACTTGCATCAATTTAATCGAATAAATCAATGCTACAACGCAGAATAACAATCCAATGTCTCAAAGCTGGTTAAATGCTCGAGCCGAGGCTTTGCAAAATAATAGCCTTGAAAATAGTTAATTCCACGGCCAACAAGATAGTCTAATTCCTCTTTACACTCGATCCCTTCGGCCAGCACCTGAGTGTTAAGCGTGCTACAAATACCGAGGACTTCATCGATAACAAACTGTTTTTGCTTATCTAAATGGATATTCCTGATCAACTCCATATCGAGTTTTAATACCTGAGGGCGTAAAAACTCCAACCAACTCAAATCAGCAAAGCCACTGCCAAAATCGTCGATGGCGGTAATAAAACCTCGTTTAGCATAACTTTCAAAAATACGGCTCAACTTGGCCCTATCGACAATCTGCTCCCCCTCAGTCACTTCAAACATAATGTGATGAATATTAAAACCAAAGAGGTCAGCCGCTTCAATCGAGGCGCGAATACAGGTTTCGGGGTTATAAACAGCATTAGGTAAAAAGTTGATACTTAACACTTTATCTAGACCAAGCTTGGCTGCGGTTTCAATAGCCTTCACGCGACAAGCCTGATCAAAATAGTACTTATTGCTTTCGTTTATGCGCTCAAAGACCCAAGCGGCGCCTTCGCCATTTGGACCTCGTACTAGGGCTTCATAACCAAAAATTTGCTGATTTGGCCAATCGATGATTGGCTGAAATGCCATGCGAATTTCAAATCCGAGTGACTTGCCACTTAAGCAGTCCATGCAGGTTTGTTGCTTGATTTGAGAGGGGAAATCCATCATAGGTCTCCTTTAGCTTGCCCTCTCTCAGTGTGGGGATGATTAACTCATTTTTCCAGCTTTTCGTGTTTCAACCCGCTCAATAAACACTATTGTGTAAATTCATGGCAGAGCACTGATAGATTTAAATACAAAATAAACGATGGATGAGATCTGCAAGCTTCATCCATCGTTTTGATTTACTGTTGTTTTATTTGAGTTTATAAACCACTTCGACTCTATCTTCGATAGTGACTTGGCCATATTGATAGCTTTCGGCAGCGCCCATGGCATCGGCCTTGGCATTCATACGTAACATCACGGGCTGCACAGGGCGTTGATCGTAATAACGAATTTGCCACACCTTACCTAAGTTCTCCCCAAATCCCTTAGCTAAGCTTTCGGCTTTTTGTTTAGCATCGACAATCGCCGCTTGGCGCGCCTTGGCCACATACTCGGCCTCTTTGCTCGACTTAAGGGCGATATTATTGACCCTGTTAATCCCCTCCTCTAAGGCGGAGTCCAAAATGGTATTTAAGCGGGCTAAATCACTAATGGTGACTGTGATTTGGCGACTCGCGGTATAACCACTCAGCTCTGGCGCCTTATCCTGGGCATACACATATTGCGGCTGCAGATTTAAGTTAGCGCTTTGGATTTGCTCCTTGGTAATGCCCGCGGCGGTTAAACGGGCGATAAATTTCGCCACTGCGGCATCCGAATTATCCTTGGCGGCCTTAGCCTCTTTCTCGGTAACGGCTACTTCGACATTAAGCTCTGCCATATCCGGCTCAACCTGAATTTGACTCACCCCCATGGTTTCGATATGGGGAAAATCTACGTCGGCGGCCATCGCCTTCGCGGTAAACACACCTGAAAAAAGACCACCAGCCACTAATACAGCTAAAAGAGAATGCTTCATTGTTAACTCCAACTAAATCATTTAAGGCGAGACTGCCGTGGTTCTGACGCGGCGGCTATCGGTTAAAAGTGCGACTCGCTGTACCAATATGTAACAGCACCAATATGTAACAGCCCGATTTGTCGTCCGTTGCGATAGCCACGCATCATGCAAACTATCCCTATAAACGCAGGCAAAAATAAAAAGGGTTAATTTTTTTGAAAATTTTTTAAATCGGCGGCGAACGGCAGTGCACTGCGCCATTCAAACCGTAAAGCCATTCACTCAAGATGAAATGCGGCGGGATAACTAAGCTACGGACTCTGCCGCGCCGCAACTGGTAGAAACGCACTCTTGGCTGTACACTTTTCACCCAAAGACACTGTACCTTTTAATCACTTCAGGTATAATCCGCGCTCTTTTTACGGCGCTCTTTTATCAGCATCAGCGAGACACCATGACAGTTGAAACTTTTAATCCTAAGCAAACAACCACGCTTGAGACCCCAGCCAAGACATTAGAAGCAGCGAGTGCTGATTCTACTGCTACAGGGAATCGCATCGGTTTCGTGTCTTTGGGTTGCCCAAAAAACCTAGTGGACTCAGAGCGCATTCTGACCCAATTACGCATCGACGGCTATGAAGTCACCAACAGCTACGACAATGCCGATCTGGTTATCGTCAACACCTGTGGCTTTATCGATGCGGCGGTTGAAGAATCCTTAGATGCGGTGCGCGAAGCCCTAGAAGAAAACGGCAAAGTGATCGTGACTGGCTGTTTAGGCGCCAAAGAAAACCAAATTCGTGAAGTGCACCCAGATGTGCTCGAAATCACCGGTCCGCACAGCTACGAAGCCGTGTTAAAGCATGTACACAAGTACGTGCCAAAACCAGAGCACAACCCATTTACCTCTTTAATCCCACAAACTGGGGTTAAATTAACGCCTAAGCATTACGCTTACTTAAAGATTTCAGAGGGTTGTGATAACCGTTGTACCTTCTGTATCATCCCAGCACTGCGTGGCGATTTAGACAGCCGCGGAGCGGGTAGCGTATTAGATGAAGCCAAGCGTTTGGTTGAATCAGGCGTGCAAGAAATTTTAGTCGTTAGCCAAGACACCTCTGCCTACGGTAAAGACAAGGGCGGCCGCACCGACTTCTGGAACGGTATGCCAGTGAAGCAAGACATCACTAGCCTTGCTCGCCAACTGGGCAAGATGGGCGCTTGGGTACGTTTACACTACATCTACCCATACCCATGGGTTGACGATCTGATCCCCTTGATGGCCGAAGGTTTAATCCTGCCATACCTAGACATTCCAATGCAGCACGCCAGCCCACGCATCCTGAAAATGATGAAGCGTCCAGGCCGCGTTGACCGTCAGTTAGAAGCGATTCAACGCTGGCGCGAAATCTGCCCAGACTTGGTGATCCGCTCAACCTTTATCGTGGGCTTCCCAGGCGAAACCGAAGAAGACTTCGAAATGCTGCTCGACTTCCTGCGTGAAGCGCGCCTCGACCGCGTTGGCTGCTTCAAGTACTCAGAAGTGGAAGGCGCTGTAGCCAACACCATCGCTGAACTTATCAGCGAAGACGTGAAAGAAGACAGATACCACAGATTTATGGAAGTCCAAGCCAAGATCAGCGCCGAGCGTTTAGCCCGTTTTGTTGGCCGCACTATGGATATTCTGATCGATGACGTTGACGAAGAAGGCGCGATTGGCCGCAGCTTCGCCGATGCTCCAGAAATCGACGGCATGGTCTTTATCAACGGTGAAACCGAACTCGAACCCGGCATGTTAGTCCGTGCTGTGATCACTCACTCGGACGAACACGATCTGTGGGCCGAGTTAGTCGACGCCGATGCAGAAGATGATATCGAGGCTTAAGCACTCGACTTAAGCGTGCTACTTAAGTGCTTGCCCTCGGCAGTCGATTAGCCGGATTAAAAACATAAATAGCGAGCCCTTGATATTAATACTAATAGTCAAGGACTCGCTTTTTTATGGGCAATCGTTACCAGCCTAGTGATAGGTATTGAAGGAAATAGGCAGCAAATGGCAGAGCAAATAAGTCGAGGAATAAGTTCAGGAATGGTGCGTTAAGAGGCTTACTGGATAAGAATCAAAGAGAAATCGAGCAGAGATAAGGGAGAGACAAGTTACAAGGCGAGCAAAGTTAAAACTTCAACACTAGCGAGGCAAGCCCCATAAAGTCGAAAGGGGTACCGCCCCTGTGCTGATACCCCTTTCGGTTTGCTGCTTTACGGTTGTAAGACCCTTTGCCTTTTTTCGGCTTTTCGGTTCGCATTCTAAACAGTGAACTCGTCACCACAGCCTTGAGTGCGTTGTCGGTAATAGTGCCGCGACCATTTTCATGTTCGAGCACGCTAGTATCTTTAAGCTTTGCCATAGGAACTCCTCAATTAATTTCATACAGGCCAAATGTACCTCACCCGACCTGCGGCGACACTATAGCGCAATATGACAAGATGTACAGAGTTTGTGCAGTAGTGCAAAGAATCTCTCTTTTTATTATCAAAAAGTATGATAGATTAATTCAATAAAAATAATACATTAGGCTAACAAGCCTTCGCCTTAGTTGTACTTTTAGCTCGCCCATTGGCGGCAAGATTACCCTTTGTAATCACGGGATAAGGAGATCATTTTGCAGTTTGCAGTTATTTATCGGCCTTTGCTTAGCCTCGTTTTCTTGTTACTCAGTTTCTTCCCCAGCTTAGCGCAGGCTTTTTCAAGCTCTGAGTGCATCATTACCATGGGGTATCGCACCAGTGAGCGCCTTCCTTTTATCCAACACGAACCCAATAACCAAGGCTTTTACCACGACATCTATCAAGCCGCCGCCGAGCGGATTGGTTGCAAACTCAGGATCACGCGGGCGCCTAAGATGCGGATTTTGCGGGATCTCAAGCTCGGTAATATCGACTTTTACCCAGGGCTCAGTTTTAGTGAGGAACGCGCCCAATTTGCCCATTTCATAGCTAACGGTTTGTCGGAACGCGCTATAGGGATTAGCCGTGCGGGAGCCGCCGATATCATTTCACTCGAGCAACTATCCCAGAGCGGAATGACACTGCTAATCGCGCCCGGCAGTTATGACTTTAACGGCTTACCCGAGACCATGTCGGTACGTAAACCGCCCGAGCTCGATGTACCTAAGGCCTTAGATCATCTGCTTGCCAGCCAAGGGGATTTTTTTATCTACGATCAGGCAACCATTACTTATTACCTTAAAAATCGGGATATGAGCCAATTTAAGCTACACCCTAATTGCTGTCAGCAGCCTCTGCCCATGTATTTGGGATTTTCGAAAAAAAGCCGCCATTTTCGCGGGCAACATAACCCTAACTACCGTGCAGACTTACCCGTCAGCCCAGATAACAGCCCCAACAGACTGGCCGAAGATTCGAAGGCCTATGAGTTTGCCAAGGCACTCGCCGCCATGGATGCCGAAGGGGAAACCCAGCGTATCTACTTTAATCACTTCGGTTAATCCAAAGGCGTGTTAAACCGCGCCGCTTGTTATCCTCTAGCTTATCTTCATCTCGGTGCTAGCTAGCCTTCAGGCCGCTATTTCAGCTTTGTCTTTATAAGCTCTGCGACAATATGCCGCACCTGTCACACTCGGATGATCTTTATAATGCAGCGCAATTTATCCGAGTGAATGGAAGACAAAACGATGGCTGCAAACGCTTCAACTATCCCCCACGGCTTTAAATGCTCCGCAATCGCCAGCGCGCTGACCTTAGCATTTGGCGCTTCGGTTGCCTCACAGGCCATGGCCGACGAGACCAATCAGACTCAAATTGAACGTATTCAAGTCCATGGCGAGCAGAGTATTGGCCGTAATGCCTTAGGCTCGGCCGATGCCTTGCTGAAAGACCAAGGTGTCGATTTCTCCGAAGCGGGCGGCGTTTCCGCCTTGCCCGTGCTTAATGGCATGATGGGCGATCGCATTAAAGTGTTAGTCGATGGCGCGGATATCACCGCTTCCTGCGCTAACCAAATGAACCCACCACTTTCCTACGTGTCAGCTAACCAAATCAGCTCGGTAGAAGTGGTCGCGGGCGTGTCCCCTGTTAGTGCAGGCGGCGACAATATCGCCGGGGTGATTAAAGTTAATAGCCTCAATCCAAAGTTTAACGACAGCGAAAACCTCAGCTTCGAAAGCGGCGAGATTTCATCGGGATACCGCAGCACCAGCGACGCCTTCTTACTCGGTGCTAAGGCTGGAATTGCCAGTAAGAACTTAAGTTTCAGCTATCAAGGCGCCTATGAGGATGCCAATAGCTACCAGGATGGTCACGGCGATAAAGTGCTCGATACCCTCTATCGCGCCCAAAACCACGCCTTAACGGCGGCATGGCGCGATGACACACAACAACTGGCGATTAAGCTAACGCACCAAGCTATCCCGTTCCAAGGTTTTCCTAACCAATACATGGATATGACGGATAACAAGAGTTATGGCACCCTAGTCCGCTATCTGCGGGATTTAGACAACGACGGCGAATTTAGCGCCCAGTTAAACTGGCACAGTGTGAAGCATGAAATGGGCTTCTTCACTCCAGAAAAAACCGGCAAGATGCCAATGAATACAGAGGGCAGCGATTACAGCTACCAACTGCATTGGCGCTTACCTATGGGCGATAACAGCACGCTACTCATCGGGCAGGAATATTATAACTATCAACTCGATGATACTTGGCCAGCCGTGCCCGGCACTATGATGGCCCCCAATGACTATATCAATATCAACGACGGTGAACGCCGCCGCGCCGCAGTCTACGGCGAATGGCAACAAAACCTCACGCCACTCTGGTGGCTATCTGCAGGGATACGCTACGAATATGTCACCACAGATACTGGCGAAGTGCAGGCCTACAGCAATATGCCCATGATGGGCATGCCGAATATGGATGCCGAGGCAGCCAAAGCCTTTAATGCTATGGATAGAAGCCGAGACGATAACCTTATCGACGCCACTCTGTTAGCGCGTTATAAGCTATCGGCCAAACAACAATTGGAATTTGGCTTAGCCCGTAAAAACCGCGCGCCAAACCTGTATGAGCGTTACAGCTGGGGCCGTGGCGTGATGGCAACCACTATGATCGGCTGGTATGGCGACGGTAACGGTTATGTGGGTAACCCCGATCTTAAGCCCGAAACGGCGCACACCCTGAGCGCGGCCTATAAGTTTAATGGCGATGCATGGCAATTCTCGACCACGGCTTGGTATAGCGCGGTAACCGACTATATTGATGCCGAGGTGATTGGCAGCTTTAACCGTACTGGCCTAGCCAACGGTAAACGCAATATCCTTAAATTCACCAACGAAGATGCCAATTTATATGGCGCTAAGTTGAGTGCGAACTACCTATTAGCCGATACCGACAGCGGTAAATGGCAGATGCAAGGTAAGCTCGATATCACCCGTGGCGAGCGCGATGAGGGTAACAAGCCGCTTTATCAAATCAAACCGCTACAAACCGAGTTAGCCCTTAGCCATCAACTGGGTAATTGGGAAAACCGCCTGTCATGGCAATGGGTAGCGACTAAGGATAAGGTCGATGATCGCCGCTTAGAAAATGAGACCGACAGCTATTCGCTGTTAAATTTAAGCAGCAGTATCAAATGGCAAGAGCTGAGTTTAACCTTTGCGATCAACAACCTGTTTGATACTTACTACGAACTGCCACTGGGTGGTGTCAACCTTGCCGAATTTAAGGCCGATAGCACGGGTGGCTTTAGCCAAGTCGCAGGCTCGGGCCGCTCATTTGAATTAGGCGCTAGCTACAAATTCTAATAAGCAGCGCCGCTAACAAGTGGCAAGGCTATTTAGGACGAGGCAATTAAATCAAAAAGGGCAAATGCAGCTGCATTTGCCCTTTTGTTTAAAGCTCACTTGGTGAGAACTGAGTCATTAAATGAACCCGACTAAGTTAACTCAATCAGTTACCCGCGACCTTCATCTCGGATAATAAGATCCCGCCGGTGCGGATAGACGAACGTAAATCGAAGTCTTTACTGACCGCCTGAATCCCACGGAACATATCCTTCAAATTGCCCGCGATAGTGATCTCTTCGACGGGGAACTGCACTTCGCCATTTTCCACGTAAAAACCAGCGGCGCCGCGGGAATAATCCCCCGTTACCATATTCACGCCTTGGCCCATCACTTCTGTGACAATCAAGCCAGTGCCCATGCCTTTGACTAGCTCATCGAAACTTTGGCCAGTGTGCGCCAGCGTCCAGTTGTAGATGCCGCCCGCATGGCCTGTGTTAGTTAAGCCTAATTTGCGCGCCGAATAGCTGGTCAGCAGATAGCTTTCTAACATACCACGGTCGATGATGCGTCTATCTTGGGTCGCCACACCTTCGCTATCGTAGTTGGCACTGGCAAGTGCGCCCAGCAGATGCGGTTGTTCTTCAATGTTGAACCAATCGGGGAAGATTTGGGTATGAATCGCATCCAACAGGAAGCTGGATTTACGGTACAAGCTGCCACCGCTGATCGCACCGACTAAATGGCCGATAAGCCCTGTGGCGATTTCAGGCGAAAGCAGAATAGGTAAACGCGAAGTCGCAATCTTACGCGCGCCTAAACGGCTCACTGTCTTTTGTGCGGTTTTCAAACCTACGGATTCTGGAGATAGCATCTCACTGAATTTACGGGCGATAGTGTAATCGTAATCCCGCTGCATGTTGCCATCACTGTCTTCGCCGATCACGCTGCAACTTAAGCTGTAGCGCGAGCTGCAATAACCATTTAAGAAGCCGTGGCTATTGCCGTAAACCTTGACCGAAGTGTGGGCGTTTGCGCTGGCACCATCGGAGTTATTGATGCGCGAGTCGGCATCGAGCGCCGCGGTTTCTGCGCGAATCGCCAATTGGGCTAATTCGTCGGGGGAAATATCTTCAGGATAATAGAGCTTAAGATCGCGGATCTCAGTCGCCATTAGGGCTTTGTCGGCTAAACCGCTAAAGGGGTCGGCAGAAGTATAACGGGCAATATCGTCCGCCGCTTTCACCGCCAGAGCAATGGCTTCGGGACTGAGATCGGAAGTCGATGAACTGCCCTTGCAACCATCGCGATAAACCGTAATCCCTAGGGCGCCATCTTTATTAAATTCAACTGTTTCCACTTCTTTTAAGCGGGTTGAAACCGATAATCCCTGTTGTTTGCTGATCGCCACTTCGGCGGCATTTGTCCCTAATTTATTGGCATATTCGAGGGCCACGGCAACCGCATCTTTCAGCGCGCCCAATTCACTATCGATTCTGTTCAAAGACACAAAGCTACTCTTTCGTTGTCGGCAATGGCGTTAGCATAACAAACACCCATGCCATTCTCATTATTTATTGCGCGCTTATTTCGTCAATCTCAGCCATGGCGCACGCGCTTTCGTTAGGCGATTTTTGGCGGGAGATGTTATTATTAGGCCGTTATTTAACTGAGGTTTTATCTATATGAAGATTGTTGGTGATTCAGAGCATTTTAAACAACCCTATGACAGTGACGAAGAGTATGTCAGCAAAACCGAGGACAAGCGTGACTGCGAAGCTGCTCAAAAAGTCGGTATGGAATTGGTGTCGCTCAGCAAGACCCAGCTAGATAAAATCGAGCTGGACGAGCACTTATATGACAGCATCCAACAAGCTCATAAGATTAAGCCGAAGACCGAAGCCTATCGCCGCCATATGCAATATATCGGTAAGTTGATGCGTAACGTCGATGTGGAGCCAATTAAAGCCGCGCTCGCTATCGTACTGAACAAAAACAACAACGAAACCGCTAAGCTGCAAATGTTCGAGAAAATGCGCGAGCGTTTACTGAGCCAGGGCGACAGCGAAATTCAAACCTTAGTGGAACATTACCCACAGCTGGACAGACAGAAGCTGCGTACCTTAGTGCGCCAAGCCACAAAAGAGTTGGCAAAAGGCCCTGAGTCCAAATCATCAAAAGAGCTGTTTAAATACCTACGCAGCGAAATCCAAGACTAACAATTCAGCCCAACAAGGATGTTTGCTTATGCGATTTAGCAACACGTTTTGCAATCTTACTTTGCTTTCTATTGGCTTATTTGGACTTTGGGGCTGTAACGGCCCTTCTGACGAAGATAACGGTGGCACAGATGCCAGCGACGGTACTTACAAACTGTCTATCGACTTTAAAACCCTATCGGGTAGTCAATGTGGCAGTTTTACCTCACTTCAAAGTTTCCCTAAAGACGCAGGTTTTTGTGCTGTCGCCAAGTTAAACAAAGGTTCGGCTAAGGTCAGCAATCAGAGGGTTAACTTTACGAGCGACCTTGGGGCGTTAACACCGGAAAGCAAACTCACAGATAGCAACGGTGAAGCCATTGTTATTGTTAGTAATCCAGATTTGCTCATCAATGCTGGCACTATTACAGCAACGACCACCCCAAATGACTCAAGCACAGTGCTATCAGCGACTCGCAACTATGAATTTACCGGCACTATCGATGGTACGGGCGCATCAATCGCCCCAAAACTTAGCGCCAGTATTCTTAGCGGCGCGAATTTAGTGACTCGCTTTAAAGTGGATGAAGCCGTGCAACTGCAGGCCATCTTACTCGATGCCGAGAGTAACGGTATTGCCAAAACCAAGGTCACCTTTAGCGCGGGTTCGGCCACCTTAACCCCTGCCAGCGCGCTAACCGATGAGCAAGGTATTGCCCAAGTAACTTACACCCCGAGCGCGACCGAATTAGGCGCCAATGCCTTAACGGTAACAGTGGATTATCAAGGGCAATCGCTACAAAGCAGCAGCTTATATGAAGTGCTCAGCAAAGATGCCGTTAACGAAGCCGGCACCTTAAAATTAGGCTCCTTTAATGGCGGCAGTTTTACCGAAGGTAAACTGGCGAGTACGTTAACGGCGCAGGTCGATGGCAGTTATAAAATCAGCGCGGGCGGCAGCTTTGGCGTGACCGCAAGCTTAGTGTTAGAGGCCAGCGATGGCACTATCACTCGCGTACAGACGCCGTCATCTATCAGTTTCAGCTCTGACTGTACTGCCAGCAATAGTGCAACCTTAGACACGCCTGTCACGACCCTATCGGGTAATGCCAGCTCGACCTTCCAAGACACCAGTTGCAGCGGTAATAGCGAGCGTAACGATCAAATCGTCGCGACCACAGTAGTAGGTAATCAAACGCTGACGGCAAACTTCCCCTTTACACTACAACGCCAAACCTTAGCTAGCATCAGCTTTGAAGCGGCAGAGCCTAACCAAATTCGCATTAAAGGCGCGGGTGGGACTGGGTCGAGCGAATCATCGCTGGTGAGCTTTAAGGTGATCAGCGCTAATGGCCAACCAGCAGCGCAGCAAAAGGTCAGTTTTAATTTAGATACTGTGGTTGGTGGCTTAAGTTTTTCAAATGGCAGCGCCAATGCCGAGGGGCAAACAAACTCCCAAGGTATCGCCAGTGTACGCGTACTTTCAGGCACAGTACCGACCCCTGTTCGCGTAGTCGCCAGCGCAGTGGATGCCGATACTAAGGAAGTGATCACTAGCCAATCCGAGCAATTAACGGTTAATACGGGCCTGCCACAGCAGCTTGGCTTTAGCCTTTCTACGACCATATTTAACCCAGAAGCGGGCGATTATGACGGTGAAACTGCGACTATTACCGCCAGACTGTCGGACAGCTTTGGAAACCCAGCTCCCAACAATACTACGGTTAACTTTACGACCGAAGGCGGTGGTATTACATCTTCATGCTTAACACTAGATGGTGCTTGTAGTGTTATTTGGACGTCTAAAAATGCACGCCTCACCGACCACCGTAGCACTATTCTTGCGTATGCCTTAGGTCACGAGACCTTCTTTGATACCAATGGCAATAACATCTTTGATGATGCTGATATCAGTAAAGATATCAATGGCGCGCCAGTAACGGATTTGGCTTGTTTAAATCGTGCCGGTATTGCCACAAAATGTACTGGCAACGGGATGGATATCGAAACCTACCTGCCTAAAGGCTTCAGTGATTTAGGAGATGCCTTCAGGGATGATAATGAAGATGGTATCTGGAATTCAGGCGAGAAATATTTAAATACTCAAAACAGTGGGACTTATCTTGCCGCCGATGGCAAGTTTAACGGCCCTCAATGTGAAGGCAGCCTCTGTGGCAAAGACCAAGCGAATAAAATCTACATTCGTAAGGCTTTGGTGCTAAGCATGTCTGGTTCGCAAGCTTATATCAGTGTGCAGCAAGACGGCGTGCTACTACCTAGCATCAATGATATTAAACCCGTTGCCGCAGGTGCCGAGTCTGAGTTTGTGGTGTTTGTGCACGACAGCGCCAAGCAAATTCTGCCTGCCAAGACCAAAATCGAGCTCTGTGTCGATTGTAACGGTACACCAGAAATCATTGAGGTAGCCAATATTCTCACCGCGAAGAATGGCTTAGGCACACCACTCAGTTTCACCGCCTCTGCGGGGAGTCAAGTCAGCATAGTGACCACTACGCCTAAGGAGATTAAGACCTCCAATTTAGGCTTTGCCGTGCCGACACTGTAAAAACCAAAAGACCCGCCAAGGCGGGTCTTTTACTTTCTAACTCAATTTCTCGGTTAATTCTGTAACTCTACCGCCTTGCGTAAACGTAGGCTTCGCAGCGCCAAGTACAAGACCCCAACAGCCGCCCAAATTAAACCAAGCTCTAAGGACTGAGGCTCAAGGTTAAGCCACAGCACGCCAATAGTCGCCGCGCCGCACAAGGGTAAGACGAAATACTGCATGTGCTCTTTAAGGGATTGGTTGCGTTTCTCTTTGATATAAAACTGCACTATCACCGACAGGTTCACAAAGGTAAAGGCAACGAGCGCGCCAAAGTTGACGAGCGCCAGTGCCATTTCAAGATCGAAGGAGACCGCCGAAAGCGCCAGTAATCCCACCAGAATCACGTTAAATGCCGGCGTGCGCCATTTGGGATGAATATAGCCAAAGCCTTTATTGGGCAGCATATTGTCACGTCCCATCACGTAGAGAATACGTGCCACACCCGCATGGGCGGCCATGCCCGAGGCCAACACCGCAATGGTGGTGGCCACCAGCACCACTGACTGGAATAAATTCCCCCCCACATACAGGGCAATCTCTGGCAGCACAGCATCTAACTGCTGGAAGCGAGAAATATCCGGGAAAAACAGCTGTAAGAAATAGGATACGCTGACAAAAATTACGCCGCCAATCAGCGCCGTCAGCACGATGGCGCGGGGGATGACTCGCTTAGCGTCCTTGGTTTCTTCACTCAACGAACTTAAACCATCGAAGCCTAAGAAGGAGAAACACAGAATAGTCGCGCCAGTAAATAGCGGCGCAAGGCTTATCTCTTCGGAATAGAATGGACGCACACTGGCAATCACACCTTCACCTTCGCCAAGGGACAGGCTGTGGGCCATTAAACCGATAAACACTAAGATAATGGCTATCTGGGCAAATACGATAACACCATTAAAATTCGCCACTAAATCTATGCCCCTCAGGTTTAATACCGTCATCACAGCGACTAAACTAAAGATAAAAATCCACGGTTCGACGTTAGGGAACATGGCCGTGAGGTAAATCTTTGCCAGCAACATATTGATCATCGGCATAAACATATAATCGAGCAGCGATGACCAGCCCACCATAAAGCCGACATTCGGGCTAAAGGTTTTTTGCGCATAGGTATAGGCCGAGCCCGCATAGGGATATTTACGTACTAAGTGACCGTAGCTAAAGGCGGTAAACAGGATCCCCGCTAACGCGAGCAGGTAAGAGGTGGCCACATGGCCTGAGGTGATCTCGGAGACAATGCCAAAGGTGTCAAACACGGCCATTGGCGTGAGATAGGCTAATCCCATCACAACCACTTGCCACAGACTAAGGCTTTGCTTTAAGCCTGGATTTTGTTGGCTCATATCCAACCTCCTTTTGCAGCAGGTGGAATTGCAAACGCAACAGATTGATTTACGGCAACTACCGAACATCCGGTAAACAACAGCCCCATTGAATTGTCCTCAGTAAAGTAGGTTCAAACGAACCTCATATCATTTCCGGATGTTTACCGGCCTCAATTGGTTTAAAACCCATACACTCAAAAAGAAAATAACCGAGATACTGAATACCCCGGTTATTTTTGCGGCGCGCATTCTCCCCCAAAACAGAGTCGAAGACAACCCAATAAGGGCATTAAGTTGCCTATCTGTGCTACAGGCAGATAAAAACCTTCCTATTCAGAACTGAATCTCCACTCTTAAGGATAAGCGTACAAATATTGTACTTATCAGTGTGAACTTGATCTGATTGTCGCGATTTTTGAGACAAAGAGACACGCTGTTATGGGCTTATCCCAGCTGAAGGGTTGCCGTAAAGTATGTTCCATCAACCCGATATGATTTTAATAAAACGACTTAGCAGTCTTAGGAGTCCATGATGAAACTGAATAAAACCATGATGATGGCAGCAGGTGCAGCCTTACTGTGTAGCAGCGTTCAAGCCGTCGAGATCGATTACTTCGCGGGTATGGGTTTAGGTTATCAAGCCGATGAAATTGAAGGTGTTGTCAACAAAGACACCGAAGACCTGAGCTATCAAGCCCGCGTTGGTATGTTGATTGAGCAAAACCACCGCATTACCGGTACTTTTGGCTATATGGAAGATAAATTCAACTTTGCCAACGAGAAGTACAAACAGGAACAGTACAGCTGGTTAGTGTCCTATGACTACCTGTTACCAGTGCATAAAGACGTTAACCTGTTCGCCGGTGTCAGCATTGGCGCAAACGACAACAAAGTTTCAGGCAAATCGGCTACTGATTTCGTTTATGGCGGTCAAGTTGGCGTGCAATACAAATGGAGTGAGCATTTCTCATCGGATCTTGGCTACCGTTATTTAGCCCAAGACTATGAAGAAAACGGTAATGAAATCAACAACAGTCAACAGGTTTATCTCACCCTAGACTACAAGTTCTAACACTACTTTCTCCCTCATTATTTTCTTGGAGTACCTAAATTATTTGGGTACTCCCTTTTTTTGGACAGCCTACTGTACAGATACGACCATCGACAAAGACTTACATTCAAGATACAGGGGCCATAAATCGATGTGAGAGAAGCTTAGAAGTAAAGGCTTTCTACGATTTTACCATTAACCAGCATATCGCATTTATCACCCGAACTAGATTTAGTCGCTTGGACCACACCCGCAATCGCTCCAAATGCACCACCTTGGCTGCTCAGAACAGATCCAAAATAACATTGACTAGAGATGGTATATCCCTTGTACTTACCGCTTAGGTTTTGGGTTGGCGTGTAGGGAGGAAAAGTGCCTTTCATCACTGAGTCGCCATTCACAGACAGTGAAATATTTTTGCGTTCAGTATCATAGCTGCCGCCAAAAACGAGATTGATACCATCGATCTCAACGGTTTTTTCTTGAGCTACTATAGGTGGTTTTGCGGCGCAGGCGGCAAGAAAACAACTGCCAATGGCCAGAGAGAGTAAAGTAATTTTACGCATTTCATCTTCCTTTTGATGCGATAAAAAATGAAGCAATTGCTTCGAAATTAAACGGCCCCTGTTTAATTTTTTGCCGGACGATTATATCTATATCTGCCTAATATCCAATAACAAATTTAATACAAACGTAAAAATCAGTGTTTTGTTAGCGCAAATGACACCGCATCCTTAGGTGCACAGCGTTAACCTAATGCCCGCAAGCGGCGTTGAATCCCTAGAATGGCAAGGCAAAAAAACAGCGTAAACAGTCCCCAAAGCTGTAACCATTTTGGCAGCACACTCGCCCAGCTTGCCCCCATTTGATTCAGCTCCAACATACCCATAATGGCGGGAACCGCAGGGATAATCTGCGACCCCAGCACCAAGGGCTCAGGGATCAAGGCAATCGGCCAGACAAAGCCGGAGACAAACAAGATAGGCATGGAAATCAGCAGCAATACTTGAGTCGGTAAATCACGGCGGCTAAACAGGGTGCTCATGGCAACCCCTGCCGCAGCCGTCGACAGTAAAAATGGCAACAACCATAGCACCACTAAACCAAGACTCGCCTGAATGCTCACCTTATACCAGTGGTAACAATACCCCACGTAAAAGCTAGTAAACACAATATAAATCAACATAAAGGCCAGAATACGACCACAGACCAATTGCAGCGGCGAGACCTGCTGCCAATAGCTGCGGCTGCGCCACTGCCCCGCACCAAGGATCCCAGTCCCAATCAACAAGGTTTGATGCAGGATAAGTAAGAACAGCCCAGGCACCACGTAGGGCGTATAACCTAGGCTAGGGTTAAAGGCGGGTACACTGTTTAAATGCAGCGAGTTTAGGTTCTGCTCGGCTTCTTTTGGATTTTTCCCCTGCGCGAGCATTCCAATTAATTGCACTTGCTTACCCGCATCCATTCCCGCACTGACAAGCCCCTCGGCCACCGCCGAATAAATCAAGAAGTAACTGGCATCGCCGCCGTAGCTTAAGGTCACGCCCTTACCCAGCAGTAAGTCACGGCGAAACCCTTCAGGGATCACGAGTAAGCCGTGGGCCTTGCCGGTTTCAATAAAACGCTTCGCCTCAGTGATGGAGCCGACTTGACCTATCACTTGGATTTTTGCACTGGCATCCGCATGGCGAATAAGCTGACGGCTTAGGGAAGAGTGATCTAAATCCACCACAACAAGCTGTTGCTCTGTAGGGACTTGGTGCAAGTAAGGCAAGGGATAGAGCACCGAATAAAATAGCACACCGCCGAATAGGGTCACGGCAATCGCCTTGTCGCTAACAATCGCCTTGAGTTCAGTGAGCACTAACTGCCATAACGTCATGCTATTACCCCTTCACTGACAGAGGTGTGGCGTCGAATACAGCCTGAGCCTTCACCGTCATCGGCAGTAATTTACTTGCCAAGGCATAAATCAAAGGCAGTAAAACGATAAATCCCCAATAACTGCTGAGTTGCTGCGCCAGCGTCGGCCAAGCGGCGCCATAACTCACCACGCTTACATGGGACTCGATGTAGTGGCTCGATGGCATGACAAGTCGCCACCACTGGGCAAGTTGCGGCATTTCATGGGTAGGGAAAGTGTTCCCCATAAAGGCGAAGGCTGGAGCAAACAGCGCAGTACAAAAACTGATGACCCGCGCGCTATCGCGCATCAGCACAAAGATAAACAGCACTAGGCTCCACACCGCCAGTAGCATAATCAACTGGGCAAACAGCAGCAGCGCTAAACGGCCTGCAAAAGGCAAAGCCAGATACAGATATAACCAAGCGAGGATAAACCCGCCTTGCAACATCAATATCGGGGTAAACAACAGGATTTTAGCCAACACCTTAGGCCAAAAATGCTCGGTCAATCGATTGGAGATCCCATCCTCTGACTGCGCGGCATTAAGGTGTAACTCGCGATTTAAGCTGTTGGCCATCACCAACATAGATAATAACTGCCAGAGTGCGACCAATACCGGCGGCACTAAAAAACCTATGTAGTTGTTATTACGGTTAAACAGCGCGGTCGTTTGGCTCTTTACTGGGCTTAAATTCACCGCCACTTGGGATTTTGGCGTGCCCGTCATCAGTTGCTTAAGGCCTGCGACCTGTAACAGTCCATCGCCTAGACTCAACTGAATTTGGCTCGACAGCAGCTTACCCACCAGCAAAAACTGGCTGTTGTAACGCACATCGATTGTTGGTTTATGGCCGATGAGTAAATCCTTTTTCATATCATGGGGAAATACCACCACGGCATAGACCTGCGCCTGCTGCATGGCCGCGACGGCCGAAGGGAGATCGGTAAAACTGCGCGGCTCGGTGACAGGGTTAGCTTTGAGTTGACGGGTCAACATTCGGCTCAATTGGCTATGGTCTTGGTCGACAATCGCCACGGGTAATTGCCGTGGCAGCCCAGCACTAAATAACCACCAGAGACACAAGATGCCCAGCAGTGGGATGTAACTGATAAGGGCCAGTTGCCAAGGATCGCGCCATAGCGCCCTAAGCTCGCGGCGCACTAATGCAATGATGCCTGAAGATGCAGGCTGCGTCGCATTCTGAGCCTCGTTCAACGGCTTAGACTCGCTCAAATGCGTTTGCTCGCTCGGTAACTTAGCCACAGTCGTTACTCACCACTAAGCAGTACGGACATACCGACACGCAGATCTGGGATCGACGCAGTGGGGCGCAGCTCCACCTCGAAGGTGCGCATATCAAAATCATGGCCGCTTTCGGTTGATCGCCAAGTCGCAAAGTCGCCCATCACACTAATATGGGAGACAATAAACTCGACGGTTTTATCTAGCGCAGGCAGAGTCAATTGCAGTTTGTCGCCCTTTTTAAAGCGTTTTAGCTGATCTTCACGCACTTGGAATACCGCCCAAGCGTCCTGCATGTCGATAAGACTCACCACGGGGAAGCCACTTGGCGCCAACTCACCCGCTTGCAACAATACTTCGCTGATTTCCCCAGATTTAGGCGCGCGCATTTGGCTGTCGGCCATGATGGCACTGACTTCTTTCACCGCGCCTTCGGCCATACGTGCATTGCCCGCCGCTGCCGCTTTGGTTTCGACCCGCGCGCCTTCTTCGGCCATTTGATACATGGCTAATGCGGCTTGCTCTGTATACTTAGCCGCTTGCCACTGGGTAAAGGCTTCATCGCGTTTTTGTCTTGCGGCGACTCCTTCGTTGAAGAGATTTTCCACTCGGGTATAAGTGGTTTTAGCTAGCGTTGCCGCCGCTTGAGCCTTAAGCCACTGCTCCTTGGCCGCCATCACCTCTTGGGTGCGGGCGCCGTTATTCGCCTCCTGTTGCAGTGCTTTTGCCGCATCACGGCCACCTTCTGCCTGCATCAGCTTGGCATCGAGCTCAGGACTGTGAATAGCAAATAACAAATCACCTTCATTGACGCTATCACCACGGCGCACAAGGACCTGCTCAACCCGCCCAGGCACTTTGGAGGATACGTTATATTCGCGGGCTTCAATTTGCCCCTGCAACAGGCTTGGCTGCGGGCTGTAAGCCAGCTTAAGCCCATAGGCTAAGATAAGGCCTAATGCGACCAACGCCGTTAGGGCAAGGATTCTGTTAGCGCGCATTGATACTCTCCTGCGATTGAGTGCCTGTGGCACTGCGACCAATAAATTCGTCTAATTGACCACTGATGGCCATTAATCTGGCATAGGCTTGCACATAACGATAACTGGCACCGAGCTGTTGGGTTTTGACGGCACTCAGTTTTAATTCGGCATCGACCCTGTCGATAGAGGTCGAAAGCCCTTGATTAAAGGCGATCTCCCTTAAACGTAGGTTCTCGGTGGCCAGTTCGAGTGAGGTATTCAATGCCTTAACCTCTTCCTCGGCCTGCAATAACTGGCGATAGCTTTGGTCGAGTAACAAACTTAAGTCTTGGCGGGTCTGCGCCTTAGTGTAACGAGCTTGCAGCAAGGCACTCTTAGCCGCTTCAACCTTACCACTGCGGCCATCGCGACTCAGCAAGGGCACTTTTACGCCGACACCCACCATCCAGTCCGGCTCCACCTTAGAAAACAAACTGTCATCTTCGTATAAGGTGTAATTACCAAAGAGGAAAACCGTGGGGTGATATTTGCCTTTCTCTAAGGAAACCAAACCATTGGCCTGCGCTTCTTTAGCCTCAAGCAGTTTAAGCGCGGGATGCTGGCTCAAGGTCACTTGGGTTAAATCCCCCAATGAAGGTGCCTGTGGCAAGACGAACAACGGCGAGTTAGTGCTGACATCACTCAGCTGCAACATGCGCGATAGGGCGATAACGGCCATTTCATGTTGACGGCGGGCGCTACCTAAATTGACCTTAGCGTTGTCTAAGGCGACTTGGGCATTGAGGCGTTCAACCTTTGCGATTTGCCCTTCGCGCTCCAGCGCTAGCGAGTGGTCAACGTGCTTAGTTAAGGAGGCCACCAGCTCAGTTTGGGTGCTGACGAGGGATTGAGTCACGTCGACGGCATAATATCTGTCAACTAATTGAGTGAATAGATCACGGGTCGCTAACTGTAATTCTTGCTGCTTCTCGGCCACCATGGCGGCATGAATGCCTTGAGCCGCAGTGATCTGGCCACCAGTATAAATCGGCCACATCGCCTGTAAGCTGGCGCGGAAAATATCTTGCTCGGTAAAAGGCGTAACAAACATCGAACCCGGAATACTCGCCAAGGCGCCACCGAGAGCGGGGGGCAAGGTCGCAGGGTCAAGCGAGGCTAAGGGATTAAGATCCCTTAAATCTAATTCAATTGGTTTTTCGAGGTGGGTATAACTGCCATTCAGGCTGAGGGACGGCAGATTTAAACTTTCGCCAGCCTCTTGCTCGCCCTTGGCGCGATTCACCTCTTGGGATTGGGCCTGGAGTTTATCGCTCACCTTAAGCACTTGCTGCCAAGCCTCAGTAAAGCTACTGGGCTGGGCACTAACCGCTAACGGCAATAGCGAGGGCAAAGGCAATAAACACAGCCATGCCAAACGTGATAGTTTCATTAACACCTCTAGAGTAGTTACTCTAATTTCCTTTGAAAATGATAACATCCATCATGGAAGGCGGCTAGAACCCACCGCCTTAAGTGCTGCCTAGACAGTAAACAAGCGGGTTATGCCGTACCTCCAACGGTTAAACGGTCAAGTTTGAGAGTCGGTTGACCGACACCCACAGGCACGCTTTGACCATCCTTACCACACACACCAACGCCCTTATCTAGGGCCATGTCGTTACCCACCATGGAGATCTGGCTCATGGCTTCTGGGCCATTACCAATCAGGGTAGCGCCCTTAATTGCTTGAGTCACTTCACCATTTTCAATCAGATAGGCTTCAGAAGCGGAGAACACGAACTTGCCCGAGGTGATATCCACCTGACCGCCACCAAAGTTAGGCGCATAAATGCCCTTCTTCACTGACTTGATGATCTCGCTCGGATCAGACTCGCCCGCCGTCATATATGTGTTGGTCATGCGAGGCATAGGCAGATGCGCATAGGATTCACGGCGACCATTCCCCGTCGGCGCTACGCCCATCAGGCGCGCATTTAATTTATCCTGCATATAGCCTTTAAGAATACCGTCTTCGATCAACACGGTTCTCTGGGTTTGTACGCCCTCATCGTCGATGCTCAGTGAGCCACGGCGATTCGAAAGTGTGCCATCGTCCACCACGGTCACGAGTTTCGAAGCCACTTGCTCGCCGACCATTCCACTAAAGGCGCTGCTGCCCTTGCGGTTAAAGTCACCTTCTAGACCATGACCTACAGCCTCGTGCAATAACACGCCTGGCCAACCGTTACCGAGTACTACAGGCATCTCTCCGGCTGGCGCATCGATGGCATTGAGGTTAACTTGCGCCTGACGCACCGCTTCACGGGCGAAGGCAAAGCACATAGGTAAACCAGTTTCATCCGTCACCATAAACACGCTGTAATCGTGACGGCCACCGCCACCTGCGCTGCCACGCTCACGCTTGCCATTTTCTTCTAAAATGACGCTGCAATTAAAACGCACTAACGGGCGAATATCGGCGGCCAAAGTACCCTCACTGGCGGCAACCAGAATTTCTTCATGCACGCCCGCGAGGCTAATCACCACTTGGATAATGCGGCTGTCGAGGCTACGAATATAGGCATCGGCCTCTTTCAGTAGATTGATTTTTTTCACTTCTTCCATGGCGGCGATAGGGTCGAGACTATCGTACAGCGCCAAGGCTTGTTGACGTTTGAAAGCCTGAACCTTGGCCTGCTCACCCGCCCCGGCAATACCACGCGCCGCCTCGGCCGCAGCGCTTAATGCCGCTGGCGTAATATCATCGGCATAGGCAAAACCGGTTTTCTCGCCGCTGATGGCACGCACACCGACGCCGCGTTCGATATGGAAGCTACCATCTTTAATAATGCCATCTTCGAGCACCCAAGATTCGTGGCGACTACCTTGGAAATAGAGATCGGAAAAATCGACTTTATGTTGATGTATGGTGTTTAAATAACTCTGTAACCCATCTAGGGCTAAGCCACCCTTTAATAAACTTTGCTCTACTTGTGCTAAAAAAGGCATCGCGGTTCTCTCTGAAAGCTTGGCTAAAATTGGCAACTCACTCATTTTTAAAATAACTTAAATTCGCTGTGAGTCTATTTCATCTTAATCTGTTGAAGGCTTAATCTGTTCAAGGCTTGATCTGTTCAAGGCTTAAGGTTCGGTGCAGTAAAGCGATTATGTTGCGCCACGGGCATTTTACTGCGAATGCTGTGCACCTCGGCCACATCGATATCGGCATGCACCCAACCTGTACCGGTTTTCTGCTCGGCAATCACCTCGCCCCAAGGACCTATCACCATGCTCTGCCCCCAGGTCTCGCGGCTGCCTTCGTTGTGGGCGCCCCACTGGGCGGCGGCCAAAATAAAGCATTGGGTTTCAATGGCTCTGGCCTGTAATAACACCTGCCAATGGGCTTCTCCCGTAACCTTAGTAAAGGCCGAAGGCACGGTAATAATCTCGGCTCCTGCGAGGCGCAGCGCCCTGAATAAGTCCGGAAAGCGTAAATCATAACAGATGGTCAAGCCAATTTTGCCAAAAGGGGTGTCGATGACGCTGATATGATTGCCAGGGCAAAAGGTTTCACTCTCGCGGTATTGCTTAGTGCCGTCGGCGACATCCACATCAAACAGATGCAATTTATCGTATTGCCCTAAGGTATCACCTTTATCATCAAACAGATAACAACGGCTGTAGACACGTCCATCCTCCGCCAATGCAGGGATGGTTCCCGCCACCATATACACGCAGTAACGGGCGGCTAAGGCACTTAAGGCGGATTTTAACGGGCTAAGATGACTGTCGCCCGCATAGGCGAGTTGTTGACTCTCATGGCCACCAAACAGCAGGCTGCATTCTGGTAGCACCACTAAATGCGGGGCATCTTTGTCCCATTGCAGGCGCTCACGGGTTAATTCCTCAAGCTGCGATTCGATAAACAACAGATTCGCGCTGACGTCGCGACTGCTCTGACATTGCAACAGGCTGATGCGCATGACTATCTCCTTGAATTGTGTTTATCAACAATGCCACCTTGGGGCTCACAGGCTTAGGCTGTTCGGGTTCGACTTGGGATGGCTCTAAAGGCTCTACCTTAGGGAGCGTCGGCGCTTGGGGTAATGCCTCTTCCTCGACCGCTTTTGTTGGTTCATCTTTAGGTTTATCAGCATCTGGCGCAGGCTGCTCATTGTTTTTCTCAGGCTCGACGGTCGGCGTAGCGTCTTTCTTAGTCGGGGCACTATTCTTGACGGGCACTGCATCGCTCTTAGGCTCACCGCCCTCGGTTGGTGCAGGCAATTCGCCCCCCACCATAGGCAGAATCGACTCGGGGATTTCAATCTCTTTACTCTTACGCTCGAGTTCTTCCACCACAGGATCGGACATAGTGCCAGTCACTCGGAAGCGAATTTCCGAAATCACCTCAATCACAGGTTCGAGCACCTTGGTCAGTGCAAACGCACCAAGCCCCAACGTCCAAGCACTGGTACTGAGCAGCACTACAGTCGGCACACTCGACGCCAGCTGCGGCACAAAACGGATATCATAATTTAAGCTTTCGCTGGTAAGATCCGTATAGCCGCGAACCTTCATATTGCCGGCAATCGCATCCATTTCGGTGTCCGTAGTTTTGACTACACCATTATCGATTTGCAGATTGCCGCTAAAGGAGTTGAAGTACATGCCTTGGCCGAACACATCGCTAAAATCTAAGGATAATTTACGCACTAATGAATCGAGGCTGAAGAGAGAGAAAATCCGCGCGCCCTTATCGCTCACTTGGGATAAATGTCCCTTACCCAGTTCAAACTTCATTTTTCCGTTTAAGGTTTCGAGGGAAAACGCATAGGGAGCACCTTGCCAAGCCAGCTCGGCATTCACCTTCAGTGGCGCCTCATTAACGCCAGGATCTATGCCCAATTGCTGACTCAAATAATTAAACTGGCTGGCGTTTAAACTCACCGTCAGTTCAGTTTGGTTTTGACCATTCTGCTGCTGCCAAATACCGTTGCCCTGTAAGGACACCTCTGGCGTCGTCAAAGACAGGGTTTGAATACGATAACCCGACGCTTGCGGGCTCGCCTGTAGTACTAGCTTGCCAAAGGGTTTGTCGAAGAAACGAAAATCTTCCACATTCACCGCAACTGGCGGTAAATTTGTCAGCACCTGATCTGCCGCAAAATCGGCTTCACCTTCGGGTTTGACTTCGGGGGAAAAATAAAACTTACTGGCGGTAACTTTTAAGCCTTGGGTCATCCAATTCGGGTAAAAATCGACCGTTCCCTCAAACTCGCTGGCCTTGGCATCGAAACGCCAGCCATGTTCGTTGGGTTTAGCGCTCAATCTGAGTTCGGTCAGCCCTTGTCCCAATAAATCAAACTTACCGATATTGGCATCGATCCCAACCACTGAGGGGAACAAGGCGGAGTGGCTCGCCTCTTCGACCAAAATACCAGTACGAACAGGCTGATTATCTGTACCGACAAAGGCATTGATCACAGGCAACCAATTGATGAGCTTGCCGCTGGTGACATCAATCTGGATATGCCCCAGCTCGGTATTGGGTACTTCGGCCGCATCGAAGAGTCGACCCAATAGCAAATCAAAATAACTGAATTGGGTGCCCTTTTCGGCCTCAAAGGCACCGATAAACTCGGCCTGCGTATCCAGTTTGACCTTTAGCGTCGCCGTTTGCTGATCGCCAGAAAACTCCGCCATTAAGGGTCTAGGTTCGTCCTCGGGTTTGGCAAAGGCGCCAGGCAGTTTTAAGCTTGCGCCAACCAGATCTGAGCCCACATTGGCTTGAATTTGGTAACCTTGATCATCGAATACCATGTTCAGATTGCCACCCCAAGCAAATTTACCTTGGTAAAAATCACTCAATGGATTGTGCAACTCTTGGGGTAAACGACTCAAATCCCAGCGGCTTTTCATATCCACATTGAGCACAAAGTCTTTACCTTCGGGTTTAGTGGCAAAACTAAACTCAAAAGGCTGCTCAAATAGACGGGATTTAATGCCTTTGCCTTCTACAACCTCATTCGCAAACTGCACTGCGCCAGTCACAGCCTTGAGCTGCAAACCGGGCTGGGCAATAAAGACCGGCGTATTATCAAACTGAATTTGGCCACGGATATCCTCGGCCTCGCCCTCATACAAGGGGATGCTGATGTCTAAATTCCCCGTCACCGCGCCCTGAACTTGCACAACGCTTAAGGTCTTGCCCACAGTATCGGCAAGGGGAGATGCCTGCAGCACTTGAGTGGCCGCACTGCCTTGGGTGGCGAGATCGGCCTGAATTTTTAACAGCGAATGCTCGCCTAATTCCGGAATAAACACATGGGCACCGTCGGCCACCACATTCATCAATTTACCTTGGTTGACCCAGATATCCATGCGGGCATTTTCAAATAATGCGTCGAGAGAAAGCTCAGTAACCGCGGGCCAATCGGGTTGGAATTGATACTCGGCGTTATCTAAGGTAAAGGCCGCTTGGAAAACGCCGCTATTATCCTCAAAGGGAAAGCTCGATAAGGCGCCCTGCCATAACACTTGCGCATTTTGGCTCTGACCGGCTTTGATCGCACCATCGAGATACTCCACCAGTGCCTCACCCATGGCTTTGACGGGGAAGTATCTGTCCGCATTGGCGGCATTTTTAACGGCCACATTGGCGGCGAGTGACATACTGGCAGCGGCGCTAAAATCCAGTTTTAGGGCGGCGGAAAGCCCAATATCGTCGTTTTCAAGCTGCACCTCAGGCACGGATAAGGTCGCCTTTTGGGTATCGAAGGCGCCAGTTAACTCTGCGCCATGCAGCACTAAAGGCGCAGAAAACTGATCGCCAAAATCGAGGATATAAGTCTGCTCGGGCAGTGAAAACACTAAGCTGTCATTCTGCCATTGCAATGCTAAATCTAAAGGATTGGTGTTAGGTATGCCTTCGACTTTCTGCCAATGTAATTGTTTGATATGAGTGCTGGCCAGCAGGGGCTGCTCGGCGACTTGATAGAGGCGGATGGGCCCGACACTGCCTTGGGGCACGAGGTGGAACCACTGCTTAAGTACGGCTAAATCGACACCAGGAAATAATGGCAATATTGGAAATAAAGTCGGTAAATCGACCCGACTCACATAGGCATATAAGGCATCGTCTTGCTGTTTGGCCGCAAGCTTAAGGTCGGGCCAATGTTCACCATTGGTAACAAAGTCCAAATCGGTACTGCTGATTTCCCAACCCTTCTCCTTGGGTAGCCAGCTAATACTACCGGACTGGATCTCAAACTTTTGCGGCTCACCTTCCATCGCCCATTGCAACCAACTGGGTTCAAACTGTACCAGTCCCGCACTGACACTGCGGTGGGCAAAATCAAACCACGCCTTGAGATTGACCACCCCTTCTAATGGCAACTTTTGGCTTGGATCATAGGGATTAGGTTGACGCGAAGCCCATTCGCCCAAATCTAAGGATTGAGCCGCGAGATAGATTTGCCCCTTCAGTGTATCGGGCACGGTCGCATCGCCATGAATATCGAGCTGCAAACTCAGCGACTCGTTTTCTTGAGCATTATTATCGAGGTAAATCTCCCCGGCACCACGGTGACGCTCACCATTATTACGCCAATTAAGGTGGCGAATATGGATGGGTCGGTATTCATGTCTAAGGCTCAAGAGCTGCACCGAGGCGTCCGTCAGCGAGAAACGTTCAAGCTGCTTTAAGAGCAACTTATACAACCAATCGGTTTGCGCCGTTTGATTGGCAGAACCCTGCGCCTTAGTGCTCGACAATTTGTCGATATCGAGGGCAATATGGACGCCATCAAAATTCACATCCTCGATGCGTGGACTGGTGGTCAGCAGCGATTGCCAAAAATCCAATTTGATTTGGACGTTCTTCACCAACACGGTAACTGGGAGTTTTTCCTGCGGCGGGATCACCAAATTATCGACCGTCACGGCCGGGCCAAAGGCCTGCCATTGGGCGGATAATTCGCCGACTTGAACATCGATTTGATATTCGCTTTTTACATACTCAACTAACTGCTGACGAACTTCGTCAACCTGTGGCAATAATCCGCGGATCAAGCTTACCGTCAGGGCAAACAAGACTAAGATCAGTGCCAGTAATTGCCAGCAAAAACGGCTTAGTTTTTTCGCAGTAAAAAGCGTTGCCACTACATCATCACCACGTCGTATTTATGCTGGGAATACATGGGCTCATTTTGCAGGCGAATACGCTTACCTATATAGACCTCAAGCTCGGCGACCAGATGACTTTCATCGCCATTTAAGCTGTTGTACACCGCTGGTGAGCAGTAAAGCAAAAACTCATCGGCATCATAGGCCCGATTCAAGCGAATGATTTCGCGGAAGATTTCATAAGAGACTGTTTCAACCGTCTTCATGCTGCCCGTGCCCTGACAAGCGGGACATTCGCCACACAGCACGTGCTCTAGGCTCTCTCGAGTACGCTTACGGGTCATTTCCACTAACCCAAGACCTGAGAAGCCACTGACGTTAGTCTTGACTCTGTCCTTGGCAAGCGCGCTGTTTAAGCTATTGAGTACCCGTGTTTTATGCTCGTCACTCAGCATATCGATAAAGTCGATAATGATGATGCCGCCGAGATTACGTAACCTCAATTGCCGTGCAATCGCTTGGGTGGCTTCGAGGTTAGTGTTGAAGATGGTTTCTTCAAGATTACGGTGACCGACAAAGGCGCCGGTGTTGATATCGACCGTGGTCATGGCTTCGGTCTGATCGATAATCAGGTAGCCGCCCGATTTGAGCTCCACCTTACGACCGAGGGCGCGCTGGATTTCATTTTCCACATCGTAGAGGTCAAAAATCGGCGCAGGGCCAGAATAATGTTCAATTTTGTCGGCGATTTCCGGCATAAACTCTTGGGCGAAGGCTTGCAGCTCGGCAAAGGTGCGACGTGAATCGACTTGAATTCTGTCAAGCTCAGTTCCCACAAAGTCGCGCACAATACGTACTGGCAAAGCCAAGTCTTGATAGAGTAAGGCCACGCCACGGCGCTGACGACGCTCTGAGACCTTAGACCATACACGGCGCAAAAAAGCCGCATCCTGGGCAAGTTCATCCTCACCTACACCCTCGGCGGCTGTGCGGATAATAAAGCCGCCGTCTTCATCGACAAAAGGTAGAGTGATTTTCTTAAGACGACTGCGCTCTTCTTCCTGCTCAATCCGCTGAGACACCCCAACGTGGCTAGAGCCTGGCATAAACACCAGATAACGAGAAGGCAGTGTGATGTCTGTGGTCAGGCGCGCACCTTTAGTGCCGAGCGGATCTTTTACCACCTGCACCATAATATCTTGCCCTTGGCGAACCAACTCGGCGATATCACGGACCACAAAATGGCCTTTTTCCACATCGGCCACGCATTCGGTGTGCGGCACTATGTCGGAGGCATGTAAAAAAGCGGCTTTATCTAAGCCAATATCAACAAAGGCGGCTTGCATGCCGGGCAACACGCGGCTGATTTTGCCCTTGTAAATATTGCCCACCAGACCGCGCTTCATGCGCCGCTCGATATGGACTTCTTGCAGCACGCCATGCTCAACCAGAGCCACACGAGCCTCAGATGGGGTTACGTTAATCAGTAATTCTGAACCCATCTTGCGCTGTACTTTATTCGGATTTAAGCGACCGGTATTCACGACTCACCCCATTAGGGAAATTAAATTAATCTCAGTATGTTTTAAGCCTGAAAACCAATATCACAGAAGTTTGTCTAGCAAAGACTCAACTAACGCCTTGTATTGTATCCATTAGCGTATGCCAGCCTCGGATAATAGTTCGCGGGTCTCCACTAATGGCAAACCCACCACGCAGGAGTAACTGCCCTCAATAGATTCGACAAAACAACCGCCTAAACCTTGGATCCCATAGCTGCCCGCCTTATCCATTGGCTCCTGTGAGGCAACGTAGGCATCGATATCGGCTTCCGACAGCACGCAAAAACGCACTAAGGTTTCGACTAAACGCACAGAGGTCTGGTCAGCCTTAGCTAAAGCCACTGCGGTCATCACAGTGTGCGCCTTGCCAGAAAGCGCACGCAGCATACGCTTGGCATCGGCTTCATCAACAGGCTTACCTAATATTTCGTTTTCAAGCACCACGATAGTATCAGAACCTAATACAGCAGGCTGTGACATGCCTGAGCATAATGCAAGCCCTGCCTGGGCTTTTTCGGCCGCGAGGCGCAGTGCATAGTCCCGAGGCAACTCGCCTGCTTTAGGCGTTTCATCAATATCCGGCGCCACTTGGGAAAAACTAAACTCGGCGCGACCTAAACCTATATGGGTCAACAACTCTTTACGGCGCGGCGAAGTTGAGGCTAAAACTAAATTCACTGCTAACGAACCTTATAATGACGTCGAATCCGACGCAAAATCCAAAAAATCCACGGCCAAAATACCAGGCCCGATAACGCGGGTAAAAACAGATCCGTATGGAACTTAGCGCCATCCATTACAAACTCGACCCAATAGATAATTAGGTGATAGATAACAATCAACACCATCACCACTAGCGACTGTTGCCATTTAGGAAAGTTGCGTAAACGCTGGCAATGCAAAATCGCAATATAAATCACTAGCGACATGGCAAGTGGGCGTACACCTAAGGTAGCACCCAACAAAATATCCAAAGCCAATCCCATCAACCATGCCGTGAGGATGTTATATCTGTGGGGCAGCGCAATGGACCAATAAATCAGAATCATCAATAGCCAATCGGGACGCCAAGCCTCGACAATCGTAGGCAAAGGCATAATTTGGCTTAACAGTCCGACAAATAGGGTCAGCCATACCACGAGTCTGCCATTTGCAGCTTGTAAACTCATTAGTGCACCTCGGCTGGCGGTTGAGTGATGGCAGCGTTCGATGCACCGTTAGCATTGCTCGGCGCCGCAGCGGCGTTAGGAGCTGTGGCGTTAGAAACAGCGCCTTGAGGATCGGTGCCATTGCCAGCATCGGGTTTAGCTTCTTCTACCGGATTATCCGCCGCAGGCACAGGGATTTGATTCGGTAAGGTCACTCCAGAATCAGGAGAAGGCCAAATCAACAGCAGATAACGAATCCTATCGAGCGCCGCTAATGGCTGAGCCGTAACACGCGCATAGCTCTGGCCGTCCTCGGTCAATACTTCCATCACCCGCGCCACCGGATAACCTTCAGGGAAGCGATTACCTAAGCCTGATGTAACTAACAAGTCGCCCACGCGAATATCAGTACTCTTGGCTACGTGGCGAAGTTCAATCTCATCCAGCTCACCAGTACCGTTTGCCACTAAACGCACATCGTTACGGGTAATACGTACGGGTAAACCGTGGGACACATCGGAGAGCAAGAGCACGCGACTCGTCATCTCACTGATCTGCACAACTTGACCGACAACCCCTTGGGCATCGACAACAGGTTGGCCAACAAACACGCCACTTCGAGAACCGTGGTTAAGCACCACATAATGATGGGAAGGATCACTGGCCACCTCCATAACTTCGGCAACCATCTTGCGGGAATCCTGATAAGCAGGCGACCCCAACAAGGCGCGTAAACGCTCATTTTCCTGACGCAGATGCTCGAAGCGCTGCAAACGCTCACTCATTAATAATTGTTGCCTTAGCAACTCTTTATTTTGCAATGCCAACATATTGCGGGTAGCAAAACTCTCCGATGACCAATCGAGGATCGCACTGGGAACACTCGCAAGGTATTGGATGGGGCTTAGGGCAGATGAAAGGGATTCACGGGCAGGCTCGAGACGGTGATTTGCGGCAAGCAAAATCACCGACAGGATAATTGCCAGTGTTAAACGGAACTGGTTCGAAATACCACGAACAAAAATAGGCTTCATAGGAAAGCTAAGGCGGTGATTAACCGCCCATACCGAAGTTAGATTAGGTTTCTTCGGAGAACAGATCGCCGCCGTGCATATCAATCATTTCAAGGGCTTTACCACCACCACGCGCAACGCAGGTCAGAGGATCGTCCGCCACCATGACTGGAATTCCAGTTTCTTGCATCAATAAACGGTCTAAATCACGCAGTAAGGCACCACCACCGGTTAATACCATGCCACGCTCAGAGATATCAGATGCTAATTCTGGTGGCGATTGCTCTAATGCCACCATGACTGCACTCACAATGCCAGATAATGGCTCTTGCAAGGCTTCTAAAATTTCGTTGCTATTCAGCGTGAAGCTACGAGGTACACCTTCGGCCAAGTTACGGCCACGGACTTCAATCTCTAATACTTCATCGCCTGGGTAAGCAGTACCGATAGTGTGTTTGATACGCTCAGCCGTTGCTTCACCGATTAAGCTGCCGTAGTTACGACGTACATAGTTGATGATGGCATCATCAAACTTGTCACCACCGATACGCACAGAAGAGGAATACACCACACCGTTCAAAGAGATAATCGCCACTTCAGTGGTACCACCACCGATATCTACGACCATAGAACCCGTCGCTTCAGAAACAGGTAAACCCGCACCAATTGCGGCTGCCATTGGCTCTTCAATCAAATAGACTTCACGGGCACCTGCGCCCATAGCTGACTCGCGAATCGCACGGCGTTCAACTTGGGTTGCGCCAACGGGAACACAGACTAATACACGTGGGCTTGGACGAAAAAAGCTGTTGTTATGCACTTGTTTAATAAAGTGCTGCAACATTTTCTCCGTCACATAAAAGTCGGCAATCACACCGTCTTTCATCGGACGGATTGCTTGGATATTGCCAGGGGTACGGCCTAACATTTGTTTGGCTTCTGTACCGACAGCGGCCACAGATTTCTGACCAGAACTACTACGCTCACCACGTATAGCAACAACAGAAGGCTCATTGAGGACTATGCCTTCGTCACGAACATAAATTAAGGTGTTAGCTGTACCCAAATCGATCGATAGATCATTAGAAAAAATGCCACGCAGCTTCTTGAACATGTAACTAGCCTGTATTCTGTGGAGTCAGAAGAAAAGAAAAATCAGCTAACTTTATCAATGCCACCCTGATTCCACAAGACCGTTGAGGTTAACAATCGCTAATGGAGTGTTTTTTTTTCAAATGTGCTGCTCAAAAACACTATTTAATCGAAAAAAGCGCTTTGCTGGCGAAAAATCCAACAGTTAAAAACCACTATCAATACAAATTCGCAACATTAGTAAAACCTGTTTCTTGCATTTATCCCTTGCCTCACACTTTACAACGCCGCCTCAAAAACCAGCACTCCATGATCAATCACCAAAGGCGATTCTCAATTCAGCAAAATCAAATTGAAAATAGCCTTAATTGACCTCTCTCCAGTAGATGATTCTGTCATGGCCACGGTAACGGCCAAAAAATGCACTCGCACGGGGATCGGATAAGCTGGTTGGGGAAACCCCGTTCCAGTTCCAATACCATTCTAACCATGTAGGTACATTCAACGGTGCAGTTACTTGGCCGCGGTATAAGTTGCCACTTGAGGTGAGCGCTCGCCACAGCAAATCAAATTGCCCCTCTTGAAAGGCTGATGAAGCGCCGGAGCGATTAATGCTCTGCCCTGTGGTTAAATCCGGATCAAAGTTATAACCCAGCCCTGCATTATCCACCTGAGACCCAAGGCCATAGGTAGCAATAGTGCAGCTATCATCGCCATTTAATACCCAATTAGTCCCATTCCAATATTCGGCTCGGGTCGGCATCCTAAGGATTTCAGTTTCTGGACCATAGGTATTGTCCATCACCACCCTGCCATGACGGAGGATCTGCGTGGTGATTTTCTTGGCATTACAGTTAGTGCAATTACCTGCCGTTGCCGCATCCATATCCGGTGAGGCCACATAGCTGAATAACCCATTTGGTCGAGGGTCGTTATCCGCTAACTGCACGCCAATATCAAGCAGCTCGAAGGGGCCATCTTGATATAAATTCGTCGTCACATTCGGAGTCACTCGGTTTAAATAAGCGCGGTAAGCGCCATCGACCGTCGCCACACCTTGATTCCAACTATCAACCTTCACAGGTAAGGCACTTAAACGACTCTGTAGATCTACACCATTGTTATTGTTTTCGCCCACCAATTTCGCGGTCGCGAGGGAGAATGGCGGAAAATAGTTCTGCGTCACCGCGCCGCCGATATTCAAGGCTTTGAGGCTCATCGACATAGGGAAGGGTTGATCCATATAGCTAAAACTGCCACAGGCAGGTACGACAGAAATATCTCCCACTAAAAATCTATCGGGCACAAAGCGGCCAATATTAGCGGAATAGCCAATCGGAATATTTAAGCTGCTGGCCGTACCGAGATAATTAGGGCTCGCCTGCGCCGAAACTTGGAACACCCCCACTTCGCTAATCGTCTGATTAGTTAAGGTATTGAGATTATTATCTTGGACAGTGTGGTTATAGGATGCCACGCCTAACGTCCCATCATGGCCGCCGCTGGCAATGCTTGGCGCCACGACTTTACTGGCAAGTTTCATGGCTTGATCGCTAAAGTTAACTGTAGATAAGTTGCCAGTGCAAAAGTCAGTATCGCCGTCTTTTTCCCAAGCCATAGCCTGTACTGTCATACCGAAATTTTGCCCCGCTTTACGGTAGGCATTACAGCTCATATTGGCACTCGGGCAACTGGCGCTGGCATCCGCGGGTTTAACACACAATCCTGCGGGCACACTGACAAATTGGTCTGAGCCCGTCATCACTAAGCCTTGCTCGTTACCACTGCCGATATATTTAGCATCGAGTTGTAATTTGCCCGCATCGGGGTAATTGACAGACATAACAGCTTGTCCCTTAGTATCAAACAGCAGCTCTATCGGTAGAGTTGAGGTACTGGCATTGCTCAACATTTGCCCATTGATTGTTACGGGCTGCGGGGATAACAATACCGAGGGAATAATGTTAGTAGACCAAAAGTTTAGGCTCTTAGTCTGGTTCTGGAAGCCAGGGGTGCATTCTTGAGTCACATCTGATTTTTTAACAGCCTTTATACGAACGTCAACTGGCTTATTCGCTAATTTATCTGGTACATCAAAGACAAAACCACTGTCGGCGAAGGTGAGTGAACAGTTGTTTTCACTCAAGCCACCATTACCGATACGGCAAAGAGTTTTACTTAAGGGTTTAGTTGTCGGACTCGAACCTTTTACCCCCAAGGTCACAACGCCTGGGGTATTACGCCTTAGCTGTAGTTGGGTTGTGCCATTACTAAAGCTCACCTGATTACCGCCAATCCAGATGCCTTCGGAGGTGGATTCGGGTAACAAGGTCGCCGTCAAAGGGTCGGTAAAGAGCTGGCTACAACTGGCGTTGGCACAAGCGCGAATCGTCACGGTTTCGGGATTACAGGTTAATCCCTGCCCCGTATGGTCAAACTCAAAATGATCGATTTGAGCGCCAATCGGCTTCGACTTTAAGGCACAAATTTGAACATTATCAATTTCATGATTGTTATTGGAGCCACCAGTCGAACCTGTAAGTGAAAGTAAGAAATCACTAGGGATTGCGGCTTGTCCTGCTTGGGCCATAACATCAAAGGAGGGGATTAAGGTAACAAATCCCGATCCTGTATTACGTTCAATCTTTACCATCGACTGGCCCGATACCTGCGAGTCTATAGTGATTTTATAACGGTGCGCAGGCGAGACATTATTGCCATCGACCGTGGGTGATAAGCAGTTACCATTGGTATTGCTCGCGCCACTGTTACAAGTGCCACGTAAATAATTATACCCAGATGTACCAACACCGGAGCCACGAACGACAACTGACTGACGACGCTGGCCGATACTGCCACCTCCCCCTTCACCGGAGAAATTACCAAACTCATCAATACCCACACCTAGCCAACCACCAGCGAACCCGCTAATACCAGGTTTAAAGCCATAACCTAAAGGCCCACCAAAGGCACCGGGCTGGGGGGTAATCGAAGCGTCAGACAGCACAAGCGCAATACCGTCGGCGCCATTGCCACCATAGGCATAATGGTCGAATTGGATTTCGACTAAGTTATTCGCTGCGGGGAATAATCTTTGATAGGTCGAGGCGGTGGATTGATCTGATTTCGCTTCGGTTAAGCGCATTCGGCCACTCACAATAGAAGGGGTAAACGAACCACTACTGCGTGACACCACCCAATCATTACTTAATGCACTCTGAGAGAAATTATCGCCAAAGCACTGTAAAACAGGTGCGGGATTACAATTCGGAACAACATCAATCTTTGCAGCATTATCATCAAATTTAATACTACTATTTCCGTCTAAGCTAATATTCTTAGCTGTAACAGACCCTTCCAAATAAGAACTGCCTTCTAGCACCGCATTTCCTTCAGCAACAACATAGGATTTAAGAGATGCACCACCATTGAGCGTAAAATTCGAATAATTATAAATGAGAAACCGTTCAGGTTTTCCAATAAGATTTAGGTCATTATGTTCATAATCATTTTTAATAAAAAATGAAACAGTTCCATTAGAGGGGAAAACTAAAGTTACACCATAATTAATTGATAAGGTTTCAATCCAATATTGTCCCGCAGCAAGTTCAATACGGCCTGATTTTGCTGTAAGTGACTTCATCTTATACACGCCATCATTACTAACAAAACGAATTGTTTTATCTGAACCACCATCAAGAACAATATTTTTATATTCACCTTCAGTTACATCAATCCGTGTATTATCCCACGATGGAGGGCCTACATTGACAGGGCTTGAAGATGTGCACTGAGAAAAATCAACACGGCCAGAGGGTAAGCTAGCAATATAATCGCCATCTTGACACCAACGATATGAATTATTAGACGTAACACATAGTGTTGCTAAGCTATTTCCCTTTTGAATAAAATTATAAGTTGGCAAATAGCTATACCAGATAAGTGCATTATTGGGTGCATTATATAAATAAGAGCTATTAAAGGTAATTGAACCATTTCTATCGTAATTATTAACACCTTCAATAAAGGTTTTACTCCAATCAGCCTTTGCCAAAGGGGATGAGCATACGATGATTAAGAGTGAAAGGATTAATGGAAATTTAACCATTACGTAGCTCAACACCATTTTTGATAGCTTAGTTCCCACGAGCTTCTACCTCTACTTGACGGCTAACACGGGTGTCACCACTCTCACATACCGCTTTGCTATTAACCCGATATTGTGTAACCGTTCCGACGGAATAAGATGCACAACTTAAACTCACGCTACAGGCATGAAAGCCAACCACATCAGGAGGTGTCCAAGTGCTTGAAACGCTTGAGCAGCTCGGAGTGTAATTTGCCGCAGCATTCAGCGGAAACAATTGTGCCAGCGCCGCATCGGCACCACTATTTGCCGCCGCTAAGGCGCGAGTTCCCCACACTTCTTGAGTTAATCCGGTATCGGCATCTTCCACTATGTTGATTAAGGCGGCGGCCAATAAAAACATGACGGTAATAACAAAAATACCTATGACTAAGGCGCTGCCACCTTGACGGTGAACCACAGACTGACCATATGCTGAGCCCGATAGGCTAAATAAGTTAGGGGGCATTAATCACCTGCACTTGATGTCGATATTGAAATGTCTCGCCGTTGACATTAAATCGCGGCTGTAGATGCACCATAGCATTATTGACTAGACTCGATGGCGTTAAGATCAGCGGTAAATCGGCGTTATTACTCAACTCATTGGCCACACTCTGTGCCATTAAAACGCCAGAGCTCATATCCGTCGGTGTTGGCTGGCTGGTATTAAAACCATACCCAGTATAACGCTTTAGGGTTAACTCATTGCCTGATGGCGCTTTTTCAAAGCAATAACTGACAGGTGCAGAAGCAAAATAGATCCTTTGTCGCGGAGAAGCTTCGGAAAATTTAACGTTAGCAGTAAAGGTTAAACTCACTTGGTTAGCTGCACTGCTAACGGTTTTAATCTGCGCGCGTTTTTGCCTCGCACTGTTATACACATCGCTATCGGTCAAAGGGTAAATCCACACATATTGATTAGCCTTAATCTTACTGGTCACATCATCCAATATCACAGTCCCCATTAGGGCTGCTGCACTCGGCGCTATCGGCATAGCTAAATAGGTAGTGCTCGCCTCGATAGGCACAAACTCAACACACTGATAGGTTAAGCCATTGCCATTGAGCCGCACACTATTAGGCACGGCGCTACGCAGTTCACGGGTCATTCGCTCAACGGCAAAGCGGCTCTGGCTTAACACTTGGTCAACCGAGCTCGACTCCACAAAAATCCGCGTGCCGAAAATAATAAAGCTACTCACGCCCACCACCAGAATGCCTAGGATAAGGATCACAGTGACCATTTCGACTAAGGTAAAACCCCGTGGGGAGCGCGCCATGCGCTTTGCGGATAAAGCGCCCATTAGTAATTGCTCCTCACCAGATTGTAAGTGATCACTTCGTTATCTGGGGTAGTCACATTAATGGTCACTAACTTGGTATTGGGCGCAGGTCCATAGGCGACAGAGACACTTAATTGGTAGTTAGGATACGCCTCTGCATAAGTTTGGCTGGAATTGAGCATAGTGGCGTTTTGGTTTAAGCCGTGATAGTCGTCCACATCGTTAAAGTCATTACGGCCCTCGCCCTCATTTGGCCATTTCCACTCTGATGGGCCGAGACTCGTCACAACTGAGCAAGGCAGTCCTAAAGGGCTGCCACAGGCGGGTACACCGCCATTGGCATTAGTCTTTTCATCGTAGCGCTTACCCCAAATCTCATTCATCACCGAATGGGCCAGCTCGGCGCTTTTTACTCTATGTAAGGTCTTAGCCGCGCGATCCGCCTGCGGAAATAACATGCTACTCAGCATCACAATAGCAATCGCAATAACCAACATGCCGACCACTAATTCGATTAAGGTAAACCCCTGCTGTGGTTTAGTTTTTGGAGATGTTTTTATTGATGTTCTTATTGAAAGCAACCGAGGATTAATTCGCATAGATATAGCCCTCGCTGGAGATACTAATCGCCACAGTGTCATTGGCAATCACGTTAATGCATGGCCCATTACAAGCCAACGAAGCTCTGCCATTAATATCAAAATCGAGGTTGAAATTACTAGCATTATTGCTAGCGAGCACTAACTGCGCACCGCCTTGAAAAGCTTGGCTATATAGCGGATTAGGAGAGAGTGCTGTGCCAGTGCACCCAGCATTATTTCGGGTCGCAAACTGACTCACTTGATAACCCGTAGGATAAACCGTGACGCGATAGCATCTATCAGTATTATTTAAAGCTTTTTGCTGAACCTGGCGCAGCTCAGCCATAAATTCATTTCGCAGGCTAAAGGCGCTGTAGGATGACTGACTGAATAAGCGCGGCAATACCGTCACCGAAAGTATCCCTATCAGGATAATAGTCGTGACTAATTCGACTAAGGTAAACCCAAACTGTCTGCCGGTGGAGAATCTACGCATCGTCCGCTTTGCCGTGGTTCTAGGTTCTAGGTTCTAGGTTCTAGGTTCTAGGTTCTAGGTTCTAGGTTCTAGGTTCTAGGTTCTAGGTTCTAGGTTCTAGGTTCAGTTTCTGCCAACTTGATTCGTAAGGCAAATATTTCACCTAAACAAAAGAAATAATTAGCAAATTCAGTTTATTACAGCCAACACCCCAATAGATTGTTGGCCTAAAAAAAAGGCCTGCTAGGCAGGCCTTTTAATGGAAATGTCTCTAGCAGCCAGATACATCAGTATTAACAGTGATAGGACCGTATGCAGTCAGACCATTCACATACTGAACATAACAAGTGCCAGGATTATTGGCATCTTTAGGGCTAACTTGTCCTTGAGGATAGAAATAAATGCTCTTACTGTCAGTATCCTCAAGATAAATCCACTCGCTTGATGTTCCACTATCGGCAGCATTAATATCTAATGCGTTTTCAAGAGAGTCTGTCCATACTGGCGTTGCATGACCATAGTTAATCAAAACTGTTTTACCAGTTTCAACAGTCACTTTTGGAGGCGTTGCAGCCGTAGAAGCAACTGTATTATTGCCCGCAATTAACGATTTTGAGTTAATTAAGGTATCTGCACCTTTAATCGCAGCCTCCAATCCTTTCACAGTTGAAGCGCGAGCATCCGATTGTAGATTGATAAATTTAGGCGCGGCGGTAACAGCTAAAATACCTAAAATAATAATCACAACCACTAATTCGATTAATGTAAAACCACTTTGCTTTTTCATTTAAAACCCTTACTTAACAACCAGATGACTCAACATGATATTTAGGAGGATTACTAGAATCTGCCTGTTTGTATTCAACCCAACATTTTGCCGTATTTGAAGGCGTCAACTTTTTAGGATGAATAATCACAGGCGATGTAAGTGTCGTTGTAACCGTTGGCGCTTCAACAATTGTCCACTCGTTGGTGGTGTCTAAATCAAGCACTAACACCATATCAGCTGCAGCTTGCTTCAGATATCCATAAACACCGTTTACTTTCACATCGTTTGCCGTATCAGAATCACCTTTATCATCGATGATAATGTTAGATGTAGCCTTACTTTCTACCCCCTGAATCGCCGCCTTAGAATAAACAAGCGAATTCGCACCTTGCAAAGAGGCTTTGACGCCATTCAAAGTGGATGCGTATGCATCTGACTGAAGATTAATAAACTTAGGCGCCGCTGTGACAGCAAGAATACCTAAAATAATAATAACTACAACTAACTCAATTAAGGTAAAACCCTGTTGTCTTCTCATCATTAACTACCTATGTAATAACAATTCTAAATACTTAAACTTCACGACTGTGTAATTAAGGCGTAAACGGTGTTTGAGTGAAACTTAATACTTTACCCGTACCAGGGTTATAAACCACCCCTTTAGCGCCAGCGGTGGATAAGTCTGGAGCCGGAGTCGGTACGCCCGTGGTTTGATTTAGTACCAGTGAAGCCACTTGGTGATACACACATAGATCTAAACCACTTACCGACGTGCCATTAATCGCATTTGAACTTCCGCCCGCACCATCGATAACGCGCACTGTATAACGTTGATTGCGCGCATCTTGCGAATAAAGCACGTTACGCGGTGCACTTTGCAACACAGTATTAAATACCTGCTGACAGCTTGCATCGGTCATCGCCGTCGCATCGGTACCAGAGGTGCCCGTTGGATAGCCAAAACGCGGGTCGAGGGACACTGAGGTACCGTCTAAGATCACACTGCTATTTTGGCGACCATCGACTTCCCATTGTGAACGCACAAAACTCACTGCGGTGGATAAACCACCCGCGACTCCGTCCACACTGGCATCTTCAGCATCATCGGTGACATTTAAAAAACGAGGGATCGCGGTTGCGGCCAACAGACCCAAAATTACGATCACTATGACCAGTTCAATCAATGAAAAACCATCTTGCTTATTCTTCATTCGTCTCTCCCTATCTTGATGAAAGTCCATTCTAACAGCTAAATCAGTTTAAAAAAGCCCGTTACTTAACAATATTTTACGGAAACGTCAAAAAAATGACCCTGCCAGAGTTGAGCTGATAGCCGATACTATCCCCATTTTGCGCGCGGTAACGGCAGCTATTATCCTTAGCAAAATACGAGCCGATAAGGGATTCGTCCCCCTGCTCCTGTCCCATTAATTGTTGCCACAATCGCTGACACGCTTGGTCATCCAACTGGCTAGGTTGTGGCCAACCCTGCGCATTCATCATCACAAAAGTTTGTTCATTATTTGTGCTTTGTTCGCTAAACCCTTCCCAATCTAGTCGCATTTGCGGCGGATTGCCAAGGGACAACCATTGAGAACGCACCATAGCCAACACGTTTAAGAAGCGCGTATGCTCTAACTCCACATTGCGGGCGGCCAGTTGTGGCATAGTCGCAAAATATTTAAATCCAATCACCGCGAGAATAATCAAGATCAAGGTCAGGCTAACGAGCCGCCCATACACACGTAATAGATCGCTTT
>NZ_JBKEDJ010000073.1:0-11214 GCF_047975355.1 Shewanella sp. | reverse complement strand
CACTGCAATTGGACAAGCGCCTTGGCCTAAACAACCAAAATCAGCAACAAAATATTAGCATTGACGATCAAATTGTTGAGCTTAAAAACAACATTGATAGATTGGCAGCGAATGCGAGCAGTTTTCAGCAGGCGCAGCTCGATTTTGAAGAAAACAAAAAGGTCATCGACCACGGCTTAAAAGAGTCCGCTAAGCCTTTAAAGCTGGATAAAGCCACAGATCTCAACCAGCAAGCCTCGATGGCTTATTTACGACTGTCGGAATTAAAAGAGAGCGAAACGGCTCTAGGCAATCAAGTCAGCGAACTGTTGCAACGCCACAATCAGCTGCCCTCCGTCATCGCCAACGCCAGGCAGAATGTGCTGCAAAATAAGAAAACCGACTTGGCCCCACTGGATACGCCAACGGGCGAACTACAGCAAACGCAGCGGATTTTCTTCGAGCAAAGCCTCGCCACTAACGAGGCCGAGCTGGCCAGCAGCCAAAAGCGCATCGAACTCACCCAGTTGCAGTTACAGTTGGTTCGCCAGCAATTGAGCCAACAGGAAGCCTTTATTGAAACCATCAATAAGGCGATGAATAAACAGCGTCAACAACAAACCGATGCAACCCTGGCGAAGAATTTAGTGGATACCGCCAAGGTCGTGGATCCTGTGACCCGCAATATTGCCGACACTAACCAAATCTACGGCCAAAAACTCCAAACCTTAACCTTGCAAATCAACAATGTGGTTGAACAGCAAGAGCAGGCCGAACTGCAATATCAATCCCAAGCCAAACAGCTGGCGAATATCCAAGAGCAAATCACTTGGGTGAAAATGAACTCCGCCTTTGGCGAGCGTTTTTTGCAGATGCTGCAATCTCTGCCTAAGCCGCCAAACCATGAGAAGCTGCAAACGCTGATCGCCGATGCTCGCCTCGATAGATACCACCTCGAGCAACAACAGGCACTTAACGAGCAAGAGTTAGAGCAGACCAACCTCTACAACGAGGGACAGATTAAACTGCTGCGCTCGCAACAGGCGCTGCTGACGCAATTGATGCAGAGTTATGACCAATATTTGAGTGAACTCGGCAAACTCAAAGTCAATTATCAGCAACTTAGTCAGCAGCATCTGACCTTAAAAAACACCCTCAACGAGCATTTGTTTTGGGTCCCCAACGCCGCGAGCATGAACAAACTCTGGCTCACCGACGTGCAGCGCAGCGCCCTGTGGCTTATCCAAGAGGCGCAGTGGGGACAATTGGGCAAAGCCTGGCAGGAGCAAAATGACTACTGGTCTTGGTGGATCATTCTGTTAGTGCTCTGCTTAGTGATCCAAGATTTAATCCGGCCTAAGTTCAAACGCTTACTCACTCATTACGTTGCCTACGTGGGTAATGTGACTCAGGATAAATTTATTTATACCTTCAAATCCTTAGTCTTGAGCCTAGGTTACGCCTTGATTAAACCGCTGCCCATAGTCGCAGCGGGATGGATTTTCTATCAATCCGATCGTAACTTTGTGCAGGCCGTCGGCATGGGGATTTTAGCGATAGGTTTAGTTTACCTATTGTATCGATTGATTTTTATCCTCGCCCTCGACAATGGGGTCTTGGTCGGCCACTTCAAACGCCCCTCAAAACTTATTCAGACAGGCCAGCTCAGGCTCAAACACTTTGTATTTGTCGCCAGCCCTTTGCTCGGCATTATGGGATTTACCGAAGTCCTCGACGCCTCACTTATCCGTAACAGTATTGGCCGCGGCGCATTTATCTGTTTTTGCGTAGTTTTATTCTTGTTATACAAGGATATCTTGGTGCTAAGTCGCCAAAATAGCGACACTCAAAAGGATGGCAAAAACAAACGACTGCTGCAAAAAATGCTCTGGGCATTGCTGATCTCTGTACCCCTGCTGAGTGCTGTGCTCGCCTTCAGGGGCTACTACTTCACCGCATTCCAAATGCTGTTGCAGTTACAGCTCTCTATCGTATTGGGATTAAGCTTTTTACTGCTTTATCAATTAATTAAACGTTGGATGCTCATCGAGCGACGCCGGATTGCCTTCGACCGCGCTAAGGCTAAGCGGGCTGAACGGTTAGCCCAACGGGAAAAGGGCGAGACACACCATGCCTCGAACGATGGCCTCGACACTTATGAAGAGCCAGTCGTCGATCTCGAAACTATTTCGAGTCAATCCTTAGGCTTAGTCCGCTCTTTATTGCTACTCGCGTTTTTAGCTAGCTTGATCGGCCTGTGGACGCAAACCCATACAGCACTGTTTTCCTTCTTGGATGGCATTACCCTCTGGACCACGAATACCAGCGTTAATGGGGTCGAGCAGCAATTGCCCATCACCATGAAATCGCTGCTATTCGGTTTAGTCATCGTTGGCTTCTCGCTGATGATAGCCACCAATTTACCCGGTCTACTCGAACTGATGATCTTACAGCGGCTAGACCTGACGCCGGGCACAGGCTTTGCCATCACCACAGTAAGCCGTTATTTAGTGGTGTTTTTAGGCCTGCTGATTGGCTTTTCGAATCTAGGGATGGAATGGTCAAAGCTGCAATGGTTGATTGCCGCGCTGTCACTGGGTCTAGGTTTTGGTTTACAGGAGATTTTTGCCAACTTTATCTCTGGCCTGATTATTCTGTTCGAGAAGCCAGTGCGTATTGGCGATACGGTAACGATCCGCGACTTAACGGGAACAGTCAGTAAAATCCAGATCCGCGCTACCACCATCATCGACTGGGACAGAAAAGAAATTATCATTCCCAACAAGGCCTTTATTACCGAGCAATTGATCAACTGGTCGCTGTCGGATCCTATCACTCGTGTCATTGTTTATGTGTCGGTTGCCCGCGATTCAGATCCCGCAAAAGTGGAAGCTACGCTTTATCAGGCGGTGCAAGAATGTGAGGATGCACTGCCAAATCCAGAGCCAGAAGTCTGGTTTGCAGGCTTTGGTAAACATACCCAAGATTATGAAGTACGCGCCTATGCAAAAGATATGTCAGCACGTTGGCCACTGCGCCACGATCTGCATAAACGTATTACTCGTAAGCTCAAAGAAAACAACTTAGAACTCGCCTATCCGCAAATGGAAATCCATCTTAAAAATGGCCAGAATCGCGATCAGGTCGGCATAATCCGCAGTTAATAGGACGAAAATCAGATGCTTATTTTTGCTCACCGTGGTGCCAGTGGTTATGTGGCGGAAAACACCTTAGCCGCCATGGCCAAAGCCATAGAGTTAGGTGCCACAGCCATTGAGCTGGATGTGCATAATGTCGAAGGGGAGTTAGTGGTATTTCACGACCGCAGACTCGACAGTAAGAGCTCGGGCCAAGGTATCATCCATTTAGTCAACAAAGAGTATTTGGGCAAGGTCACAGTCAAAGGTGAGCCGATTCCCGCGCTCTGGCAAGTGCTCGAACTGGTTGCAGGCCGCGCCACAATCAACATCGAACTAAAAGGTGTGAATACGGTAGCGCCGCTACTCGAGCTTTATCCTAAGGCGATTTCTGAGCTGGGGTTCAACGCGGAGCAATTGCTGATCTCATCCTTCAATCATCCCTATTTACAGCAAGTCAAACAGGCGCTGCCACAGGCATTAGTGGCGCCCTTACTTGCCAGTATTCCCCTCGATGGTGCGGCGGTGGTGAGCGAGTTAGCCGCCTATTCCCTGCATTTAGACGTGAGTTTTATCAGCAAGGCCCTAGTGGATGATGCTCACCATAGGGGTGCTAAGGTCTATGTTTACACAGTGGATCACTGTGATGATATTCATGCGCTTAAGCAGCTGGGTGTCGATGGGATCTTTAGCAATTACCCCGACCGTGCCATGCAGGCGCTGTTACAACCCACCAATACGGATTATTGCGGCTACTTCGAATAACCCCATGGCGTGGATTTAGCGGCTTAGGCTTGGCTATTTCGCTGCGCCCAGTAGCCGATAAAAATAAACATGGCGAGTATCAGTAAGAACATCCAATGGGATGGCATGGCAACGATTTGCCTTGCCACCCAAGGCGTAGCTTTAACGATCAGCAGCCCATAGCCAAAGGCATTCACAATAATAAAAACCAAGGTTCGCAGGATAAACGAATGGCCAAGTAAATGCCGCCTAAGGATACGATTCACATCGGCTGAAAACACTAAAATCAAACACACGACCATGGCCGTGGCGATATCGAAGGACCAAGGGCGAAGCATATTTCCTAAATGGCCAATAATGGCGACTAACTGATCAAACATAATCACTCAACCTAAAATAACGCTGCAAAATCAAAACAACTACAGCAGCGTATTGAAAAATAACGACAACCAAGCATAAAGGGAGAATACATGGGGCACAAGTTACTCTTACTGACCAAGGCGAATGAACAGTATCGCCAGCTCATTGAGGCGCAGCAGTTGCCAGGGCTTGAGTTGCTCGATGATAATCCCGCGAATATTGCACAGGCCAATATTTGGCTTGCCGAGCCTAAGCTTGCCGCGCCGCTGGTACCCCATGCCAAACAGCTAAAATGGCTGCAATCCAGTTTTGCAGGCATTGATGCCCTGATGGGCCCAAGAGCAAGAAAAGATTATCAACTCACTAACATTAAAGGCATTTTCGGCCCCTTGATGAGTGAGTATTTGTTTGGTTATCTGCTTGCCCACGTGCGAGGACACCTGTTTTACCAAGCGCAGCAAAGGCAAAAATCTTGGCAAGTGCAAAGTGCTACGCGCAGCAGCTTGCAAGGGATGCGATTATTACTCTTAGGCACAGGTTCTATCGCCCAGCATGTGGCCAAGACAGCTAAGCACTTCGGCATGCATGTTACTGGAATAAACCGCAGCGGCCGTGAGGTCGAAGGCTTTGATACGATCCAGCCGCTCTCGCAGCTCGGGCAATGCTTAAGCCAAAGCGATGTGGTAACCAATTTACTGCCCAGCACCCCAGAGACACGTTTGGTGTTAAATGCAGACATGCTCGCCACGCTCAAAGCCGATGCCATTTTAGTGAATGTGGGCCGTGGTGATGTGCTCGATCTCGATGCCCTCAATACCCAGTTGATTGCGCGTCCTGAACAGCATGCCATTCTCGATGTGTTCACGCAGGAGCCACTCCCTGCGAGTCATCCGATTTGGGAAAGACCCAACACCATCATCACGCCCCATATCTCGGCGCCGAGTCATCCTGAGCAAATTGTGCGTATTTTTAGCGATAACTATCGTCGCTATATCGCAGCTGAACCGCTACAAAATCAGATAGATTTTACTAAGGGCTATTAATCACGGCCGTCTTACTGCCAGAAAAAAGAAAAGGCAATCAGCACGCTGATTGCCTTTCGATTCCGTGCTATAGCGACAACACTCTAGACCTTAAAGCTGCGCTTTAAAAACTGCCCGACCAGCACAGTATGGGAGTCCATCTCGCCTATCACTTCATCATTGAGACTGACCATTTCACAACCCAGTTGATGGCTGGAATGGGTAAATTGCGACACATTCACTACGCTGCGATTCATCTCATTCGCCACGCTCGATTGTTCCTCCACCGCACTGGCAATATGGTGAGTCATATCCGTAATGGTAGTGATCGCCTCACGTATGGTACGCAACGCAGCGCCCGCTAAATCCGCAGTAGTGATACATTCGGCGGCGGCATCCACGCCCTCTTGCATGCTGCGCACAGCCTTGTGGGTGCCTTGCTGCAACAGATTGATCATTGTGTGGATTTCTTTGGTGGCATCATGGGTGCGCTGCGCTAACGCCCGAACCTCATCAGCAACTACGGCAAAACCTCGCCCTTGCTCACCCGCCCGCGCCGCTTCAATCGCAGCATTTAGCGCCAATAAATTCGTCTGCTCGGCAATGCCTTGGATCACATCCAGTACTGTACCTATATCCCGGCTATGCCCTTCTAGCTCTGTAATCACCTGCGAAGTTTCTTGCAACTGCTGCGCCATGGCTTGAATCGACTGAATGGTACTGACAACCGTTTTATCGCCGTTGATTGTCTGCTGCGATGCCATCTGCGAAGCGCTCGCCGCATCGGCGCAGTTAGAGGACATATCCCCAAGGGTCGCCGTCATCTGCTGCATGGCTGTCGCGACTTGTTCAATCTCGGCCAGTTGTGACTGGCTTGTCCCTTGAATTTCTTCGCCTTTCGCCGCTGAAACCTTGGCCTGCTGAGTCACTTTCTCACAGGAATCTCGGGCGCGACCTAACATAGATTTAAGCTCTGAGGTTTGCATTTGCAGCGCAAGATCTATAGCACCCAAATCATCGGATTGCCCCGTGTAGATATGTGCCATCAAAGGGTTGTCGTAGATTTTCTTCGCCTTAGCAACTAGCGCCCGATAACGCCCTAAAATCAGATTGCCACCGATAAAAAGCGCTAGAGCACTGATGGCAAGCGCCACAAATCCCATCGCCCCAATCTGCAGCGCCAAATACAACATGGGCAATAAAGCGACTAAGGCAAGCAGCGCCAACTTAGTCGGCATCTCTAGGGTGCGTTTTAGCGCCTTCACCTGACCGCTTTTATTCAATTCGGCGTAGGCCACTTCCGCTCGCTTTATCTGTTCACGGCTAGGTTTAGTGCGTACCGATTGAAATTCGGCCACTTGCCCATTAACCATAATCGGCGACACATAGGCATCGACCCAATAATGGTCACCATTGGCGCAGCGGTTTTTGACTATGCCTTTCCAAGGCTCACCTTTACGAATGGTTTTCCAAAGATCTTCAAATGCTTGGGGAGGCATATCGGGATGGCGCACCATATTATGGGGTTGTCCCAACATGGCACCAAGCTCGTATCCCGCTACGGTACAAAATGATGGATTGGCGTAGGTGATATGGCTCTTGGTGTCCGTTGTAGACAGCAAAATCCAATCCGCTGGATAGTCGTATTCCCGCTGTGTAACTGGCAAATTCTTTCTCATGATAACCCTTGGATCTATTATAAATTTATTATTCCGTCATCCATGAGTTATCCATCCTTGATCACGTCCAATGACCCATTACAGCTAAAATCATCGTTCCTTTTCTCATCTCCAGAACACAGAGCATAGACCAGAAAATGTGCGATGTGTAACAAAACGGGAAACCAGCACAACAAGTACACCATCAGGATTGCATTTGATAAGCGTTTTCATTTAGAATTAGCTCAATTCGTTTTGGAGTCGAAAAAATGTACGTTTGTCTCTGCCATGCCATCACAGATACGCAAATCAAAAACGCCGTAAGTCAGGGCGATACTAGCCTTGCTGACGTTAAAAAGCGTTTAGGCGTTGCCAATCAATGCGGTAAGTGCGCGAGAATGGCCGTACAAATCATCCAGAACCAACTGGAAATTGAACCTAATTACTACGAAGTCGCTTAACTTAGAGCATCCAGCTCTTTTTCTGTAAAACATACTTTTGTTCCAACTGCTTTTCTTTCTCGCAGGCATCCACATCGTTAGGGTCTGCTGCACAATATCAAGCTTGAAAACTGATATTGCCGCAAACACATGACCCCTTCATAACACATCCCACTCAACCCAAAACCATAAATGCTTTGGGCTCAATGGGATGCACTTGATTATTTGCGTCTTAGTAAATACGCAGCTTCATTCAGCCATGGGACTTCTTTCTTAATAAACCTTGGGTTGTCGGCCAATACATCCTGACAATCCAAGAGTTGGATTTCAAAATCGTCACTTAAGTGTGTCTCCACCCAAGTTGGCGACACCGCAAAAGGCGGCCCACTTAAGGCTTCCTGCGGATAATCTAGGGTGACTAATAAACCTACGCTGCCTAGGGGCAATAACTGCGCTAATTGCTTGGCGTATTGCGCCCGCATGCTCTCTGGCCAAGCAATCAAGGCGGCGCGATCATAAAAACCACTCACCTGCGCCGTAATAGATGGAGGCAAAGTGAAGATATCTCCCTGGTATAAACTGACCTGCTCAGTTTGATAATGCTGATGCTCACCCACTGCACTTTGCTGCATAGGTAATTGGTTATCTTCGAAAAACTGCTGCACTGCGAGTTCATTTAACTCACAACCAATCACTTGATGGCCCTGCTCGGCTAAAAAGCACATATCTAAAGACTTGCCACACAGGGGAACGAAGACTTGCGCCTCGGCGGGCAATGCCAAGGTATGCCAATACTTTACGAGAAAGGGATTGATATCTTGCTGGTGAAAACCAATCAGCTGTTGCTGCCACTTCTCATGCCAAAAACCGGGTTCCATAGGTATATCTCAAATGACTAAAGTTATCCTTACTCTAATGGCATTCACGGGTGGATGCAAAATCTAAGATACCGTAAGTTAATCATAGAGATGTAAACAGTTAATGACTAAGCCAATGCCGTTTGTACCCGGCGCAGCCAAACGCAATTGTCACACTGGCATTGGCGGCGCGACAAATGGTGCGGGCTTAAGGAAGAGTCGATAAAGTCGACGGCAATCAGCAACTGCTGCTTAAGTTCGGCGACGGATTTTTGCTCGACGGCTACCAGCTCATCGTTCTGGTTCATCCAAATACATTCCATGCCCTGGTGGCAAGTGAGACACTGCTCATCGCGATCATTAAAAAATACCGCATGTGGACAATGGGTCACTTCCATTGACTGCAAAATTCGCTTACGCGGAAACTCTAACAACTCGATCAATAAAGCCTTATCTGGGGCGGGCATATGCCCTCCTTTCATCCACTTTGTCCACGGGAAATTTAACAAAAATGTATCCCATCCAATGTGCTTAAGATTACCTAGACTCCATACGATTTAACTTGATATAAATCAAAGTCAGCGACGAAATGATGGGATAGGTAAGCCCTAAAAATCACAAGTTTATCGCGGGCAACACCAGTCACAGCCTCCAACGCCGATTTGCTTATCTGCCTCGCTTACTGTTTAAATAACCAAAACAAGGAGTCGCGCATTGCAAACACCCCAACTACAACATTTTTACATTTCCGAAGAGCAATCCATTTACTTGCTCAAAGCCAACGATGCCCGTAAGCACAAGGCGTGGATCCGTTTATGTAAACAACAGTTAAGTAAGTTGGGTTATCGCGATATTGAGTTTATCGGTAAGGGCGCTTACGGCTTTGTGTTTGCGGGAATTAATCAAGCCGACGAAGCCCACGTATTTAAATTCTCGAGAATTAATCTGCCGCAGCATATTCAAGACCGCTTAGAGGAAGAAGCCTTTATGCTGTCCTTGCTCAAACACCCCAACATTCCGGGGGCGATCAAATTTGAGCGGGTTGGTAAACAAGGGATCTTAGTGATGGAGCGCGCTAAGGGCGAAGATCTCGAGCAGCTTTGCCGCCGCTTAGGCGCCCTGCCCCCCGCCATGGTAATGAACATTGCCCGCCAATTGGCCGATATTCTCTACTATCTGCGCACGGGTAAACCCCTAGTGCATGGCGACATTAAACCTTCAAACCTTGTCTATGATATTGAAAGCCAACATTTATCCTTAATCGACTGGGGCTCGGCCGTATTTGCACAAAGGGATGAACATAACAAAGCCGTCGAAGACAATGTGATGACATTGATGTCGAGCGATCAGCAGCACACCAATGCCCGCATGGGAGACGTGTATTTTATCGGTGAAGAGCAGCTAAATGGCGCGCTCTCAAGCCCGCGTTTCGACGAGCAAGGCGTGGCGGCGACCTTGTATGCCTTGGCCTCTGGACAGGCGAGTCGCTTCGGCGCGCAGGTTATCCCGCCCACCAGCATAGGCTTACCTATGGAGTTGGCTCGCACCTTGGAGGGCATGCTCAGTAGCGATGCCGTGCAGCGCAATCTGGCGGGGGATTATTTTCTCAAAAGCATGCGCCACAGCCATAGAATCCATTTACCCGAGCTGCCCATAACCGAACTGCAGGGCGAAATCCCTGTCTGGGTGCAATCCCGCGAGAAAGATGTCGAAACCGTCAGTTACAGCTCGCGCAAATCCTTTTTAAAGGCACATAACGCCCAGGATCCCATCGTTAAGATGGATGACATTCAGCTCGAAAAATACTATCGCAACTTCTTAGCCGGTATGGGTGATACTGAAAAGGGCTTTATTGCCGCCGTGGGTCGCCTCGGTCAATATCCTATAGTGGGCGGCCTTGCCATCCATTGGCAAGAAACCGGCGTGTTTATCGACTCCAATCTCGCCATTTACGATGCTAAACAAAAGAGTGCGCTCATCATCGCCGTCAATAATATGGTGACGCTCGCGCGCGGAATTAAGCGTATCGGGGTGTTTAAGGCCTGCTTCTTTAACGCTAGGGACACGCTGCATATCGAGCGCGAAAACACCAGCGAACCCTTTGTCGCCAGCGCCGATCTCCAACTGCCCTTCGAGGTGGGTGATGTACCGACCCTCGAAGATAAATCGCGGCTGCACTCTTACTTTGAAGATGGTAAGGATCCGGATGAGAACCTCGAATTACCGGGTGAAATCATGGAGGAATTGGCTCGCATCAACCAAATCCACCACACGGGCTGCATCATTTTTGAGGCCCTGCCGAATCACTTAAAGATCCACAGTTACTTAAAACTACTCAACCCGCGTAAACAGGCGGCGTTTCGCGCCAGCCTCGACCGCATTTTGCATTATGTGGGTAAAATTCAAGGTCATGGAGTATCGGGCTTTATGAAGCTGCCCTATAAAAATACCCGCCGCTTTACCCATATTGAACGTAAAGCCGAGCATTATTATCCTAGAAACCCAAAAGAAATAGGCGCATAACGAATCACCTCGTTAGCGCCTATGATGCTGAAAACCAAACCTTAGATAGGTGAACCCGGCGGCAATCTCAAGGGTTTAGTTATGAGTTTGCTGTTGGCATCAGTCAGCCCTGCACTCAACCCCTGTTGCAACCAAGTGTAGTGGGAGGCCACCTTGGCATTCGCCCGATTGGCTTTGGCTTTAAGCTGTTTCATCACGAATTGGGCCCGCTCGTAAATAGCCGCCTTCACCTCTGCTGAAATTTGCGGATCATGGTAGCTTGATAGGAGTTCATCAATCACCACCGCATTCACACGCATCCACACACCTTCAATCTGAGCGAGTTTATCCTCTTGATAAAGCGTCGCGGCAAACAGCTTATTGAGTAAAGTTTCGACCGAGAGCTGCTCATTATCCGCCATCGCCCCTTGGCTGACGCGATTTAAGCGCTGTGGCATCAACAACTGACTCACAGTATGACGCGCTAACACTTCAGCCATTCCGAGGGGATCGCT
>NZ_JBKEDJ010000071.1:0-2626 GCF_047975355.1 Shewanella sp. | reverse complement strand
CGAAAATCCTGGCGATCCTATGGCAGAGAACGCAACCTATGCCTTGACCTATGTCGACGGTATTAATGCCATCCTCTTTGGTCACAGCCACTCTATTTTCCCCGATGCCAAATATGCCGACTTACCTAACACAGACGTGACTAAAGGTCTGTTAAATGGTGTACCAGCCGTCATGCCTGGACGCTGGGGTGACAACTTAGGTGTGGTCGACTTTAAACTCGAGCGTAAAGACGGTAAGTGGTCTGTAATCAGTGCCACCACTAAGGCACGTCCTATCTATGATGGTGTAACTAAAACACCATTAGTCGAAGCCGACGCCGCCATCCATGATGCTGTCGCCGCCGAGCACCAAGGCACGCTTGCCTTCGTGGACGAGCCAATTGGGGTTGCTGCCGCCGATATGTATAGCTTCTTGACCTTAGTGCAGGACGATCCAACCGTACAAATCGTTTCTGACGCGCAAATTGCTAACGTTAAAGCAAAACTCCCCGAGGCATTAAAAGATCTACCTGTTTTATCGGCTTCTGCACCATTCAAAGCCGGTGGTCGCCACGGTACAACCAGCGATGCAGACCAATATGTACAAGTCGATAAAGGCGCATTGACCTTTAAAAACGCCGCCGATCTTTACCTCTACCCCAACACTATGGTAGCGGTCAAAGCCACGGGGGCTGAACTGAAAGATTGGCTGGAGTGTTCAGCTAACCAATTCAATCAAATCGATCCAACCAAGACCACGCCGCAGGAGTTAATCAACTGGGATGGTCACCCAACCTATAACTTCGACGTGCTCGATGGCTTGACCTACAAGATTGATGTGACTCAACCAAGTAAGTTCGACCGCGACTGCGCCGTTGTCAATGCCAATGCTAACCGTATCGTCGATTTAAGCTACACAGATGCGAATGGCAAGGTATTTACTGGCGAAGAGTTGGCGGCCAAAGAATTTATCGTGGCCTCAAATAACTACCGCGCCTTTGGTGGTAAGTTTGCCGGAACCGGCAGTGACCATGTGGTACTCGAGCTGCCAGATACTAACCGTGAGGCCTTAGCGGCCTACATCACGGCGCAATCTAAGTTCAATGAAACCACAGGCAAGTATGAAGGCATGGTCAACCCAAGTGCTGACTACAACTGGGATTTCAAAACCATCAGCACCAGTGTGACGCTGGATATTCGCTTCCAGACTCAAGATAGCGATAAAGCCGCGACCTTTATCGAAGCGAATAAACAACGCGAAATGACCAAAATCAGTAAAGATGAACTCGGTTTCGCCGTGTACCGCATCAACCTAAGCCAAGATAAAGCGAAGTAATTTGCGTTACTTCCGCTTAGGTTAAGCCAACGTCAGACTTAACTAATCTCATACTTAGGCAAGAAAAGGCTCCCTGTGAGCCTTTTTCTTTTCTCTTCATCCCAAGCCAATACTAATCCTATATAGGCAAACTGAATGAGTTTGCCGCTTTGTGTTAAGTGCTATCTCACTTATCATTAGTGCGAGATATCAACCAAGAGAAAGCCTATGAAATCCCCTTCTATTCTGTGCGCATCAGCCATACTGCTTGCCAGCCTACAACCTGTTTATGCCGAAGTCATTCTGCAGCTGCCAAGCGATGTTGAGCTGCTAACCGTAAATGGACAAAGACCGCTAAGCACCGCGCCAGTCTCCCTGAGTGATGGATTGAACCAAATCGCTTTTCGCTACAATGCGCAGTACCGCAAACAGGCTAATTCAGTACGCTATCAATCGGACGTACTGATCGTCCGCTTTAATGAAACCGATCAAGAGCTACAACTCAAATTACCCAATATCGACTCTGCTAAAGCCGCGAAGCAGTTCGATGAATCACCTTCACTCACGCTTTTAGATAAGCACAATCAAGCGATTAGATTTGATCAAGACAGATTAGTGAAGAACGGGCTTCAGATAGGCCGAAACTTCGAGCAGGAAATTTTTCAATACAACCAAGGCCAGCATCCCGCCTCGATAACGCTTCCTACAGTACAACGCCAGCCTCAAGTATCTACAGCGACGAATGCACCAACTTTGCCAGCCGCCACTGCTGTGACGTCTACAGCCGTAACCGCCAGTTCAGCCGCATCAACAATTGCAATAACACCTGATTCGCCGACTCAAGCCGAAATTAGCCATATGCTGGATTATTGGTATCAGCTCGCCGACGACGCCACCAAAGCAAAATTCAAGGCCAAAATTAGCGGGCAATAAGCGTATTCGTTAGTTTTTTGCAGTAACAAGCGAGCAAGATACCTATCCAATAAAGAAAGAGCAGCCTAGGTTGCTCTTTTTATTGGCCTGATATTATTTGTCTAAATTGTAGGGATAAACCAAGCTGAACAGTGAGTGAAGTGGGAATATATAAAGGGAGTAAAGAGGTAAAAATTGCAAACGCCAAAAACAAAAAAGCCAGCTTATTCAGCTGGCTTTCTGCTCTCTTCACGAGAATATTAGGCGCTTGGCGATGACCTACTCTCACATGGGGAGACCCCACACTACCATCGGCGCGATTGCGTTTCACTTCTGAGTTCGGGATGGGATCAGGTGGGACCACAATGCTATTGTCACCAAGCAAATTTGTTATTCACTACCCGTCTTATCTCACGCAGG
>NZ_JBKEDJ010000061.1:0-76724 GCF_047975355.1 Shewanella sp. | reverse complement strand
CCGTCCGCCGCTCGCCACCTCATGAGTAAACTCCCTTGTGCTGCCGCTCGACTTGCATGTGTTAGGCCTGCCGCCAGCGTTCAATCTGAGCCATGATCAAACTCTTCAATTAAAAGTTTTGTGAACCCGAAGATTCGGCTCAATGAATTCTGAATCGACTTAACTTAATAAGTCGTTGTACATATTGCTATGAACACTCATTCATTGATTTAAATTTTGATTACTCGCCAAACGGCAGAGTAATTTCGATTAACTCAACACCTGTGAGTGTCCACACAGATTTGCTTGATAAATTGTTAAAGAGCATGGTGATTTGCCTTGAGCGCTCAGCGCTTTTAGCTTTCACCGTTGACCCCTCTGGGCCAGTGGATGCGCATTATAGGGATGTCAGATTTTACCGCAACCCCTTTGACTAAAATAATTCGAAAAAGCGATTCGAGTGCGCACTTTTTAAACCAAACATCCGTTTTAGCGCCTAATTCGCTGTAATTTCCATCACTTTAGCAATCTCCATAACCCCAGACAAAGCATTTAGCACGGGTCACAAACTAAAACGATATAGACACCGCCGCACTTTTTGCTGTTAAGCTCGCGGTTTGAGCTCAATCTCGCAATTCGCATGGATTGATGCGCTTTAAAGAGCAAGATAGGCTATTTTTTTAAAAAACTCGGCACATCTGCAATGCTATCGAGCACGACAGACGCCTCTCTATCATCAGCTATTGCTTTACCTGTACGCACAAGAATGCGAGTCGGTATACCTGCCGCTTTAGCCGCGAGCATATCATCGGCTTTGTCGCCCACCATCACCGACTGCGACAAATCAATTTTCAGGAATTTTGCGGCATCGAGTAGCATGCCTGGTTTTGGCTTACGACAGTCACAATCCATTTTATATTCGCCAAGACCTTTTTCATTATGGTGCGGACAATAATAGATACCATCGAGATCGACACCTTTATCGGCAAAGTTCCAATCCATCCATTCGGTGAGGCTGTGGAATTGATCTTCCGTATACATCCCACGAGCAATACCCGACTGATTGGTGACTACCACTAACTTGTATCCCATTTGCTTTAAGGCGAGGCAGGCTTCGAACACGCCTTCTATATATTCAAAGTCATCCACCTGATGCACATAACCATGATCTTTGTTGATCACACCATCACGGTCTAAAAATACGGCTCGATTGACTGTACCCACAGTACTACTCCACTCACTAAAAACGGCGCTTAATGCGTAATTTCCCTATTATTCCATCCATTGCAAGAAATTGCACCGCGAAGTTGTAGAGATATGATGCTGTTTAACCCAGCTCCGGCTTATCTCAACCTAAGCGAGTTTAAGACAGCAACAGACAGCCACTTATCAGAGCGAATTTCGCCCAAAAAATCTATCTATAAATGTTTTTTAAGCATAAGGAATGCAGTATTCAATCGAGCTTTTCCCTTTATTTGTGCTGTTTTTAACGGTAACCTTGCACGGATAACAATAAAACACCTAAAAATAGACGGTCATAATGAGTCGAACTACGCCTATAGTCCATAAAACCCGCACCCAATTAGTTGTAGAAGTGCTCAGAGATAGAATTCTTTCGGGTGATATAGCCGCAGGAGAACCACTCAGACAAAGCGCCTTAGCCGAAGCCTTACATGTAAGTCGCATTCCCGTAAGAGAAGCCTTATTGCAACTTGAGGCGGAAGGCCTAGTGAAGTTCGAACCCCATAAAGGGGCGACCGCGACCGAATTGTCCGTTGAACAAGTAACCGAGCTTTTTGAATTACGCGCCATGATCGAGACCGATCTGCTGGCGAAAGCCATACCACGACTTCAAGAAGAAGATTTAATAAAAGCAGAACGCGTATTGGAACAATTGGAGTCGGCCTTTAAACATGAAGATGCCGTCGCCAGTTGGAGCGAGCTAAATACACAGTTTCATACCTGTTTATATCAAGCAGCCAATCGTCCACATACGCTAGAGGTTGTACACGGCCTCAATACTAACTGCGATAGATATATCCGTTTGCAATTGCTGCTCGCTGGAGGCATTCCCGCAGCAGAGCACGAGCACCGCGAACTGCTCAACTATTGTAAGCAAAGAGAAACTGAGAAAGCCACGGCGTTGCTGCGACATCATATTTTGCATGCCGCAATGACAATTCGGGATCTTGTCGCCAAACAGGTGGTCTAGATCACGGACAGTCATTCGTTATACCGCTAAGCGTTGTTGTCGATTTGAGGCAGCACGCTAAGTTCTGCCTTTTTTATTTGAGAGAAAACACCATGCAGTACGCCACAATCACGGGCTGGGGAAAATGCGTTCCTCCCGCAACTTTGACTAACGATGATCTTGCCACTTTTATCGAAACTTCCGATGAATGGATTAAAAGCCGTACTGGGATCAGCCAACGTCATATTAGCCATGTGAATACCTCAGAATTAGCATCGGTTGCCGCTAAACGCGCCCTTGCCACGGCAGGCATTGACGGCAGCGAAATTGATATGATCATTTTAGCCAGCGCCAGCCCTGATACCTTGATCCCGAATATTGCCTCCACCGTCCAGGCGAATATTGGTGCAAGTTGCGCAGCTTTCGATATCAACGCAGCCTGCAGTGGCTTTTTGTACGGTCTAGGCTTAGCCAGCTCACAGATCAAGAGTGGTCAATGCAAAAAAGTACTAGTGGTAGGTGCCGAACGTTTATCTTTCTACCTCGACTGGTCACGCCGTGAAACCGCAGTGCTCTTTGGTGATGGCGCCGGTGCCGTCGTGGTTGAAGCAACGGGCGTTCCAGGCGGTGTATTGGGCTATGAGCTGAATAACGATCCTGAAGGTCGCGATATCCTAAAAGCTGGTTTTGGTACTGCGATGGATAGATTCTCCGCCGAATCCTTAGACTTTTATATTCAGTTCGATGGCCAGGAAATCTTTAAACGTGCCATCAATGGTATGAATAAGTTAAGCACTCAAGTGCTTGAAAAATGTGGCGTCGATAAAGATGAAGTCGATTTAGTGATCCCGCACCAAGCGAACGAACGCATTATCGATACTCTCGTTAGCCGCATGAAGATCCCTAAAGAAAAGGCCTTCGTGAACATTGCTAACTATGGCAACACCTCGGCCGCAACTATCCCCATCGCTATCTGTGATGCATTGGAAAAAGGCTTAATCAAGCCGAATCAAACCATTCTGTCCTGCGCTTTTGGTGCGGGATTAACCTCTGCAGCACTGCTACTGCAATGGGGTGAGCGCGTGACTCCGGTTCAAGTGAGTGATGCCCAGCTGCCACCCTGCGAGCTAAGTGGTATTGAGCTAGTTAAACGTGCAGTGGATTATTTCTGTAAATAATTTAGCCCTATAGCTAGATTAACAGGCCATCCCCGGATGGCCTTTTATAGGCTTTGTTTCCAAATTCGAATTTCGGCACAAAATCCCTCTTAATTGTTTAAATATCACACGATATATTGAGTTTCAGGCATGCCTTGCCCTGTGAGTTTATTCAGCGCCTTGATCATGGCGTAAGTCTCCGCCACCTGAGCGTTGTAATTTCGCATACTCAAACGGCCACCCAGCAGCTGTTTTATTCTGTACATGGCCGTTTCTGAAATTGAGCGGCGGTGATAGCCATAGCGCTGCTTCTATTTCTTATTTGAACCATAAAGCTTCTGAAAACTCACCGCGAGATTACGCTGATGTCCTTGCTCCCAGTATGCCGCTCCTTCACGGGGCGGGATCAAGGTAAATGCCCGTTTACGCCGGATAGCTTCGTGGCACTCACGTGTGTCATAGGCACCATCACCTGAAATAGTGTGGATTTTACACTGGGTTTGTTTGAGTAAATTGGGTAACACTTCAGCATCCGTGACATTGGATAAACTGAGTTCAGCCGCGATAATCTCGTGTGAATGAGTATCAACGGCGATATGAAGCTTGCGCCAGACACGGCGTTTACCCTCTGTACCATGCTTCTTCACTTTCCATTCCCCTTCGCCATAGACTTTCAGTCCCGTAGCATCAATCGCTAAGTGGGCAATAGCACCACGCGATTTCGTTTTGAAGGCAATGTTGACAGTCTTCGCGCGTTTGCTGATACAAGTGTAATGAGGGCAGACAAGTGGCACCTGAGCCAGGTTAAATACTGAATTAATAAAACCTTGTAATGCTCGCAAAGGCATGGCGAAAATACGCTTAACCATAAGCGCGGTGGTGATGGACAAATCACTAAACAACCGTGGACGACCTTTCTTACCTTGGTCTGCTTTAGCTTGCCAACTTGCGATTGCATCTTCATCAATCCAAAAGGTAAGTGAACCTCGGTTGATTAAGGCTTGATTGTATTGTTTCCAGTTGGTCGTTTTATAGCGAGGTTTAGGCACGGTGGCTTGGTTGGTATGTAAACGATGCTGATCTGATCATCGGCTTCGAAATTAGTTCAACCGATTTTGGAAACAAAGCCCCTTTTATATAGTTGTCCGCTCAGGCACACCACGCATTTCATCCCAGTAAATCCCCTGCTTAAAATAGCCTGCTAGTTTTTGATTCAAGTCATTAAAACTTTTTATCGCGATCTCTTCACCGCACAAACATGACCAAACGAATCGATGGCAATTGTTATCGAATAAATCGTATTCACGGTATTGGTAAATGGCCTGCTTGGCTCGGTTAACAATATCAGTGGCAATCAGCGGTTGATGCTGATGATTACAGGCAATATAGATTTGGCTACCTGTGCGCCCCGCTAGAAAGCGTTTTACCGATACCGCCCTTATCAGCCCAGAACCATGTAACTCGATAAGGCAATCATCTGCCAACCAAATGCCGGTATGTTCAATCACCCCAAACACATAGCAGCAAACAATGCTACCAGGCTCAGGTGTCACTTGTTTGAAGCCCTTTTGCCACTGACTCGGCGCAGCAACCATGGCTTGCTTGGCACTCGCTTGCCGTGGCGCCTTGCCCAATAGTCGATCACGCTCAAGTTGTCGGCGCTGTTCACGCTCATCGGCGAGCAATAACGCGCCCATTGCAGCACTACCAAGCCAAAGTAACGGTAATGGCATATTATCCCCTTATGGCAACATTCATCTGTAACAGCACTCGTCTTTAAGTCAGCTCACCGCAAAGACAACCGTCTTTTAAACAAGTAAATCTTAGTCTTTGAATATCACTAATATGAGTGAAGTACAGTTCCAAATAATTGCCAATCTTTCTGCTTAAGCGCTTACAAGCGAAACTTGTTACTTACTCATTTAACTGACCTTTTGAGGCTTTAAACCAGCAACACTATGCAGTGTAATGGGAGAAGAGTTAATTGAAGATGAAATATGCCAATGCCTAAATCCATCTGCTTGTAAGCGGGATAAAGTCTGAAATGCGAAGAAGATAAGCAGAAAAACTGAAGCCTTTGCTGTCAAAGGCTTCAGTTAAGTGGTTAACCTATTCGTTAAACTAAGGTGTCAATGGCCTCATTCGTGAGTGCCATAAGACTTGGCAATATTAGAGTTTAACCAGCATCTTTCCTTTATTTTTGCCTTCGAATAAGCCAATAAATGCATCTGGAGCTTGGGCTAAACCTTGGTATACCGTTTCCTCCGATTTTACTTTACCCGCTTGCAGCCACTGCGCCATTTGAGCGATGAATTCTTCAAACTGATCGAAGTAGTCCATCACAATAAAGCCCTGCATGGTTAACTTTTTAGTGTTGATGGCTAACAGATTACTTGGCCCAGAGACTGGTGCCTGCGCATTATAATCGGCAATCATCCCACATACAGGAATGCGGCCATATTCGTTCAGCACATTCAACGCGGCTTCAAGATGAGCGCCGCCGACATTCTCAAAATACACATCAATGCCATCGGGAGCCGCGTCACGCAGCGCTTGGGTTAAATCGGTAGCTTTTTTATAGTTAATCACCGCATCAACACCTAAGCTTTTGACAAGTTCGGCTTTTTCATCTGAGCCAACCGAAGCAATCACTTTACAACCATTAAGCTTGGCAATTTGACAAACAACCATACCGACCGCACCGGAAGCCGCTGATACAAATACCGTATCCGTTGGCTTTAATTTAGCGATTTGCATCAGACCAACCCAAGCCGTCAGGCCTGGCATACCGATAACACCTAAAAAGTACTGCTCAGGAATATTCACTGCGGGTAATAAAGTGAGATCGCTACCGTCACTGATAAAGGCACTGCGCCAGCCACTGATATGGCTCACTTTTGCCCCAACGGGAAACTGTGGATTTAAGGATTCAACGACTTCACCAATGGCCCCGCCGTCCATAACGGCATCAATCTGGAATGGCGCAATGTAGGAGTCTCTGTCCATCATGCGGCCACGCATGTAAGGATCGACTGACATCCACGTATTTTTGATTAACACTTCTCCGGTTTTCAAAGCGGGTAATGTAACCTCGACCAACTTAAAGTTAGCCTGTGTTGGCATACCTGTAGGGCGTGATGCTAAATGAATTTGATTGCTTATCATGGTATTAACCTCTATTAAATCCAACACACATCAAACTGGAATATGTGTTTTTCGTAGACAATGCACAAACTATTAGCCTAAAAATAGTTTGTGCACAAATTTTATATTCATAAGGTAACCACAAGTGATGCATAAAGCAACTACTAATCCTAAAAATATTTTGCGCACAAACTATTTTTAGGCGGCATAATTTGTTAACATCACTATTCCTTGCTAATCATGGGTAAAGTGTATGGCTCAAAAATTATCTGACAATGTGTGCTTTGCACTGTATTCGGCCACGAACTCATTAGTGAGAGCGTTTCGTCCCATCCTTGACGAATATGATCTTACCTATCCCCAGTACATTGTGATGCATTCACTTTGGTACGTAAATGACGTCAGCCTCAAAGAGCTGTCTAACGACACGCGCTTAGATCCAAGCACCTTAACGCCAATAGTTAAACGTTTGGAATCAAAAGGATTACTCTCTCGAAATTTATCCGAATTAGATGAGCGGAAAAAAGTGATTTCACTCACCCCAAAGGGACGACAGTTAAAGGACGAAGCGACTCAACTGACGTCGAAATTGGTGGCTCGCTCTAACTTAAGTGCTGAACGCATCGAGGAATTACGTCTCTTATGCTTGGAATTAGAGACAGAGTTATCGAAAGACTAACCTCGCGGTCTGAAAATCGCAGCCAGACTTTCTACCACTAGAAAGTCTGACTGCGACAAAGACTGCCAACAGGACTATTATTGCTAATTAAGCATAGATTTTGCTAAGTGAGCCATGGGCTTAGCTAAGTTTGTTTAATGACGAAGTCTCTATTACTGCAAAGTGGTGAGAGTCACTCGAATCGCGCTATCTATCGACTATTTATGCAGCTTTGGGTGTTATAAATACCAGTCTTAGCTCGAGTAAGCCAATAACTCACCCACTTTTAACTCATTGGCGCCGCCCATGCCAGCAACCTGCGCTAATAGCAGTTCGCCACAGGCTAGTGCATCGGTCAGTGCGCTATGGGCACCATAGATAGGCAAACCATAACGCTCACGGCACGCCCCCAACCTTAAACTTCCCTCTTTTAGCACTGAATGTTCGCGTAACAAGCGATGTTTCTCCAGTAATAAGGTATCAATCGCGGGAAGAACGATAGTTTGATGATAAATAGACAAAATATCCTGTTGTAAAAAACGGCAATCAAGGGGGGAATGGTGCGCCACCAAGATATGCCCACGGGTTTGGGCCACAAACCATGTCATAGCCTGCTCAATACACACCGCCTCGGTTAAATGGTTATCGAGAATGCCATGAATCGTCGCACTCTGTCCGACACTACCTTGAATTTGCACTAATTTTTGCTGCGCACCACCAAGGGGAATCGTGCCGTTTTCAATCGGGACCAGCCCAATACTTAAGATTTGGTCATTTAGAGGATCTAAGCCTGTCATTTCCAAATCCATCGCCATCAAGGGCGCACGACTAATGGGCAGCTCCAACAGTGGCAGTAAGGATTGATAGTAATCCTTAAATAACTCATGCTGACAGCGCAGTGCTCGCCACCTCAGCTTAACGTTAACCCACCATGGTCCCATTAAAAGCTCCGCATAAATTTCATTTTCATCCCCGACTGGGCGTCATGGACCACCTTAAAGGCATCCCGTAGTTGATGCCTAACCAAAGAAGATAAATGCCCAGGCAACAGATAGTTACTAATCTGAAGTCCTTGCGTATGTTGATAACCTTGATTTGATAACCGCATATGGGCGATAAACTCGTGGGCATCGGCTAAGTTAAGCGCATCCTTACGATTAAGAATATTAGCCTCCATCAGCGCACGAATACGCTTAGCGGTGTTCACTTCTTTAATCCCTGCCGACAGGGCGTATACGCGGGCGATATCGTTGATCAAGGCATTACCTTTATGCTTTAAATCAATACCTTTGACCTCGCTACCATCGCGTTCTAATACAAATTTTCTAAAAAATCCTAAGGGAGGAGACTCTATTAAGGAATTACCAGTCAACCCCGCAAGGAAAATATCATTGTCTTTGGTTTGTGCTAATACCTTATCCTGCAGGGCGTTGAATAAGGATTGCGGGCCAAACACCGAGCGCATATCGAAGAAAATACTCGCATGCATCAATGCCTTAGGTTCTGGCGTGACCACCCATTTTTCAAAGACCTGTTGCCATTCTTTGAGTGACATACGCCACTTGGGATTTTGTGCCATGATATTACCGGGACAAAAGGCATAGCCGCATTGGTCAAGCCCCGCGCAGACCGCATGGGTCAAAGCATCGAAATACCCTTTGGCGTAATCATCCATTTCTTCGGCCACCAGCAGGCCATTATCTTGATCCGAACAGGCGGCTTGGTCTTGCCGCCCCTGCGAGCCAAAGGCTAACCAACAAAACGCCATCGGCGCCTCACCGAGAATTTGCTGATTTAACACAATCAATCGCCGAGTTAAGGCATCGGTGACCGAGGTCAGCACGCGACCAATCTCCTCGGCCCTCGCATCGGCACTGATTAAATTTTGTAATAACAAAGGAATTTGTTTACTGACGCTAATTAAACTGGCGAGGTCTCGCTGCCGCTCAATTTCACCAATCAGCAGTAATGGCTGCGAACCTTGGCCGCGTAAAATGTCCGTACTGGTCACCATGCCAATGGCTTTTACTTCATTGGTATTTTGTTCATCAATAATCGGCAGATGGTGAATATTATGTTCGCTCATCAATAGCATAGCTTCGAAGATCAAAGCATTCGATGAAATCGAAATCGGTGATGTGGTCATCGCCTGATGCACGGCAATTCGGCCATCGAGTCCGGCGGCGAGCACCCGATTCCGCAAATCTTTATCGGTTAAAATCCCCACCAACTTATGATTATCCGTAACGAGTAAAGACGACACCCGTGAGTTACGCATCAAGAGTGCCGCTTGTGTCACGCTGGCATGGGCATCGATCATTATGGGTGAAGATGACATCAAGGTACTGATACGACTGGTGGTTGTCAGATCTTTGGCCTTAAAACGCGCTTCATGACGCAACCGCTTGGCAAAGGCGCGGGTGAAAAACTTATCAAAATGCCGACTTTCACTTCGCAGTTGATCAAATAATGCCTGCGGTAAGTGGTATACCAAACTGTCTTCGAGAATGGCGACCCGATTCACGACTTTCTCCCCTGATAATAAGGTCGAAAAGCCAAAAAATTCCCCTTCGGCGACTCTATCCACTAATACACCTTCGGGATCACGCACCTCGAAGGCGCCGCTGCGGACCAAATACAATTTCGGCGCATCGGCATCAAATTTCACAAACCCAGAGGCTTTACTGTAATAGCCTATGGTGACTGACTTAGCACAATGGCGAATGGTTTTGTCAGGCAAGGTATCGAAGGGAGCCGTAGACGTTAAAAACTGCACAACGGGTTGTAATTCGCTGGCGTTCATAGCAACACCTTATTTTAGGTGAATTTTATCCCACTATAACGCGCTCGATTGTTGGACCATATACGACTAAAGTCAGGCCCTAACACTGCGCTGACACCACAAAAACAAAAGGACGCAAGCGCGTCCTTTTCTCTTAATCTAATTTAAATTAGTGGCCGCTGGCCTCACCCGCCCCTTTAGGGAAACGGATAGACTCAACCATTTCCTGCACGTGGGCTGGTGCCGCTGCGGTCAGTTTGCAGACGATAGCCGCTACCGCAAAGTTCACCACCATACCGACCATACCGATACCTTCTGGCGAAATACCGAGGAACCAGTTCGCCGATACGTTGGCCGTTGGGTTCACAAACTTGAAGTAGATGATATAACCCGCAGTGAACAGTAAACCTATTACCATACCTGCAATAGCACCTTCTTTGTTCATCGTCTTAGAGAAGATACCCATGATGATAGCTGGGAACAGAGATGAGGCCGCCAGACCGAAGGCAAATGCCACCACAGCTGCTACGAATCCAGGAGGGTTAACGCCGAAGTAACCCGCAATGACAATACCAATACCAGCAGCAAGTCGAGCGTACATTAACTCTTTCTTGTCAGAAATATTCGGCATCAGGTTCTTCTTCAGTAAGTCGTGTGATACTGAGGTAGAGATAACCAACAACAGACCCGCAGAGGTAGATAGCGCCGCAGCAAGACCACCCGCAGCCACCAGCGCAATAACCCAAGCTGGCAGATTAGCAATTTCTGGTGTCGCTAATACGATGATATCGTTGTCGATCTTCATTTCGTTAGGGCTAGCAGCATCTTCCATTTTGCCTTTGGCATAGTAGATTTTGCCGTCGCCATTCTTGTCATCCCATTTGATCAGACCGGTTTTTTCCCAGTTTTTTATCCAATCAGGCGCAGTTTCATAGGCAACACCCTTTTGATCTGGACCGTTAATGGTCTCAATCATATTTACACGAGAGAATGCCGCTAACGCAGGAACCGTGGTGTACATGATAGCGATAAACACCAGTGCCCAACCCGCTGATATACGAGCATCTTTCACTTTAGGCACTGTGAAGAAACGTACGATTACGTGAGGTAAGCCCGCAGTACCAACCATCAAAGCACCGGTAATACAGAACACGTCGATCATGCTCTTAGAACCATCGGTGTAAGGCGCAAAGCCTAAATCTAGCGACAGATTATTTAGTTTCTCTAACAGATAGACGCCAGAGTTATTCCCAGCAGCATCGAGTAACTGCGCGCCGAAACCGATTTGAGGAATAATGTGGCCAGTCATCATCACAGAGAGGAAGATTGCAGGCACCATAAAGGCGAAGATCAGCACGCAGTACTGGGCAACCTGAGTATAGGTAATACCCTTCATACCGCCGAGCACCGCGTAGAAGAACACCACGGCCATACCGATATACACGCCAGTATCCACCTCAACTTCGAGGAAGCGAGAGAATACCACGCCCACACCACGCATTTGACCAGCAATATACGTAAAGCAGATGAAGATAGCGCAAATAACCGCTACCGTACGCGCCGCTTGAGAGTAATAACGTTCACCCACGAAATCAGGCACGGTAAACTTACCAAATTTACGTAAGTACGGCGCCATACACAGAGCTAATAGTACGTAACCGCCCGTCCAGCCCATCAGGTACACACTGCCGTCATAACCGACGAAAGAGACAATCCCTGCCAACGAAATAAAGGATGCCGCTGACATCCAGTCCGCCGCAGTTGCCATACCGTTTACAACCGGATGAACACCGCCACCCGCCACATAGAATTCTTTAGTAGAACCCGCACGGGACCAAATCGCGATCCCAATGTAGAGCGCGAACGACAGCCCCACAATCAGATAAGTTAATCCTTGTACACCCATTTATGTTCTCCTTAGTCTTCTTGTACGTTATATTTTTTATCTAAGGCGTTGGCTTTTGCCGCATAGACAAAAATAAGCGCAACAAAGACATACATAGATCCCTGTTGAGCAAACCAGAAACCTAACTTGAAGCCCATGAAATGGATTTCATTGAGTACATCAACCAATAGAATGCCACATCCAAATGAGACTGCGGCCCAAATAGCTAATAGGCCCAAAACCAGACGTAAATTCTCGTTCCAGTAACCTTTTGCTTTATCATTATTTTCAAACGCCATAGCGACTCCCCTGTGCTGTTTTATTTTTAAGTCTCGTTAAATCTAGCAACAGCTGGAGTGACCACAATCAAGACCTTAGTCTAATTTGCGAAATACCTCACACGAGGAAAAATTTAATAGCATTTAAAATCATGAAGTTAACAATGTTTTTACATTTAGTTGCAAAAGTCATTTTTTGAGCAACTTAGACCAATGTCGAAGAACCTAAGACTAGAAAGAGACAAAATGACGTGTTAGATGAGCGGATAGATAAAGCGATGAGTAACAATAACTGGCTGTGATATAAACAAAATATCGTACTGCACTGAGGTGGATACGCCGTCAGAAACCCATGCGTTGCAATCAAGATTTGCTAGCAGAATGGCAAAAAATAACCCAGCTGTGCTGGGTTATTGAAAGCAGGTGAAGTAATACTGCTATATAAAGCAGCGGTCAGCCTGTTATTTTGCCGCTAAAAATTTGACCAGCTCAGCCAGTTCTTCAGAAGTGTGAACCTTAGAGGTGATTAAGTAACGACCATTCACTAGTAACGAAGGCACACCTTTGATGCCCGACAATTCCGCCTGCGAGTCGTAATTCATGATAGTAAACTTCGCATCGACAGAGTTCATCGCCGCATCGACATCATCGGCCTTCGCGCCTTGAGCCACAAAGAAGGCTTTTACCTGTTCAGGGCGAGTAAATTGTTCACCCTTTTCATGGATTTGTTTAAAAATCGCTTCGTGCACTTGCTTGGTCATTTTTAGCTTTTGCGCAACAAAATAGGCTAATTGACTCAACTCCCATGCAGGACGTCCCGCGCCCACTGGCGTGCGCTCGAAGGCTACATCTTTGCCTAAGAGTTTTACCGTGGAAGCAACAAAGGGTTCCTGTTTGTAGCAATGTGGGCAGTTATAGGAAAAAAACTCTCGCAGCACAGGCTTTTGTGCTTCGTTGATGCCAGCGACAGTGACATAATCCTTCCCTTCTTCAAAACTCGCCGCCTGCAGTGCAAAACTCGCACTTAACACCAATCCACAGACCAGCGCCGCCAAAGGTCGAACAAAATTAGTTAGGCTTTTCATATTTTATCTTCTTATTAGTGACTGCATCATTGAGTCGTAAGTCGTTTGCAAACGCACAGGCCATTAAGATACCTCAAAAGATGGCCGACATTCTTAAACATTTGTTAACAATAGGCGTTAAATTGCCCACTAACAGGCCGCAAGCATCGCAAGGGGCGAAGCAAATTGATACTCAAATCCCAGCTCGCGCACTATCGCATCCCCTAGAATGACTTTGCTGGGTTGCAGCTGGGCATTAAATTGTGGCTCTGCTAATCCCAGTGACTTGGCCGCCGCAACGTAAAATTCGCTTCGCGAGGGATGCTCTGGCGCGCATAGATTATAGACAGGAGCCACTTTCTCTCCCCTCGCCTTTGCATCAATAATCAAACTCACCGCCTCGACGCAGTCCTGTAAATGCACAAGATTGACCGCAACATTGCCGCCCGCCACATCGGTTTTACCGGCAAAGAAGCGCCCTGGATGGCGTTTAGGTCCAACAAGCCCCGCAAAACGAACGATGCAGCTATTCGATTGGCGACTGAATAAGGCTTCAGTGTCCAATAACACCTGCGATGACGGTGACTCGGCCTGTGCGTCCGCTTCTGTCATGGATTTGTCAATGGAAGGATAAACACCTGTGGTACTGATAAACACTATGCCTCGATAATGCCAGCCCTGAGTAAGCGCAATTAACTGCTGCAATTCTTGAAGATAGGCACTATTGCCATGCTTTAGGCGGGGAGGAATATTGACGACAAGAAAGTCTGTCTGAAACAAGGCTTTTAAAGCCTGCGCGTCGGGAAGAACTTCGGCTTCCTCCCCGAGCTGCAGTTGAAATCCATGGATCCCCGCCTCAGTGAGGTGCTCTAACTCCTCAGTGTGGCGTTTAGCACCAGTGACACGATAACCCGCTTGCACTAAGTGCTTGGCGAGGGCAAAACCAAACCAACCACAACCGACTACTGCAACACTTTTTTGTTCCGCCACTGTTCGCTCCATTCCGATTGACCTACTCATTATTCAGCATATTTTCGGCCAATAGCATACGGAACTCAGACGCAGGGATTCAAGCTTGGAGTGAGCTAAAATAAAAACTAATGCCTTTATCCATTTGTAAGGTGCGGATCGCGCCCTCGGTTAACTCTTCCGCGCGAATAGTTTTTTGTACTGTCACCCCTTCATCACTTAAAAAACGTAATGAAGCCTCACTGCCATCGTCCTTACAGGCCCATACTTGCGGCTGACTCACTTCTTTGGTGGTCATGATCACCTTAGCTACAGTGTTGTCAGATAACTTAACGATAGTGCCTGGCGGATAGATACCTAAAATCTTGACCAATACTGCAATTAAGGATTCGGCATGCTTACTCGCACGGTTTTTAAATAAATAGCCTAAGGCCACTTGCGGTGAAGAGGCCTGCTGGCCACTGAGCTGCTGATCGTAATCGTTCGCTAGGCTCACAATTTGGGTGGTAATGGGAATTTTTGCCCCCGTTAACCCATCGGGAAAACCTGATCCATCAATAAACTCATGGTGATGCAACACAATATTCAGCACTTCCTTTGGGAATAGCCCCGAACGATTCAGCATGTCGTAGCCAAAGTTTGGGTGCATTTGCAGGTAATTGGCCTCATGGGGAGTGAGCGCCCCCCGTTTACGGCGGATCACATCAGGTACTTTGAGTTTACCTATGTCGTGGAATAAGCTCCCCAAGGCAATATCCCGCAGATCCCGCGCAGGTAAGTCGAGCGCCTGACCAATCATCATGCCTAATACCGCCACCGAGATGCCGTGCTGAGTCACACTGACATCCTTTTCATCCATACCCACTAAGGTCAGGAAAGGTTTTTCGACCTCTTGCAGATGGCTGAGCAAATCCTCCACTAAGGCGGCCGACAAACGATAAGCGCCTTCCGGGTCACTTACCACTTTGCCATACACATTACGGCACTGGTTGACGCTCTCTAAAAAACGCTTCTGACTTAAGCGCATCGCCTTACGGGTGTCAGCCTTCAAGTCTCGCGCCGGTGGCGCTTCTTCAATCACCTCGACGTCTTCCGCTTCATCCATCGATTCGAGTTCATCGCTGTTACCAGAGATCAGATACACATAGGGCACACCGAGTCCTCGGATCATCTCAATATGCGCCGGACTACTAATATCAACACGGTTAAATAAAAAAGGGTGATTCGTCCATGACAAAGGCAACTTGACCCTCATGCCAAGTTGAAGTTCGGAAAGTAATAGTTTTCGTTGGGCTGCTTTTGCCACGCAATATGACTCCTTTCATGTACGCAAGAAGGCTCACATCTTCGCTTCTTAGGTTGCACATTTAAGCTAAGTACATATAACTATAGATGATTCAACAAAATCAGTAAGCTATAAGTGAAAAAATGCTTATCAAACTGAGGGATAGTACACACAAATCATCCCTCAGTGGTTCGTAATTGGATAAAAATCTGAAATAACAACGAGATGTGTCTAGTCTTTTTTAACCGAAGTTGCAGCCTCTTTCGGCCAATCCGCTAAGTAATAACTGAGCCGTTTTGACTTGTAAACATACAAACATGACCAAAACAACACTAAGGCGTCGAGGGCCAAACTCCAATGGAATAAAAATTGTCCGTGGATTAATCGCTGGGCGAGTAAAGTCGCATCGACTAATAACAATAACCACAGTCCCCATTTGAGGTGGACAAACAGCGGGCGCAGCAATAAGGGCGAGCGGCGCCGCTCCGCTATGACCACAAAATAAAGCACCACAGCGCCAAGCCCTGCCGCCAGCGCAAGCAAAAAGTCAGACTTTTCAGGATAGAAGAGCCTGACTAATTCTGATCTATCACTGGCTTGGGTCAACGAGGCGATAAAAATACACCAGCCACGGGCGAGGAAGGCCAAGATGGCATATAAAACTATCGGAGGTTTGATATGGCCTTTATCATCGAGCCAAGTGATGTGACTAAAATTCAATCGCAATCCATTTAGTAAAAACTAAAGCAATATAAGCTAGATGGTGGCATAACGGCTAAATTCAATGGCTGGTGTAAATAATTCCTCTCCAGCTTGTTACGTTAAAGTGTGTCACGCTTAAGTTTATGATGCCTAGTTGGTCACGCTAAGTTGCTGACCCCAAATCTTAGCCATAAAAAAGCCCCGCAAGGCAGGGCTTTATCAACGAAGCGGCAACGAGTTAGCTGTTTGCAGCCAGAAGAGCCAATAATTCATCTTCGCCAATCACTTTAACGCCAAGCTCCTGCGCTTTGGCAAGCTTAGAACCTGCCGCTTCACCTGCCACTAAACAATCAGTATTTTTTGAGACACTGCCCGCGACTTTGGCGCCTAAGGCCTGTAATTGCGCCTTAGCATCGTTACGGTTGAGTTGATTTAAGGTGCCCGTTAGCACCCAAGTCTGCCCCTTCAATGGCTGCTCATCGGCGCTTGGTGCTGCAATCGCAGGCCAGTTGACGCCAGCCGCAATCAAAGCATCGATCACCTTTAGGTTATGTGGCTGGGCAAAGAAATGCGCCACGTGCTGGGCAACCACTTCACCAATATCTTCAACTTGAATGAGTTGCTCAATAGTAGCCTCGCGCAGCGCCTCTAGGCTGCCAAAGTGAGTAGCCAGGTTCGCCGCCGTGGCCTCCCCCACTTCACGAATGCCTAAGGCATAGAGGAAACGTGGCAAAGTAGTGGTTTTAGCCGCTTCAATCGCCAGCGCTAAATTGGTGGCGGACTTCATTCCCATACGGTCGAGCATGGTCATCATCGAGGCGGTGAGTTTAAATAAGTCAGCCGGGCTTTGAACCAGCTCCTTATCAATTAACTGCTCGACGATTTTATCGCCCATACCGTCGATATCTAATGCCTTGCGGGAGGCAAAATGCTTGATCGCCTCTTTACGCTGGGCCTCACAGAATAAGCCGCCACTGCAACGGGCCACAGCTTCACCTTCTAAACGCTCAACTAAACTGCCGCAAACCGGGCAATGTTGCGGGAAGGCAATCGCCTTAGCATCTTCTAGGCGACGCTCGGGCACTATGGCTACAATTTGCGGGATCACATCGCCGGCGCGGCGGATAATCACAGTATCGCCCACCATTACACCTAAACGAGCGATTTCATCGGCATTGTGTAAAGTCGCGTTCGATACCGTCACGCCGCCGACAAACACAGGTTTTAGGCGCGCAACCGGAGTCACTGCGCCAGTGCGGCCGACCTGAAAATCTACGCCTTCGAGCAGCGTCATTTCTTCCTGCGCGGGAAACTTATAGGCAATCGCCCAACGGGGAGATTTAGCCACAAACCCTAAGGTTTGCTGCTGGGTGATATCGTTCACCTTCATCACCACGCCATCGATCTCAAAGGGTAAGTCGGTGCGGCGAGTTAATATATCTTGATAGTAGGCAAAGACTTGGCTGAGTTCGTCGCAGACTTTAATCTCGCTACTGACTGGCAGCCCCCAAGATTTAAGTTGCTGCAATTGCTCATAATGCGTCTTAGCTAACTCGTGGGAAGTCGGCTCCACCACACCTAAGGCGTAGGCATAAAAAGACAACGACCGTGAGGCGGTAATTTTACTGTCGAGCTGACGCAAGCTGCCCGCCGCCGCATTACGCGGATTCACAAACAGTTTTTCATCCTTTAAGCGTGCACGCTCATTTAGCGCCTCAAATGCCGCCTTGGGCATAAAGGCTTCGCCGCGCACTTCGACCAATTCGGGATAGTTGTCACCGCGCAGTTTAAGTGGAATCGACTTAATGGTTTTAACGTTTTCGGTAATATCTTCGCCCACGGTACCATCACCACGGGTCGCGGCGCGCTCAAGTACCCCATTGCGATACAAAATACTCACCGCCAAACCATCGAGTTTCGGCTCACAGCAAAAACTCACTTGGCCCACCCTGTCGTTGACGCGCTTATGAAACGCGCTAAAATCTGCCTCATCGAAGGCATTATCGAGACTTAACATAGGTTTAAGGTGAGTGATTTGTTCAAACTTAGCCAGCGCCATGCCGCCCACTCTTTGGGTGGGCGAGTCGGCAGCAACAAACTGAGGATACTCAGCCTCAAGCTGTTTCAGCTGCTGCATTAATCTGTCGTATTCGGAGTCGGTAATGCTTGGCGCATCGTCGACATAGTAACGAATATTGTGTTCATTCAGAGATTGGCAGAGCGCCTGCATCAATAGCTGCGCATTTTGTGTCGTGACAGCTTGAGAAAGCAGTTCAGAAAGGCGTTTATCGAGTTGAATGTCTTGCATATTCATTTCCAGAATTCTTAAGCCATAAAAAAGTTGCAAAAAATGAGGCCGCATTTAGCGGCCCCATCTGTCTATCACCGCGGTCTCGCGGCGTTGCATTAAGCGTTTGCGCGAATGCGGTGTAAATAATCTTGCTTAGTAAACTCACCCCAAGGTTGACGCTGACCATCGAGCACTACCGCATCGATATCATCCGCCAGTTGGCGCGCCGAGTTAAGCATAATGGAGAAGTTCATTAGCGCATCACCGTAGCAAGGTAAGGTCATAAAGAACACGACGCCTTGAGTGCTGAATTGTTCCATATTGTCTGGGTCAAAAATCCCAGGTTTTACCATATTCGCAATGGAGAACAGCACCTTACCATTGCCAGCATTGTCCACATGGCGGTGGAAAATATTCATATCGCCATATTTAAAGTTAAGGGTTAAGAAGCAAGGTAACAATTCGGCACCATTGAGCTGCTGACCTTCTTTAGCCACAACGTGCAGCACTAATACATCGCGCGGTTCGCCTAAATCATCATCTGCTTGCTCAACGGCTTGAGGTTGCTCTTCTTCATATGCCTCTTCATCATCAAACAAGGCGGTTTGGGTTGGCATTTGCACCTGTGCACGTTGCTCTTCGGCGGCCTTTTGCGCCACCATGGCCGCATGGGATTGCCCTACATGGGCTTGGGCTAGATTGGCAGAATGTCCTTGTAATACGGGCTCTTGGCGTGATGCTTTAGGACCGCGGTGTTGCTCTTTGGCCGTGGGGGATTGCAGACTAAAATCCGGCTGCGCCATGCTTGGCTCTTGCTTAAATGGAGGCTTAGGTTCTACTGCCAGCGGTTCAACTTGTTGCGCTTCTGTTTTTGCTTCTTGCTTTAAATAAGGATTAAACGCAGGTGCCTCTGGGGTGTGGGGTTCATTCGCTTTACGGACTCTGACGGCACCAATACCGTCGGCGTCGAAACCATCGGCATCGACACGCTTAGGTGCACCCTCGCCTCGTTCGGCCTGCTTTTTATAGAAATTGCCCATTGGACTATCTTTCAATGACTTAGGTTGTTGTCTTCTGATAGACCAAAATCCATGCACCAGCACAGCAACTATGGCTATGGCGCCTAAAACGAACAATACTAGTTGCAAATCTTCCATTGGTTACCCTGTCTTTCTTCTAGTTATCAAGCGTCGGCCATCGCCACCGCTTGCTCTAAATCTACTGCGACTATACGGGAGACACCCGGCTCATGCATAGTCACACCGATAAGTTGATCAGCCATCTCCATCGTAATCTTGTTATGGCTGATATAGATAAACTGTACGCTCTGTGACATTTCCTTCAATAATCGACAGAAACGTTCTACGTTGGCATCGTCTAAGGGCGCATCCACTTCGTCTAACATACAGAAGGGAGCTGGATTCAACCTGAAAATCGCGAATACCAATGATAAAGCCGTTAGGGCTTTTTCACCACCGGAAAGAAGATGGATTGTGCTGTTCTTCTTACCCGGGGGTTGGGCCATGATGGTCACGCCCGTTTCTAATAAATCGTCATCAGTCAGCGCTAAATACGCGCGCCCACCACCGAATACCTTAGGGAATAAGCGCCCTAGATCTTCGTTTACTGCATCAAATGTGGTCTTAAAGCGAGTGCGGGTCTCCTTATCGATTTTCCGAATGGCTTCCTCTAGGGTTGCCAGACCGTTATTTAGATCTTCATCTTGATGATCCAAATAGGATTTTCGCTCACTTTGTTGCTCGAATTCTTCGATCGCCGCGAGGTTTATCGCCCCTAAGCGAATAATTTTTTGGCGGATCTGATCCAAATCACGCTGCCACTTGTCGGGATGCCCATCCGCAGGCAGGGAATCGACAATCTGGGCGAGCACAATTTGTTGCTCTGACAGCGCCGCCAATTGGCTATCGGCCTGCCCTTTTAATCCCTCACGACGTAACTTTAACGTGCTGAGGCTTTGAGTCAAGCCCTCAAGCTTACCAAGCTCTTGTTTTTGCTTTAATCCTATACTGTTTAGCGTTTCAGTGAGCGAACTTTGTTGTGACCTGAGGCTTTGTAGTGCCTGTTGCTGACTCTGCTGCTGATTGAGCAACTGGGCCAGTTGTTCGCTGAGCTGCGCCGTTTGCTGATCGCCCTCTTGTGCAGCGACGCTGGCAAGCTGGGCTGACAGTGTTTCCTTCGAATGGACTAATTCATTGACACGCACACGCTGTAATTCAATTTGTTCTGCGCTCACCGCCATCCGAGTGGTGACCGATTGCAGACTGGCATTAAGAGTCGACAAGCGGCGCTCGGCATCACCAATCTGCGCCTTTAAAGCTTGATGACGGACTAAATCCCCTTGCGCATCTTGGCTTTGTTGCTGCTGCTTCTCAAGGCCTAACTCCAGGGCCTCTGCCAGTTCATCCTCTTGCTCAGAAAGCAGCATTAACTGTTCGGCAAGCTCGGCTAACTCTGCATGTGTTCGTGCAACGATTTCTGCTAGTTGCCCGCGTTTCGCTTCACGCTGTTTGGCCTGCGCCTCTGCGTTATTAAGCTGGGTAGATTTGGTGGCTTTATCGAGCTGTAACAGGTGTAAGCGTTTAGTGCCTTGGCTTAAGCTGTCGCGCACTTGGGTTAATTGCTGCGCTAATTCATCGAGCTTTACCTGCTGTATTGCCTGCGCCTGCTCACAGTCAGCGATTGTCTCGCTCAGCTGGGTTTGCTCTTTACTGAGTTGCACTAAAGATTGGCTATTATCTTGTTTGGCAATCAAAAAACCTTTGCCGAGCAGATAACCATCGGCGGTGACAATCCGCTCATCGGCCGCCAAGCTCGCAAGTTGTGCTTGCGCGCTGGCCAGATCATCGATCCATTTGAGTCCCTTAAGCCAAGGGGCAAGGTTCAGATCTGCTGGCAGTGTGATAGGAGAGCCGTCGAAATGTGTATCACCCGTAGCCAAGGCCGCATCGGCATAAAACCCTATCTCATTGGCGCTAACGCCCAAGGGCAGCGTCATCAATCCCTGCAGCGCCAGTTCGGCAGCGGCTTCCCAGCCGTTTTCGACTTGAATGCTTTGCCACAGCTGCGGCTTATCACTTAACTCTTCTTGTTTCGCGAGCCACTGTTCAACCAGTTCGAAGCGCGCCCGCATCGAAGTTAAACGTTGCGACAACTGCTCAAATTCACCGCGCGCCAAATCTAACGCATGAGTATCGGCGGCAAGAGTTAACTCAACCTCTTGATTAATTTCAACTTGTTCAGCTAATGCCTGCTCCAATTGGGCAACCTCGTCATTAAGCGATGCGCTGTTATCTTCGAGGGCATGGGCATTAAGCGAGGCCAACTCTTGTTGCTGCTCTTGGTGTAACTGGGTTTTATGGGCACTCAACTGCTGCTGGTGTACCAACTTGCTGCGATGTAATTCTAATTGCAGTTTGTGCTGAGCGACGGCCGCCGCCAGCACTCTGGCGTTTTCACTTTGAGCCTCAGTGCGCGAAACACTCATCTCCCACTGTGCTTGCAGCTCATCGAGCATTTCTTGCTGCAACTCATGTTGCGGTGCAAGTTGGCCAAGCTCCGCCTCTAGCGCATGAAAACTGGCCTGATAAGCGGCTAATTTGGCTTTGTTTTGAGTGATCTGCTCGCTCAATTGCTCTAGCTGAGTATGTAGCTGGGCGTCGCGCTGCTTTTGGCTCTGTAACTGCTGCTCTAGCTTAGCGATTTCGGTACCCGTCAGATAATAGGCTTCGACCGCCTGCTGCTCCTGCTCTGCTAACTGCGAAAGTTTGACTTGCAGCTCTGTGCTTTCTAACTCACCGGTTTGAGCCAGGGATTGGGTCGCCGCTTGTTGCAGCTCGAGCGAGCTTATCTGCTCAGATAAACTTGCCATTTGACTTTGCAGCTCTTGATAGCGCATCACCAAAAGCTCGGCATGGGTTTTACGCTCAGCGTGTTTCAGCTCACGATATTGCTTTGCCGCCTTGGCCTGCTGACTGAGTTTTTCGAGTTGTTTGGCTAACTCACTGCGGATATCCCCTAAACGCTCCAAGTTTTCGCGGGTGTGACGGATACGGTTTTCCGTTTCACGTCGACGCTCCTTGTAGCGAGAAATCCCCGCAGCCTCTTCGATAAAAGTGCGTAAATCTTGAGGTTTAGATTCGATTAAACGTGAAATCGTGCCCTGTTCGATAATGGCGTAACTGCGCGGACCAAGCCCGGTGCCCATAAACAGGTCGGTGATATCTTTGCGGCGACACTTTTGACCATTGAGAAAATACCAAGACTCGCCATCACGGCTCACCTGGCGTTTTACCGAGATTTCTTCATAACTGGCATATTGGCCCGCAAGTCGACCCTCTTTATTTTCAAATACCAGTTCTACACCCGCCACAGATACGGGTTTACGGGCGCTGGAGCCGTTAAATATCACGTCACTCATGGAGTCGCCGCGCAAATGTTTTGCAGAGCTTTCGCCTAACACCCAGCGCACGGCATCAATCACGTTCGACTTACCGCAGCCATTTGGACCAATAATGGCGCTCAATGCCTGTAAAAACGGAATTTTGGTGGGATCGACAAACGACTTAAAGCCGGCAAGTTTTATTTGTTTTAATCTCATGGTGCCAGTTTGCGCGTCTCAGTATAAAAAGCCATCGGGACGATGGCGAATATGGGGGCAGCTAATTGTATACAGAATTCTGAGGCCAACTTTAGCAAAGCAGGCAGTATTTTGTAACGCTTTTTATTGAATTCATGTGGCTTTTAGCTTGTCATCTCGCGATGAGTTGATCACAATCGCACTTATCTGTATCTCAGGCTGTATCTCAACTTTTTTGGAATGACGATATGACACAGAAATCCTCCTCCCCTTCGCAGGGTAAAAGTGGTGTGAATTATTTTCTCGATGGCTTTGGTTTAATTAAACGTAAAGGCCTGCGCACCTTTGTATTTATTCCCTTAATGATCAACTTGGTACTGTTTGCTGGTGTCATCTATGTGGCGATTGGGCAGCTCGATGTGCTCTTCACTTGGATGAATGCCCAGCTACCCGAATACTTAAGTTGGCTTAACTTTTTGCTCTGGCCGTTAGCGGTAACCACTATGCTGGTGATGCTGGCGTTTGTCTTTAGTTCGGTGATGAACTGGCTGGCTGCGCCCTTTAATGGCTTGCTGGCCGAGAAGGTCGAGCAGTTGTTAACCGGTAAACCGATGAATACGGGCTCAGGCATTGACGTAGTCAAAGACTTACCGCGCATTCTTGGCCGTGAATGGATCAAACTCAAATATTATTTGCCCCGCGCACTGGTGTTTTTATTGCTGTTTCTAGTGCCAATGGTTGGGCAAACTTTAGCCCCGATCCTGTGGTTTTTATTCAGCGCTTGGATGATGGCGATTCAATACTGCGATTATCCCTTCGATAACCATAAGGTTAGCTTCAAGGATATGCGCTTTGCCCTTAATCAAACCCGCGGCACCAGCTTTAGCTTTGGTGCAACTGTCACCCTGTTTTCAATGATCCCTGTGGTGAACTTTATCGTGATGCCAGTTGCGATTTGTGGTGCTACCGCCATGTGGGTCGATAAGTACCGCGAAGCCTACCGTAATCCTGTGGTTTCTCCCGAATAATGCCCCAAAGCACTGGATGCCCGCCATCCAGTGCTTCCTTAGTTTTCAGCTATTTTTAATACAATTCTTGTAACAATTGCCCACTCTTGTTAACGCACAATATCTGGCACACTGCGCGCCATTTTAGAATGATTTGGGCCCAGTTGTTGAAGACGTTTCTCCCCTTAGTGTTATCGAGCGCGGTATTTATCAGTTCGCCAAGCCTGGCGGGCTCTGCCAGCCAATTTCAATTAACGATTCCCACCTTAGAAAATGCCGCCAATATTGATGGCGAGTTTGATGAGGAGGTTTGGCAGCACGCGGCGCTGACCGAACTACGTTATGAGACGCAGCCCGGTGAAAACACCGCCGCCCCTGTTTATACCCAAGCCAGAATTTACGCGACCCAAACCAGCCTATTTGTGGCCTTTACCGCCAAAGACAGTCAGCCGCAACAAATCCGCGCCACACTCAAGGACAGGGATAATCTCTGGGGCGACGATCTGGTGGGGATCAAACTCGATACCTTTAATAATGCGCGTTTGGCCTATCAGTTTTTTGTGAATCCACTGGGCGTGCAATTAGACTCGATGGAGAACGAGCTCACTGGCGAAGAGAGTGAAGCTTGGGATGGCATTTGGAAAACCGCCGGAAAAATCACCGCCGAGGGTTATCAAGTGGAAGTCGAGCTGCCATTACGGCTATTTAACTTCGACGATAAAAAGCCTATTCAAGCGTGGGGATTTGAGTTGATCCGCTACTATCCGCGCAATGAAAATCATCGCATATCTACCCATAAAATCGATCGCAATATCAGTTGCCAGCTCTGTCAGCTCGGCGTGGCCACGGGCTTAGCCTCCGCCAAGCAAGGACAAGATCTGCAAATGACTCCCTCCTTTGTCGCCAATCGCAATGAGCAAAAAAGCGAAAATGGCTGGCAAGCCGAGAGTAACTATGAACCTGGGCTCGATTTACGTTGGGGCATCACCTCGCGCACGCTGTTAAACGCAACCATTAACCCCGATTTCTCGCAAGTGGAGTCTGATGAAGGCCAGCTCGATATCAACAGCACTTTCGCACTGTTTTTTGAGGAGAAACGCCCCTTCTTCCTCGACAATAAAGATTACTTCGATACCCAAGTGAATCTGCTGCACACCCGTAATATTGTCTCACCGGATTATGGGCTAAAACTCACTAGCCAAACCGAACAACACACTTTGGCGTTGCTGGCCGCCAATGATAGCCAAACCACCTTTTTAATGCCGGGGAACTTAAGTTCTGAGGTCACCTCCTTAGCGGAGGAAAGCCTTAATCTGGCGGCGCGTTACCGCTTCGATATGGATAAAACCTTCTCCTTTGGCGGCCTTATCACGGCAAAGAGCAGCGCCGACAATCAACTTACCGACGTTGCCGAGCAAAATGATTATCACAATTATGTCATGAGCTTAGATGCGAAATACCAACCGACAGCCCAGGATATCTTTACCGCTCAGGTCGCCCATTCCCAGACACGTTACCCCACAGCCCTATACCAACAATTTTGTGGCAATGTGGAGGGAGAACTGACAGAAGGGCTACTCTGCGGTCAAACGCCGTTAGACTGTGAACTCGGCCAATGTGAAGTAAATGAGCAAGTATTACGTAGCCAATCTGATCAGGATTTCAGTGGCGCCCTGTATCAACTGACCTATGAACACAACGCCCGCGATTGGTTCGCCTACGGCGAGTACCATGACGTCTCTCCCGATTTTCGCGCCGATTTAGGCTTTGTGGAGAAAATTGACTATCGCACCTTTATGGCCGGTGGTGGCTTAATTTGGTATCCGGATGCGGTGTTTAACAAGATAAAATTCGGTGGCGACTGGGATATCACCCACAATCAAGCCGGGGAGCAGCTCGAGCAAGAATTTGAGATCTTTTGGGAAATGTATGGCGCGCTGCAGAGCGAATTGTCCTTTGGGATAGAAACCCGTGAACGTGTTGGCCCACGCCATGACAGTGCGCAACTGGCGGTGTTAGGCAACAGCAATCAATACCAGGAAACCCAAGGCTGGCTCTATGGCGCAATTACGCCCACCTCAGCCCTAAGCTTGGAGCTTGAGATCCATTACGGCGATGAGATTGACTTCCTCAACGACAGATTAGGCACAAAAACCTTAATCAATCCAATGTTCAAATGGAAAATTACCAACGGCCTGTCGGTGGATGTTTCCCATCAATATCAGCATATGGAAGTCGAGCAGGATAAACTCTTTACCGCAAACCTCTCGGATGTGCGCTTGCACTGGCAACTGAGTCTGCACAGCTTTATTCGTCTATCTAGCATTTACACTCAAATCGAACGTAATCTTACGCAGTATCTGTATTCGACGCCCGACAGCGAAGAGGCACACTTAGGCAATGAAATCCTCTACGGCTACAAACTCAATCCCCAGAGTGTGTTCTATTTGGGCTATTCCGACAGTCTGACCTCGGATGATGAACTCACCCGGCTGACGCGAGATGAGAAGACCTATTTTATGAAGCTAAGCTACGCCTGGTTGCTTTAGGCCCTAGATTTTAGGCTAAAACGCTCTTAAGCTCGCAGCAAATCTTTTACCTTTAAGCCCGCAATATCCATTGCGGGCTTAAATCAGAGTACAGCTTAAGACTCTCCAATACCCAATTGGCGTGGACTAGGAAGCGCAACCCCTATTGCGGCAAGCTCTACCCCCCAATGCCGCAGCAGCGCAAGATATGCCTGCTCAAAGGGATAGCGTGGCCGCGAGAATGTCCATACTGAAGGGAAACACCATTCCTCCTCACTTTCATCAATCGCTAAATAGACGGCGAAATCATGCTTTGTCTCACTCAGCGCAGCGATTAGATTTGTCGCCATTGCAGCCCTGTGGACAGAGGTAAATCCCAACTGTTCACCAAACTCATTAAACACATAAGCATCGTACAGCGCTTGCAGCTGCGCGGGGGCTAAAGGATTGTAGCGATTGAGTATTTCCCCGAGCGTTTCCTCACGGTCATAACAATTAAAGGCGCCAAGAAACCAGCCAGGGTTGGGATGAAACGGAATATCCGAATCAGGGTAAAGAAGCGTCATGGTGACAAGTTCTCGTATCGCAACTGAGGCTTTAAAGAAAAAGCGTTTTTAGGCAGCTAACTGCCTTGCCTGAGTAAAGGCATTTTCGGCTAAGGTACCGCATCAAGCCGTTTTATCAATATGCTGATTTAAAAGCTAAAGCCCCATTACTGATAATGGGGCTTTAGTCGATTTAGCGTTTCTGCAGGATCACGCTACCGATGGAGTAACCCGCACCAAAGGAGCTTAACAGCCCTAAATCGCCCGCATTAAAGTCTGCGGAATATTTATGGAAGGCAATCACAGAGCCAGCGGATGCAGTATTGGCATACTCATCGAGCACCACGGGCGCTTGCTCGGACGACACTTCATCCCCTAGCAGTTTTTTCACCACAAATTGGTTCATATTGATGTTGGCTTGATGCAACCATAAGCGTTTAAAAGACTGTGGCGTCAAGGATTGCTCGGCCAAATGTTCGTCTAAATGCTGATAAATCATAGGCAACAGTTCTTTAAAGACTTTGCGTCCCTGTTGGTGGAATAACTTATCCGCTTGATGCGCCGAGCTTGGATCGCAGCGATTCAAAAAACCGAAATTACTGCGAATATTGTTCGAGTAGTCAGTAAAACAACGACTTGAAACAATATTAAAGCCCTTATTGGCGGCCACTAGGCTTTGCTCTTCGAGCACCATAGCGGTCGCCACATCGCCGAAGATAAAGTGACTGTCACGGTCACGGTAATTCACCTGCGCCGAACAAATTTCGGGGTTAATCACTAACACGCGTGAAGCCGAGCCAGTCGCTATCGCATTGGTTGCGGCGACAATGGCAAAGGTAGCCGAAGAACAGGCAACCTGCATATCGTAGCCATAACCACGGGTACCGAGTGCACGTTGGATTTCAATCGCCATCGCAGGATAAGCGCGCTGAGTATAAGCACAGGCAACGATCACTAAATCGATTTGCTCGGCCTTCACGTCCGCTTGCTTAAGTGCCATCAATGCCGCCTCAACCCCAATTTCGGCCTGCATAGATAACTCGTCACTGCTGCGCTCAGGAATAAGCGGCATCATGATTTCAGGATCAAGAATACCGTCTTTGACCATCACATATCTGTGCTTGATACCCGAGGCCTTCTCGATAAACTCACTGGAGGAATAAGACAGCGGCGCAACATGGCCCTGCTCAATTAATCCTGCATTTTCAAGGTTAAACATATCTACATAAGCGTTGAAGCTCTCCACCAAAGCTTCATTAGAAATACTGTGTGGCGGCGTAAATAAACCGCTGCCAGAAATAACGACCTGTTTCATAGGTGCTCCGAACGGGTGCTTGTTGTAAGGTGAGCAGACGTCGCATTATTCTGTGTTGGCACGGCGGCCAATGCGTGTTCAGCCTGCGCCTGTTGCTGCTCTAATTGTTGCTTTTTATGCATTTGCGCTAAGTCTATCACGACTGTGGAAGATATTTTATCTTGGATCCCCTGCCGATTGGCATCCCAAAATATCTGCATAAAGCCCAGTAAGCCCGTCGTGAAGCCCGCCGCATAACCACCATAACGGCCAAATGCCCCCCAAAGGTTGATTTTAGCGCCATCGAGTTGGATAACGCGGATGCCTAAGAGTTTCTTCCCTAAGGTCTGACCATCAAATTTGGCGGTAAACACAGTGAAGTAAAATGCGGCCCAGCCAAAGCCTAAGCCCATATCGCTCATAAAGCCTTTGATCCACGCCAGCACACTGCGAGTGTCACTCTCTTCCTCATCGGCGTTGCTGCCTTCGGTTTCATGCACAGGATTAGCTGACGCAAGGTTATTCATTGTCGTCGCTGGATTATCGGTTTGTGGTTCGGTCGAGGGAGCTGGAACATCCTCAAGCTTGCCATCAGGCGAATTGCTTGGTATAGGCGTCTGTGATGCCGTACTTGAATTCTTGGCTGAGCCCTTAGCTGACCCCTTGGTTGAGTCTAGGGTGACTTCAAACACTTTCACCTCGGGCCAGAGGCTGCCCGCCACGATTTCACTGCGTAACTGCGCTTTATCGGCCTGGGATAAATCCGTACTCTCCAAAGTATCTAGAACCATATCGCGTCGCTCAAGTGCGGACATTCCTTCAATGGGCACATTTTCGAGCGTCTGCTGTAGGGTACGGATCTGTTCTCGGGCACAATCTGCGTTGTCACAGAGTCCGAGGGAGACAAGGCTTGGAATCGCCTTAACAACATGATTGATATCCTGGGGCGCAGAGTTTTTTTCGCGGGAAGTTTTACTCGATTGATGGAAATCCCATAAATTCCCCGCAGAGCTAAAGAGCATTAGACCTAGCATGGCGGCATAGAGTCCCCATTTGAGTAATCGACCAAACTGAATACTGCGTTTCTCGATATAAATAATCCCCACCACCAGCAGAACAAACAGCCAATCCATTTGTTCGGCTAAAATAGTGATAAATAAACCATCGATTAACATCGCCAGCGCCCGCTTCAATGGTGTGGCTAACGGGGTATAAAGTACCGATTCGGCAATAGTGAATGCCTTAGGGGTGACCATAGTTCTAGGATCTTTGCCCAAGTCCGTTTGTTGTTGCTTCATAGTGGTGGCAATCCAATTCCGATAGACGTTTTATAAGTGAAACATCAAGTGGTTATTCTTATTTATACGTTATTTTTTATTGATGTTAGCAAGAGGTTAACACAGTTAAACCCACAGCCAATTGGGCTTTGCGAATAACAGCATTATCTTTAATAACTAAATCGAATAAAGAAGAACAAACAATCACTTCTAAATGCGCCACAGGCGATTATGATTCAATAGTGCAAACATAGGAGCAAGCAATCCATGAGCAAAATTTTCGAAGACAATTCATATACTATTGGCAATACCCCGTTAGTGCGTTTAAACCGCGTAAGCCAAGGTAAAGTGCTGGCAAAAGTCGAAGCACGTAATCCAAGTTTCAGTGTCAAATGCCGTATCGGTGCCAATATGATTTGGGATGCCGAGAAAAATGGCCTGCTCACAAAAGATCACGAACTGATTGAGCCAACCTCAGGTAATACAGGGATTGCCTTAGCCTATGTGGCGGCGGCCCGTGGTTACAAACTGACGTTAACTATGCCAAATACCATGAGCTTAGAGCGTCGTAAGTTGCTTAAAGCCTTAGGTGCAAACCTAGTGCTGACCGAAGGCGCAAAAGGCATGAAAGGTGCTATAGACAAAGCGGAAGAAATCCGTCAATCAGCACCTGAAAAATACATTATGCTGCAGCAGTTTAATAACCCTGCAAACCCTGAAATCCACGAAAAAACCACAGGTCCAGAGATTTGGAACGATACCGATGGTGCTGTGGATGTGTTTGTTGCGGGTGTAGGTACCGGCGGTACTATCACTGGCGTGAGCCGTTACCTGAAAAAAGTTGCTGGCAAAGCCATTACTTCTGTTGCGGTAGAACCTGCTGATTCACCAGTTATTACTCAAACCTTAGCGGGATTACCAGTACAACCTGGTCCACATAAAATTCAGGGTATTGGCGCAGGTTTTATCCCTGGAAACTTAGATCTTGAGTTAATCGACCGCGTTGAAACTGTGACAAATGATGAAGCCATCGACATGGCACGCCGCTTAATGCAAGAAGAAGGCATTTTAGTGGGTATTTCTTCTGGTGCTGCTGTGGTTGCGGCGAACCGCATCGCGGCCCTGCCAGAGTTTGCGGATAAAAACATCGTGGTTATCCTGCCTTCGGCTGCCGAGCGTTACTTATCTTCTGTTCTGTTCCAAGGCCAATTTGGCGACGAAGAGAACATCCAGTAATCTGGTAAGCCTACTAGCTAAAAATACCCAGCATTGTCTGGGTATTTTTATGGCCGAAATTTATCGGTAATCACGATGAACACCGCTTACCCCCCCTCAGATCCGCATTTATCCACTAAGTTGGAGCTAGTTCATAGTTTTCCATCACCGCTCTGACTTTTGCCGTTAACTTCGCTATAAAGGTTGTATTTCTTTGTAAACTCAGCCAATTTATGTCCTTCTATCACACCCCGAAAGCCTTAAGTGCCTTTGATGCCAAATTTGAGGCGCAAAAAATCGCCTTTGGCCCCATCAGTTTTCAGGTTGCCCATTGCCTGCTGAAATTTGAAGTATTAGCCACCATTGACCAAGCAGGCGTACAAGGGGTAAGCATTGCCCAACTCGCGCAAACCAGTGTGTTAAACGAGTATGCCCTTGGCGTGTTACTCGATATGGGATTGAGTATGGGGCTGGTATGGCTCAATGGTGATGCCTATGTGCTCGATAAAACAGGCTATTTTTTACTGCACGATGATATGGCGGCCATTAACCTCAACTTTGTGCAGGACGTGTGTTATCAGGGACTGTTTCAACTCGATAAGGCGCTAGTCGCGGGTAAACCCTCTGGTTTAGCGGTATTTGGTGATTGGCAAACGATTTACCCCGCCCTTAAGGATTTACCTGCTCAGGCAAAGGCCAGCTGGTTTGCCTTCGATCACTATTATTCTGACCACGCCTTTCCGCAGATTTTACCCTTAGTGTTTGCCCATTCTCCCAAACACTTAGTCGATATTGGCGGAAATACGGGAAAATGGGCGCTAAGCTGCTGCGAGTTTAATCCAGAGGTTGAAGTCACCCTAATGGACTTCCCTGGCCAATTAGCCGTTGCCAAAGACAATGCCGCCAAGCATGGCTTTGCCGAGCGGATCCACACCTTTGCCACCGATTTGCTCGATGAATCACGCCCCTTTGTCGAAAGCGCCGATACCTATTGGATGAGCCAGTTCCTCGATTGCTTCTCTTTGGAGCAAATCCTCAGCATTTTGCAACGCACCGCTCAGGCGATGACGCCAAACAGCCAGTTGTTCATTGTCGAAACCTTCTGGGACAGGCAACCCTCTGCCGCCTCGGCCTATTGCGTCAATGCGACTAGCTTGTACTTTACTGCGATGGCCAATGGTAATAGCCGTATGTACCACTCTAAGGACTTGATTAAATTGCTACATCAAGCGGGTTTATACGTCGATGAAGACACTGACAACCTCGGGCTGGGGCATACTTTGCTGCGTTGTAAGCGCAAACCTTAGCCGTTATAAAAACTGAATCTCTGAATAAAATTAATCAATTTTATTTATTAAACCCTCGACCATACACTGACATTAACAGACAGACACATCGAATTAATGTCAGTGTTGAGAGGTAAATAATATGACTTCAAAGCGTAAACGTTGGACGGCACAGGCAGCTAAATTACCTAGCCCTATGGGCGGACTCGCACTCGCGATTGCGAGCTTAGGGTGGACTTGGGAAAGCATGATGCCCTCACTCAATGGCTGGGGGCAACTCACAGGGGCTGTCATTGCCTCTGTCTTACTCGTAATGCTTACAGCAAAATTTTTACTTCATCCCTCAGTGCTGAAAAGCGAACTCAGCCACCCCGTTGTCGGCAGCGTGATCCCAACATTCGCCATGGCGTTAATGGTGGTATCAAACCTACTCGGCCATTATTTTCCCCATGCTGGCTTAATCCTTTGGTTAGCCGCCATTGTTATCCATGTTATCTTTTTAGGCGCCTTTATTTACTACCGGGCTATCGACTTCAAACTTGAACATATGGTGTCTAGTTGGTTTGTGCCCCCTATTGGCATCATAGTGGCAGCGGTATCCTTCCCTAGCAATGGCTCACCTTGGTTAGTGAACCTGATTTTAACCTTCGGCATGCTCGCATATTTAGTCATGCAGCCATTGATGCTCTATCGCTTAATTTTTTGCCAAGCAGTGCCCGATGCGGCTAAACCCACCATTGCCATCCTCGCCGCACCAGCCAGTTTATCCTTAGCGGGCTACTTAACTGTGTGCGAGCAACCATCTATTGCCGTGGTCGCCGTCTTAGCGAGTATTGCCGTCTTGATGACAGCGGTGATTTACTTCGCCTTTTTCCATCTACTCAAATTGCCCTTTAGCCCAGGCTATGCCGCGTTTACTTTTCGCATGGTGATCGGCGCGACGGCACTGTTTAAAACCGCCCACTGGCTCGCGCAATTTAGCCAAATGAGCGACCTCACTCACTGGGTAAGATTACTCGCCGACTTTGAGCTCGGCATCGCCTCCTTAGTCGTTAGTTATGTCACGGTCCGGTATTTAACTCATTACTTATTCAACCCAATTGATTATATTTTTACCAGCCACAGAATTGAGTTAAAATAATCAGTATGAAAAACTGTATAATTAAGCTATCCAATCAATACTCATAAAAATGGTAAATAACACAGCATACAGTAGAGCAGGAGTGAATTTATATTCACTCCTGCTATTTATTTAGCATTTCATAAAATCAAAAAAACACAAAAAACCTGATTAAAATTCAATCAAAAAATAAATAATTACCTTTTTAATTAAAAATATGCTCAGTGACAAAATAAACAATACGCCAACCATTAAATAAAACTTAAATAAAAAACACAAAAAATTAAACAGTACAAAGGACTATAAATTAATATATTTATTTATAAATAAATTTAGAACCACCCCAAAACAAATAATGCAAACAAAATAAATCAATAAAGATCAAAATGGAGTCATAACCATAACACATTTAACCAAAAACAAACATAAAACCAATAGAAAACACATATAGAGACGTAAAAAATGAGACTAACCGCATATTTATGCTTCTTTAATAACATGCATTAACATTTTATTAAAAAACCTCACTGTTGCACTTGTTATATTCTTATGGTTATATCCTGAGCCTAATTAAATGGAATACACTTTTGTCACAAAAGTATCCTTTTAATAAAAACAAAAACGAAATAACAAATAAGAGTTAGGGAGAATAAGATGCGCGCTAATTCAGTATTAGCTAAAGCAATTCGCTTTGCATTAATAGGTGGTGCTACCACTGCAGCATTATCAACTTCTGTAGCTATTGCAGCTGAAGATGGTGCCAAGGTTGAACGAATTGAAGTAACAGGCTCACGTATTAAGCGCACCGATTTGGAAGGTTCTTCACCAGTAACCACAATCGATGCTTCACAAATTGAAAAGACCGGTGAATTAAGTATTACTGATGTTCTAAGAAGAAGTAACTTAAACTCATTTGGTTCTTTTTCTGAACGTTCTGGTAGTAGCGCCCAGTCTCAAGCCACGATTAACTTACGTGGTGCCGGTTCAGACCGTACATTAGTATTATTAAATGGCAAACGTATGCCAGGTTCACCTACTTTAGGTGGTACTGCAGTCAACTTAAACACTATCCCTACTGCAGCGATTGAGCGTGTTGAAGTGTTAACGGATGGTGCCTCAGCGGTTTATGGTTCAGATGCGGTAGCAGGCGTAGTAAACATTATTTTGAAACAGGGCTATGAAGGCCTAGAAGTTTCAGCGACAGCAACACAACCAACACAGGACGGTGGTGAAGAATGGAAAGCCCACATTGTGGGTGGTACTGTCGGTGAGAAAGGCAACGTGACCTTCTCATTCGAACACTTAAATCGTGAAATCATTTATCAACGTGATCGTTGGTTCTCTAGTTCAACCAATGTGTTAGCACCGAAGTTTGATGATACTACTGGTGTGTCTATCTATGCCCGTAACTTTTTGGATATGACGACTGGTGGTTTCCAACCACTGACCGCTTGTAATAACCCGAAAATGGTTGGCGGCGGCCACATTTATGATGCTGGTAGTGGTGACTATGTTTGTGGTTATGACTATACCTCAGAAGCTGCTGACCATGCTGCACGTTCATACACTGCAGGTTATGTGAATGGTGAATATGAACTGTCTGATGAAATTACCTTCAAAGGACAAGGCCTTTTCGCTCGTAACGAAACCTTCGGTCGATATGCACCGGCAGCAGGTTGGTTCAATGTTGCTCCAGGTCAAGTAGACGTTCAAAACTATGATGCCGCTGGCAACATGACTGGTGTAAGCAAAAACCAAAATGCGGGCCGTGTTTACTATCGCTTTACCGATGTCGGTACCCGTGATGCCAACACCATCGATTACAGCACTGATATCCAATTAGGATTAGTAGGTAGCCACGATAGCTTTGGCTGGGATGTGACTTACCATTATAACCTCGCTGAAAACAGCAACTACGGTACTGGTTATGTGCACAGACCGACCGTAGAAAAGTATGTAAAAGACGGTATCTTCAATTTTGGTCCTGAAGGTAACTCAGCCTCAGTTATTGCCGATATGGCGCATCAAACACTCAAGCAAGACATCATGGAATTCCAAAGTCTGAATGCTGGTGTTAACTTTGAGGCCATTGAACTACCTGCGGGTAACATTGGTTGGTATGTGGGTGCTGAAGCACTGCAATACAAATACGAAGCTAACGTAGACGCACAAACTGCTGCCGGTGATGTCATTGGTTCATCTGGTAATGGTTCATCAGGCGACCGTGATGTTTACGCTGTTTTTGCGGAATCTATCATCCCTGTCACTGAAGACTTAGAGTTAAACTTAGCTTACCGCTATGACAAATACTCTGACTTTGGTTCAGCGACCACACCTAAAGTTGCATTAAGATACCAAGTTATTGATGATGTTGTTTTCCGCGCATCTTGGGGACAAGGTTTCCGTGCACCGTCATTATCTGACTTGCTCGCTGCTGATGCATTCAGTGCTGATACCGCAACTGACTATCACTACTGTGATGTACAAGGTACGCCTGTTGCAGAATGTAAAGCAAAACAGTATGACGTGACACGTAAAGCAAACAAAGAGCTTGATCCTGAAACATCAGACTTCTACAACTTAGGCTTAGTGTGGGATATCACAGATAATCTGAGCACTAAAGTTGAGTACTACAATCTGAAGATTGATGACGTAATCACCTTTGTGTCTTTAGACTCGCTGTTAAAAGAAGAACAAAAAGTAGGTTATGGCAACTTAAGCCGTGGTGAAATTGTCCGTGCAGGTAACTCTGCAGATGGTAAATTACTGGCCGCTACTACACCAAAAGCAAACGGTAATGGTTTTGAAACCTCAGGTATTGATTTCAACATCACTTACTCTGGTTTTGAAACAACAATCGGTGAGTTTGGCACCAGCTACGACTTAACTTACGTATTGAACTATGACGAAGAAGAGTACTTTGACGGTCCAGTAAACGATAAGATTGGTCGCAATGGCATGCCACAGATTCGTTTTACTTGGGCAATTGACTGGACTTATGATGAGCATTCAGCATCGATTATTTCTCAATATATCGACAGTCAAGCAGAGCGTACCGATCCTAAGACATATCAACAAATCGGTCACTTAACGTCCCAAACAACGTTTGATGTAAGCTACGCTTATAACACACCTTGGAATGGTAAGATTGGCTTGGGTATCCGTAACTTAACTAACGAAGACCCAGTGCTAAACTCTGACTTAGAATATGATTCATCTCTGTACAGCCTATACGGTCGTACATACACAATGACTTATACTCAAAAGTTCTAATCTAAATTAGCATCAATAAAAACGGCATCCTCGGATGCCGTTTTTTTATATCCTGTTTAACCATTCACTTAGTTAAACTCTGCGCCTAGTTAAATCCTAGATAGTGCGCGCCAATCACCAGCACACTTGAGACCAACATCAGCAGCAACATAAAACGCCAGACAAATTTCAACCAGTTGCCCCAATCGACGCGGCATACGCCAAGGGTCGCCATCAAAGACGCTGAGGTGGGTACTATGATATTGGTGAGACCATCGCCGAGCTGAAAGGCCAATACCGCCACTTGGCGCGTCACACCAACAATGTCAGAGAGAGGTGCCATCAGTGGCATAGTCAATGCGGCCTGCCCTGATCCTGAGGTCACAAAAAAGTTGAATACGGATTGAAACAACAACATAAACCACGCCGAGAGTGCATCCGGCAGATGGCCAATCACCCCGCCTGCGCTGTTCAGTATCGAATTAAGCACACTCGGTTCAGTCGGAGCGCCGCCACCAAGGAGCAGTAATATCCCCGAGGCGCATCCCACTAAAAGTGCTGGCTCTAGCATGGTTTTAGCGCCATCCTTAAAACTCTGCGCGACCTTGTTAAGCGTTAAGCCATTGAGCTTAAACACGCAGCCAATAACGCCGGCCACCATACCCATGGTAAAAAACTGACTGGCGATCTCGGGGATAAACCACGCCTTTGCCACAACGCCCCAAATCACCCACACCATAGTTAACACTAACAACAACAGCACCAACACATCCCCAAGATTAAAGCGGCTCTCGAGCTTTGTATTAGCATGGTGCTCACGGAAATAAGCATCGGACTGATAGCTATGGGAGAGACTTGGTTGCTGCTGAATGCGATGGGCGTAACGCATGGTAAAAACGATGCCAAGCAATGTGAATCCGAGCCACATAGGGAAGCGAAACTCACTGCCAGAAAGAACCGGAATCCCCGCAATGCCTTGGGCAATTGCCACACTGAAGGGATTCATCCAAGAACTGGCAAAACCAATTTGGGTCGCCACATAGGTCACCATCACTGTGGTGATGCCGTCATACCCTAAACGGATCATGAGTGGGCAGAAGATAATCGCGAAGGCAATGGCCTCTTCTCCCATGCCAAACACGGCGCCGCCGAGGGAAAACAGGGTAAATATCACCGGAATGAATAAATTTTCATTGCCACGGGTTTTATCGATTAACTTTAAGATACCGTTATCTATGGTGCCAGTCGCCATCACCACCCCGAAGGAGCCGCCAATCACTAGCATAAACATGATCACGCCAATCGCGCTGCCCCATTTAGAACCCGAGGTTAAACCCTCAAAGGCGAAGTTAAAAAAGCCAACCCCGCCCTCGCCTTTAAAGAGTGCCACGGGCTGCAACTTAGGCTCGCCCGCATCATCCAATTGATAGGCAAAAGAATTAGGGTCGACTACCGTCCGCGCTTTATCGACGCCATCGGCCAGATAATGCACCTCTTGGGTTTGAAACGACCCAATCGGAATAAAGTAAGTCATTAATCCCGCAAGTAATGCCACAAAAAAGATGATCACTAAGGTATCGGGCATTTGAAAGGCTGAGGGAGTATGTGAAGCGGATGGTGCCATAGCAGTCTGAGCTGCTTCTGTTGGCTGAGTCGTCGAGGGTGGAGTCGTCATAGATGCGCCATTTTATGTCAAACGGAAAAGGCCGCACTATAAACTAAAGCGCTGTAAATCAGTACATAAAATCTTCATTCGCTAACATGAATACGCAAAATGCCTACATCTATCACAAACAACTAATCTGTATAAAAAAGCATTTTACTGCGAATGCAGCACAAAAAAGCCCAGTAACACTGGGCATTTTTTATAAGCCTAAGACAAACAGTCACTCAAGGAGCTGTTATCCCAAATCTAAGTGACTGACTCGCTTAGTTACTAACTCTCTTACTTACTTTCTTGGCTATTTTTCGCCTTTTCGGTATGCAAGGGCGATGCAAAAAAGTGCGGTTGATGGGATTTTTGCGGATCGGGTAAGGCTATTTGGCCCTGCTCAATCCACCAATAACCGAGGCCAACGATCACACCGCCGCCGACAATGTTCCCCAGGGTCACAGGAATTAAGTTATTGAATACAAAGTTTGCCACGGTTAAATCGGCAAATTGCTCTTGGGTCACGCCTAGGGATGCAAAAAACTCAGGGCTAGCGACCGACTGAATGGTGATCCCAAGCGGCACCATAAACAGGTTTGCGATACTGTGCTCAAAGCCACTGCTGACAAACATGGCTACTGGGAGGATCAGTAAAATCGCTTTGGTTAGGGATTCGCGGCTGGCGAAGGTCATCCAAATACCCAAACACACCAACATGTTACATAAAATACCTAAGCTGAATGCCTGCACCCAAGTATGATGCAGCTTATGTTGCGACACTTTTAGCGCGTTTAAGCCCCAGTTACCGCCATCGAGCTCATATAAGCCCGCCGCCATGATCAAGCCAACCATTAACATGGCACCGACAAAGTTGCCGATATACACGCGGCTCCAGCATTTGAGCAATTCACTGGTGGTCACCTGCTTTTGCGCCCATGCTACGCTGCTCAGCACCGAACTGGTAAACAGCTCACCGCCGCAAATTACCACCAAAATTAAGCCTAAGCTGAAGGCAATCCCGCCCACGAGGCGCACTAAGCCCCAAGCGCTATCACCCGCACCCGTGGTTACTGTCAGATAAAACACAAAGGCTAAGGCAATAAAAGCGCCAGCAAATACCGCTAAACCAAAGGATTGCCAAGGCGCCTTAACCACTTTGCTTTTGCCGTAAATTTCGGCTTGGTGATAACAGCTAAAGTGTGAAGAAACCTGTATTGGCTCATGGCCAGTCGAGGATGTTTGTGGAGCATTAGCGTGTGAGTCTTTCATAACTGTACTCCCAAAGCCGATAAACAAACGCGAACTTGCAACATAGGTCTCTCCTACAGCGCCCAAGCGCAGATCAAACCAATCAACATTTACATTAAGACTTGCTTAAATGATGACTCACTAAAGTCACGCTTTGTAACATACAAATCGCATTAGCCGTGAAGCAGAGTTTGCCAAAGCGTGATGTTATTCACAGGTAAAATGTGAAAATTTTGAAGCCATAAACACAAAAGGTTAATTGGTCATACCAATTTATATCACCTTTAGCCAATTTACCATGTCACTTTTAAATATCATTTTTAGCTAAGATGAAGCAGATTTAACCTTATAGAGGTCAAGTTTCCATAATCTAGATGACGGCTTGTTGACGACGCCCCTGTTCGCACCACATTCATTTGAGGAGAAACAATCCTGTTTCCTATCCCCTCAAACCAAACGATTTCATACTGACTTATTTTCCGTCAAATGCCCTACCACCGCCTAGCGTCCCGTATAAACGAGCCTTTTGCGACGACTGTATTATCAGGCCAAAGACCGCCTAAATCGTAAACAATTAAAATCAATCGATACGGTGATAGCTTTCGTCGGTTAAAAGCGCGACAGTCAATCAAATAAGCGATGACATTGGTTGCTAATGGTCCAGTAAAAGCGTGCTTTAAACCTTATTGTGCTAAAAAAATGCTACCTTGCTAGCAAATTTGCGATTAACCGGGCACAAACTCGCCCGTTTAAGATGCGAGAGTATAAGAGCTATGCTAATATGCTCATGGATAATTGGTCTTACCAATTTATAGAAGAGTTATCGATAACCGATAATCCAAGTTAAACGAATATTTGTCATCTTATCGGGTATCAATAGACAGACACTTGGCGCGATAAACATCCCCAAGTTCCAGTTCCCATCATAGGGCGTCATCTTGAAGGGAGCTTTAATCAGGAAATAGCGATTGGCCTATACTCAACATGGTTTACCCATGAGCGCCAATGACCTTTATCTCAACCAAAAGGTATTAGTACGATGACCGACAAAACTGAACTGTTTGCCAACGCATGGGAAGGTTTTACCCCTGGCGATTGGAAATCTGAAGTCAATGTACGTGACTTTATTCAACAAAACTATGCTCCCTATGAAGGTGACGAGTCATTCCTAGCCGGTGCCACCGAAGCCACAACCCAGTTGTGGGACAAAGTGATGGAAGGCATCAAGCAAGAAAACCGCACCCACGCGCCAGTTGATTTCGATACTAAGATGGTCTCTACCATCACTTCCCATGACGCGGGTTATATCAATAAAGATTTAGAAACTATCGTTGGTTTACAAACTGATGCGCCGCTCAAGCGCGCTATGTTACCTAACGGTGGTATTCGTATGGTTGAAGGCTCATGTGCCGCTTACGACCGCGAACTCGACGCCGATGTAAAATACATCTACTCAGAACTGCGTAAAACCCACAATCAAGGCGTATTCGACGTCTACACTCCCGAAATCATGGCGTGCCGTAAATCCGGCGTATTAACCGGTTTACCCGATGCCTATGGTCGTGGCCGTATTATCGTTGACTATCGCCGCGTAGCACTGTACGGTATCGACTTCTTAATGAAGGATAAATTTGCCCAGTTCAGCTCACTGCAAGCGCAGTTCGAAGCCGGCGAAGATTTATCTAACGTTATCCAACTGCGTGAAGAAATTGCCGAGCAGTACCGCGCTCTAGGTCAAATGAAGACCATGGCCGCTAAATACGGTTTCGATATTTCTCGCCCAGCCGCTAACGCCAAAGAAGCGATACAATGGACATATTTTGGCTACTTAGCCGCTGTGAAGAGCCAAAACGGCGCGGCAATGTCTTTAGGCCGCACCTCATCATTCCTCGACATCTACATCGAGCGCGATCTGAAAAACGGCATCATCACTGAGCAACAAGCACAAGAAATGATTGACCATTTCGTGATGAAACTGCGTATGGTGCGTTTCCTTCGTACTCCAGAATACGATGAGTTATTCTCAGGCGACCCTATTTGGGCAACTGAATCAATCGGCGGTATGGGCTTAGATGGCCGTACACTGGTGACCAAATCCAGCTTCCGTTTCTTAAACACCTTATACACTATGGGCCCAAGCCCAGAGCCAAACATCACTGTGCTCTGGTCTGACAAACTGCCTGTAGGCTTTAAAAAGTACTGCGCGAAAGTGTCTATCGACACTAGCTCTATCCAATACGAAAACGATGACTTAATGCGCCCAGATTTCCAATCTGACGATTACGCTATCGCTTGCTGCGTGAGCCCAATGGTTGTGGGTAAACACATGCAGTTCTTCGGCGCCCGTGCAAACTTGGCAAAAACCATGTTGTATGCGATTAACGGCGGCGTTGACGAAAAACTGAAAATCCAAATCGCCCCTAAAGCCGCCCCCATCACCGACGAAGTGTTGAACTTCGATGACGTGATGAACCGCTTAGACGGCCTGATGGATTGGTTAGCGACGCAATATGTCACTGCACTGAACTCTATTCACTACATGCATGACAAGTACTCCTACGAAGCTGCGCTAATGGCGCTGCACGACAGAGACGTACGTCGTACCATGGCTTGTGGTATCGCAGGGCTTTCTATCGCAGCCGACTCGCTGTCTGCTATCAAGTACGCTCAAGTAAAACCTGTACGCGATGAAAACGGCATTGCCGTCGACTTTGAGATCAGCGGTGATTATCCAAAATTTGGTAACAACGACCCACGCGTCGACGATATCGCCTGTGACTTAGTTGAACGTTTTATGTCGAAGATCCGCGACCGTAAAATGTACCGCAACGCTATCCCAACTCAGTCAATTCTGACCATTACCTCTAACGTGGTTTATGGTAAGAAAACCGGTAACACGCCAGACGGTCGCCGTTCAGGTGCGCCATTTGCACCGGGTGCAAACCCAATGCACGGCCGTGATGAGAAAGGCGCTATCGCCTCGTTAACCTCAGTGGCAAAACTGCCTTTTGCCCACGCACAGGACGGTATCTCTTACACCTTCTCTATCGTGCCTAATGCCTTAGGTAAAGATGAAGACGGTCGCCGTACTAACCTCGCGGCGTTGATGGACGGATATTTCGCCCACAACGAAGGACACGAAGGCGGTCAACACTTGAACGTTAACGTGATGAACCGTGAAATGCTTGAGGATGCGGTCGTTAACCCTGACAAGTATCCGCAACTGACCATCCGGGTATCGGGTTACGCAGTGCGCTTTAACTCTTTGACCCCAGAGCAGCAGCAAGACGTGATCACACGTACTTTCACAAAAGGTCTGTAAGCTAAATTAGGTAAGGCTGTAGTACAATGTGCTACAGCCTCACTTATTTCAACAGGAGTCACAATGGCAGTTACCGGTCGGATCCACTCAGTGGAATCCTTTGGCACAGTGGATGGTCCAGGCATACGGTTTATCACCTTTATGCAGGGCTGTTTAATGCGCTGTCAGTATTGTCATAACCGTGATACTTGGGATCTTGATGGTGGCAAGGAAGTACAGGTCGACGAGTTAATGAGCCAAATCATTAGCTACCGCCCCTTCCTCGATGCCAGCAACGGCGGTGTGACCGCCAGCGGTGGCGAAGCCATATTACAGGCGGAGTTTGTCGCCGAACTCTTTAAAGCCTGTAAAAAAGAAGGCATTCATACCTGTTTAGATACCAACGGCTTTGTGCGTAAGTACACGCCAGTGATTGATGAGCTACTCGATCATACCGATCTGGTGTTGCTCGATATCAAACAAATGAATGACGATAAACACATTGAACTGACTAAGGTCAGTAACCACAGAACGCTGCAATTTGCCGAGTATCTCGCCAAACGCAATCAGCCTACCTGGATACGTTATGTGGTCGTGGGTGGATTTACCGACGATGAAGCTTCGGCATTACAGCTGGCCGAATTTATCAAGCCCATGAAGAATATTGAAAAAGTTGAACTCCTGCCCTACCACGAGCTGGGTAAACACAAGTGGGAAGCGATGGGAGAAAGTTATCAACTCGATGGCGTCGCACCACCGAGCCGCGACACCATGGAAAAAATTAAAGCCGTGTTTAGCTCACAGGGGATTAATGCGGTGTATTAAAACGCCAAGGGAGGCTTAAAGCTCCTCCCAATAACTGGCATCTAAGCGCTCAAAGGCTATTTTTAAAATGAGCGCCATATCAAGGTAACACGCCTTAGCGCCCAAGGATTGGCAATGAATGCCCATGGCAGACAATTTCGCACTCAACTGATTACTCCAGTCGAACAGCGATAAAGGTAATGGATGGCGCGCACGCCAGCCTAACCACAATAAGCCCTGCAACGGCAGGCTAATAAAGAACAACGCGATAGTGAGAGCTTGGGGTAAAAACGCCCAACCATAGGTATAAATCTGACTCACACTCGCCAAAATCGCCAGCACTGGCATCACCAGAATGGCAAGCTGAGTGGCGCGTACCACCCGATACTCAGGAAAATACAAACCCAGTTGTCTAACCATAGGCCACGTCTTCATATAGCGACGACCGTCACCTAAGGTTTTGAGAATATTGATACTCAATTTTAGACACCTACAACAGAGGAACACTGCTTTTACCATAGCACAATCTGGCACTGCGCCCCAAGACTGTGATGGCAAATTACGCAAGCGTTCCCAAGATTTTGAATCGTTAACTTAAACACAATGGCAAAAGGTTTACACATGTCTAATAAACTGGTTTTAGTACTCAATTGCGGTAGCTCTTCACTCAAATTTGCCGTCATTGACGCGCAAACAGGTGACGATCAGATCTCTGGCCTAGCCGAGTGTTTTGGCTTAGAAGACTCGCGCATTAAATGGAAAATCAACGGTAAAAAGCATGAGTCCTCTTTAGGTGCATTTACCGCTCACCGCGAAGCCGTTGAATTTATCGTCAATAAAATCCTTGCTGGTCAACCTGAATTAGCCGCGCAAATTCAAGCTGTGGGCCACCGTATCGTACACGGCGGTGAGAAGTTCACTCGCTCTGTAATTATTGATGAGCATGTGATCAAAGGTATTGAAGAATGTTCTTCACTGGCGCCACTGCATAACCCTGCCCACCTTATCGGTATTCGCGCGGCCATTGCCTCTTTCCCTAAACTGCCACAAGTGGCGGTGTTCGATACTGCATTCCACCAAAGCATGCCTGAGCGCGCGTACATCTACGCCCTGCCATACAAGCTGTACCGTGAGCACGGTATCCGTCGCTATGGTATGCACGGTACTAGCCACCTGTTTGTCAGCCGTGAAGCCGCTAAAGTGTTGAACAAACCTTTAGAAGAAACCAATGTGATCTGCGCACACTTAGGCAACGGTGCCTCTGTGACAGCGGTTAAAGGCGGTAAGAGCGTTGATACCTCAATGGGACTGACGCCGCTTGAAGGTTTAGTCATGGGCACTCGCTGTGGCGATCTCGACCCCTCTATCATCTACCACTTAGTTCACCAACTGGGTTACACACTGGAAGAAGTCAACAACCTGATGAACAAGCAAAGTGGTTTGCTCGGGATTTCTGAACTGACTAACGATTGCCGTGGCATCGAAGAAGGTTATGCCGATGGTCACAAAGGCGCGACCTTAGCACTGGAAATCTTCTGCTACCGTCTGGCGAAATATATCGCCTCTTACACTGTGCCGCTCGGTCGTTTAGATGCCGTAGTCTTTACCGGTGGTATCGGCGAAAACTCCGACATCATCCGCGAGAAAGTGCTCAACATGCTGCAAATCTTCAATTTCCATGTGGATAGCGAGCGTAACAAAGCCGCCCGCTTCGGCAAGAAAGGCATCATCACCACAAATAACAGTACCGTTGCCATGGTCATCCCGACCAACGAAGAGTGGGTTATCGCCGAAGATTCGATTAAACTCATTACAAAATAATAAGATGATTCAAGCCGTTTGCTCAGCCAAACGGCTTTATTATTAGCGACCTACGGCTAAATAAACACAAGCAAAGCAGCAGAGACGACTCACTCTGCCAAAAACCATCGAACTTAGAGGTTTTTATGTCTCGAAATATCATGTTAATCCCCATAGGCACAGGAGTTGGCCTGACCTCCTTAAGCCTAGGTATGGTGCGCGCATTAGAGCGCCACGGGGTAAAAGTCCAATTCTTTAAACCCATTTCCCAGCTGCGTCCAAATGATAATGGCCCAGAGCGCTCTACCACGATTTTAAGCAAATCGCCCACGGTCAATCCGTTAGAGCCCTTCGATATGGCCCATGCCGAAGCACTGATCCGCGCCGATCAAACCGACGTGCTGATGGAGCAAATCATTGCCCGCGCCGCAGAATGCGCCAGCAATACCGAAACCCTGATTGTTGAAGGCTTAGTGCCAACTCGCAACCATCCCTTTGCCGATGATGTGAACTACGCTATCGCCAAGGCAATGGATGCGGACGTGATTTTCATTGCCACCCCCGGCAGTGACACGCCAACTGGCCTGATGAACCGCCTCGAAATTGCCTACAACTCGTGGGGCGGCAAAAACAACAAACGTCTGATTGGTGCTGTAATCAACAAGATTGGCGCGCCAGTAGATGATGAAGGTCGCGCTCGCCCAGACTTATCGGAAGTGTTCGATCATCAAGGCGTACAACGCTCAGATGCGTCCATCATGTTCCAACTACCAGGTAAAAGCCCACTGCGCATCTTAGGTAGCGTGCCTTACAACCTCGATTTAGTCGCACCTCGTGCGTCGGATCTGGCCAAACATTTACGTGCCCGCATTCTCAATGCCGGCGAGATGAACACTCGCCGCCTACGTAAAGTCACCTTCTGCGCCCGCAGCTTGCCAAATATGGTCAACCATATTAAGACAGATTCATTGCTGGTGACCTCTGGTGATCGCTCCGATGTGATTGTGTCAGCGTGCCTTGCCGCCATGAATGGCGTGAAGATCGGCGCCCTGCTGCTGACTGGTAGCTACGAGCCAGAGCCTGAAATTCTGAAACTGTGTGAACAGGCCTTCGAGACAGGTTTACCGGTATTCCTCATCGATACCAACACTTGGCAGACTTCATTAAACATCCAACGCTTCGACCACGAAGTGCCAGTGGATGATGCGGTACGTATCGATTTAGTCCAAGAATACGTTGCCAGTCATATCGATCAGAGCTGGATTGAAAGCGTGACTAAAAACTCCCCTAGGGAACATCGCTTATCACCACCTGCGTTCCGCTATAAGCTCACCGAACTTGCGCGCGCCGCCCACAAAACCGTGGTGCTGCCAGAGGGTGATGAGCCACGTACCATCAAGGCCGCCGCGATTTGTGCCGAACGGGGTATCGCGCGTTGCGTGCTGTTAGGTAAAAAAGATGAAATTCAACGTATTGCAGCACAGCAAGACGTTGTTCTGGGCGAAGGCGTTGTGATTGTCGACCCCGATGAAGTACGCGATCGCTATGTTGAGCCGATGCTCGATCTGCGTCGCAACAAAGGTTTGACTGAAGTCGTTGCCAAAGAGCAGTTGGAAGACAACATGGTGCTAGGCACTATGATGCTGGCGCAAAACGAAGTCGATGGTATCGTCTCTGGCGCGGTAAACACCACGGCCAATACGATTCGTCCGCCGCTGCAACTGATCAAAACCGCACCGGGTTCTAGCCTGGTTTCTTCCATCTTCTTTATGTTGATGCCAGACCAAGTGCTGGTTTACGGTGACTGTGCGATTAACCCGGATCCAAACGCCGAACAACTGGCCGATATCGCCATTCAATCGGCAGAATCTGCCAAGGCCTTCGGTATAGAACCAAGAGTGGCGATGATCAGCTACTCAACGGGTAACTCAGGTACTGGTTCGGATGTGGATAAAGTGCGTGAAGCGACCCGTATCGCGAAAGAAAAACGTCCTGATCTGGTTATCGACGGTCCACTGCAATACGACGCAGCCGTAATGCCAAACGTGGCTCGCTCTAAGGCGCCTAACAGCCCTGTTGCAGGTCAAGCGACTGTATTTGTGTTCCCTGATCTCAACACAGGTAACACCACCTACAAAGCGGTACAGCGTAGTGCAGACCTCATCAGTATTGGCCCAATGCTGCAAGGCATGCGTAAGCCTGTGAACGACTTATCCCGCGGCGCCTTAGTGGACGATATTGTCTACACTATCGCACTGACGGCTATCCAAGCGTCACAAAACGATGCCAGCAAAGCGTAATTTGCTCAGCTAAAGCATCACAAAAAAGCACTGAACTGTTCAGTGCTTTTTTATTTCAGAAGGGAAAGGCTCACAAAAAACGGACAGCATTAAACGCTTAAAATATCCTCAAAAGGTCATAAAAATGCTGTTTTGGGAAATTCACACGCTGTGAATAGACTGGGTAAATCTAAGAAAATATCCACAAGGAAATGGCTGGAGAACGGCATCATAGAAAAGCGTCACTTTTTAACCAGCAATTAAAAACATATACAATCAGCTACTTAAAAATTATCCCTATAGTCTTCAACATAGTTTTCCACAGATTCTGTGGATAACCTAATAAAGTCATCCTTTCAGATATGCCACAGGCGGCCGATCCGAGTCAAGTCATTTCCCGTAGGAATAGCCATTATTACAAAACTTGAACATGACCGCTAAAATCGCGATACTCATGACAAATTCCTATAACGAAAAGCTATGAGAACCTTATTTTTCCTTTCATTACTGTTTTTGTTTGGTTGTGGCGAACCAACAGACAAAGAACACGTACTCACTCCCGAAGAAGTGAGTCTCGGCTTTTTTAACGCCATTTATGTTGACCGAGATGTGGAGAAAGCCAAGTTATATGTCGATGCGCCGCTCAAAGAAGTCTTAACCCATTACTACATTGCCGCCGCAGTGCAGCGCAATATGCTCGGTCTTTCCATGACCAATGTCGAAATGGAAATTGATGATATCGATATCGATTTTTTCCGTAAGTTCACCAAAGACGTCATGGTGGTGGTCAAAATGAAGGGCTTAAAGGGTGGGCAGCCCTGGATTGATGACAGAACGCTGCGACTGCATAAGATTAGCGGCAAGTGGATTATCGTTGAGATCATGCCTGAAAAACGTAAGGTCAATGGCTAGCTGTTTTTCTTATTCAATCAACCTCTGTTCGACTACATATAAAAAAATCGCAACCCTAGGGTTGCGATTTTCATATGCTTGTATTTGTTACTTCCGACTCAGAATTCGCACTGTAATTGTTGGCTTACAGGACTTAGACCGCTTCTTCTTCGCTCTGTGCAGGTAAAGATGTCATCACGTCATCTTTAACTTGATAGTAAGCGTTTTCGTATTCATGAACTTCCATAACAACTCCTGCTCGATTTTGTAAGGTCGCAAAGGCATGCCGTTCTATGCTGACATTTTGCCCATGAGGAAAGGGAATTTCCGTGGCGCAGAGTATACCAAAGCCCAATCAACAATTACAGAAAACTTTCAGTTTTGTTTCAATGTAAAAGATAAAAAAGGTTTTAAACACTGAAAAAGCCGCAAAAACGTATCTAAAAATGAAAGACTTTCAGTTGATATAGCCTTATGTGCTAAAGAGTGCGGGCTTACAAACAAAGAATCTAGGGAGATGGTTACAAACTGCTATCAATTAAATAATGATGCGAGTAGGAGACCGATATGAATGCCATCATTGAGTTTGAAGCAGCAAAACTCACCACCTTATTCAGCCACGGCGATATCTTGGGGATCCATATGTTTATGGATCAAATGAATATCCCGCTCGATGTGCAGGATAAGCTCTATGCTGAAATTTCTGCGCTTAAGCACTTAGACCCACACAATGTCAGTCTCGCCATTGAACATCATGGACAATCGCAACTCTCAGAGCGGTTAACTTATTAACAGGTTCAGATGAGTGAAGATGGGATAAGGCACGAAGCTACATCATGAAGTGCCATCATAGGCCTCTTTCGGTCTTATGATGACACTTCATGGCAGCGTTTTATGACGACTTTTTATGACGGCCTTTTATGACAAAAGTGCTTACGCCTTTAAGCGGTAACGCAGCACCTTTAATGATTTCTCCTCAGAGACATCAACAAAGGCGGCGGGATTGGGTAAACGATCAAGGTATTCAAGCGCTGGCGCAGCCTCTTCGACTTGCTGGCGTAAAAACTGGGTATCGAGTTCCGGCGCATTTAAGCAGAGTAGTACTTCAGCATTCTCGGCTAACAACTCGGGTAAATGCCTGATCAAACGCACATAATCCTTAGTCGCCACGAAACTGCCCTTTTGATTACTCGGCGGATCGGCAACCACTATGTCATAGGGTCCTAACTTGCGTAACTTACCCCATGACTTAAAAATATCGTGCCCTAAGAAGCGTGCGCCCGCGCTAAAGCCATTCAGCAGATGGTTCTGCTTACCTATGGCTAACGCCCCTTTACTCATGTCCATATTCACTACTTCATCGGCGCCGCCCTGCAGTGCTGCCACCGAGAAACCACAGGTATAAGCAAACAAATTCAGCACTTTCTTATGGCGAGCATGGGCTCTGACCCATTCACGGCCATTAGCCATATCGAGGAACAAACCGTGGTTTTGTCCCCGCAATAAATGCACCTGAAACTGAGCGCCGTTTTCGGTTACGACATGAGGATCTGGCACCTCACCCGCCAATACTTGGCTAAAGGTTTCGCCACCGCTGCGGTATTGACACACCAAGTTTAACGGCCGATTGGGCTGTATCACTTGCCAACGCGCCGTAATCGCTTGTTGGCACTCGGCCAACTCGGCCGCATCGAGGGGAATAAAACTGGTCAATAACAACACTGGCGCGAACCAATCTAAACAAAGATGTTCGCAGCCAGGGTAATAACCACCGCGACCATGGAATAGTCGCGCCGCATCTTCACCGACTTGAATCGTCGCCAGTGCTTCTATAAAACGTTGCATTATCTACTACTTATTATCTGTTGAATGGGTATCGACAGGTTCAGAGACCTGAGTGGTGCTTGTCGATTGGCTTACCAGTTTATCATCCACATCGTCGGATAATAAAATGGCTAGCCAGCCACCACTCTTACTGGATTCGAGGGCAATTTTCACCACCATGGTTAAGGGAACCGACAGCAACATGCCGACAGAGCCCAGCAACCACCCCCAAAAAATTAACGATAAAAATACTACTAAGGTGGAAAGCCCGAGACCGCGGCCCATAAACTTAGGTTCTACTACATTGCCCATCACCATGTTTGCGCCAACGTACAGCAGAGCAGTTCCGCCTGCCGCCGCGGGGCCTAATTGGATAAAGGCCAACAACACGGCTGGAATGGCCGCAATAATCGAGCCGATATTGGGAATATAGTTGAATAAAAAGGCGATAACAGCCCAAAGCAGCGCATAATCCACGCCGATAAAGGCGAGCCCAACACCGACAATCAAGCCCGTAGCTAGACTGACTAAGGTCTTGATCACCATATATTGATTCACCGATTGCAGAAAACGGTCAATCTGCTGTAAACGCATGTCGGGATCATCCAATGCCAAATGCAATTTTTTCGGTAAGGACTGCGCTTCAAACAACATAAAGACGATGGTCAGGATGATCAGGAACAAGTTCGCCATCACATTGCCAACCCCCGAAAGCATATTGGTGGTCATCGACAGCGCCATGCCTGGGTCAAAATAGGCCAGCACTTGCTCCTTGGAGATTTGAATATTGAGCGCCTGTAACTTATGCAGCACCCAAGAAAACTGCTCAACTAACTGATCACGATATTGGGGCAACTGTTTCGAAAACTCATTAATGGAACTGCCCACAAGGGAGGCGAGCCACAAGCCCATCAACACGATAAAACCCATAAGCAGGATAACCGCGAGCCATTTAGGCACACGATATTTTGTCATCAAGCCAATCGCTGGATTACAGATAACCGCAATAAAACTGGATAACACAAAGGGAACAACAATCGGGCTGGCGGCCTTTATTCCTGCCAAAATAATCACCACAAAGGCCATGACGGCAAAACCTCTATAGGCGGCAGACGGCGTATTGGAACGTGTCATGGCGTAAAAATCCTTCTTGATCTTAGATAAAGTTTGTTAGGCTAGCCCGAGAAAAGTCTCAAACTCAATCACCTAAGCCATAAAACTAGATTGTCATTATGAAACCAGAAACCGCGATTATACGCATTAAAAACTTAAGACTGCGCACTTTTATCGGTATAAAAGAAGATGAAATCCAAAATCGGCAGGATGTGATAGTCAATGTCGTCATCCACTACTGTGCCGATAAGGCGCGCAACAGTGATAATGTCGACGATGCACTTAACTATCGAACTATCACAAAAAAAATCATTGAGTTGATTGAAAACAACCGCTTCTCGCTGCTCGAAAACCTCACCAGCCAGACCTTAGCCATTGCCAGCGAGCATCCTTGGGTCGAGTTTGCCAGTGTCGAAATCGACAAGCCCCACGCCCTGCGCTTTGCCGATTCGGTGTCGATGGAGTTGTGTTACCAAAAAAATCAATAAAGTGATCCCCGCACTCCCGTTATCGTATATTGCTTATAATCATAGAAAACCATCAACCAAGGACTCGACGATGAAGATACTGATAACGGGCGCAAGTGGGTTTATTGGTCGGCAGTTAGTCGCCCATTTAGCTAATCAGCATGAATTGGTCTTGCTCACCCGCCACCCAGGCAGCAGTCGGCAACTATTAGGCCCGCAGCACCAATATCTCAGTACCTTAGACGAAATTGATGATTTAAATCATATCGATGCGGTGATAAATCTTGCCGGCGAGCCGATTGTTGCTAAACGTTGGAGTGCGCAGCAAAAGCAGCGCATCTGCGATAGTCGCTGGAATACCACAGCGCGACTGAGCCAACTGATTTTACACAACTGCACCCCGCCCAAGGTAATGATAAGTGGTTCTGCCATCGGTTTTTATGGCCGCCAAGGCGCCATCCCCATCGATGAAACCGCAGCCCCACACCCCGAATTTAGCCATGATATTTGCCAGGAATGGGAGCGACTCGCGCAGCAAGCCGCCACCAAAACCCGCGTCTGCATCCTACGCACGGGTATAGTGCTTGGCCATGGCGGCGCACTCGCGAAGATGTTGCCACCGTTTAAATTGGGGCTAGGTGGACCAATAGGCCACGGCTGCCAAGGCATGAGTTGGATACACATTCAGGATATGGTGACGCTGATAGACTTTTTACTCAACCATGACGAATGCGAGGGCATTTTCAATGCCACCGCGCCTAATCCTGTCAGTAACGCCGAGTTTGCCACCACCCTAGGTCGAGTATTAAATCGCCCGACCTTTATCACGACCCCAGCCTCTATGCTGCGACTCGCGATGGGCGAAATGGCGGAGTTACTTATCGAAGGGCAATTTGTGCTCCCAAAACATGCGCTAGATGCGGGGTTTAGCTTCCGTTTTGAGCGACTCGAACCTGCGCTAAGGGACGTACTCGCGAGTTAACAGTTTTTTCGACTCCGCCATTATCGGTAACTGGCTTGAGAATAAAATGTTACCAAGCGCAGAGTCGAGGGTTAACGTCATGCTGAATAATGACTTGAAAATCAGAGATAAAAATCCCCTGTGGCGATTTATTTATCGACGTGATTTTTTGAAGTGCAGCGCTCGCATCTGGCAACAGCCGAAAAACATAAATGCAACACAATGATTTTAAAGACAATTTAACGACACTGGCGCATTTTTCTGTTACACTCCCCACCTCTTGCTTATCGCTATTGACGTGTTAGCACCCGCACTGAAGCACAGTTAACACTCCGAGCAAGTTCATTATCTTCAGTATCCGCACCCTCTGTCGCGATGCTGATCAACTACACCAATACGGTTCATATTCGCGCTAAATACTCCTTCTCCAGCCTTGGGGATTGATAAGAATCTGTCCTTAGATCGCGCGTTTAACACTTAGCATTAGATAATGCTAAATAACGAGATGGGTCGCCCTCACTCAGCTTGAGTACAGCGGTATTCCCACACAAACCATTTGTAAGGAACTATCATGCACACCACTTATACAATTGGCGAACTCGAGTCGTTCTTAATTGCTATCTTCGTGCTGTTTATTGGCCATTCCATCAATCGCCATGTGCGTGTTTTTAGACAATACAATATTCCCGAACCTATCGTTGGCGGACTGGTCGTCGCCGCCGTCGTGGCCTTTTTACATTTCCAAGACATCACCCTCGCCTTTAGTTTACCCATGCAAAATACCTTAATGCTGATGTTTTTCAGTACGATAGGTTTATCGGCAAACTACAAGCTGCTGCTCAGTGGCGGCAAAAAAGTGTTTATCTTCCTCGGCGCCGCTTCGGTCTATATCGTCATTCAAAATGCTGTCGGGGTAAGTCTTGCAAGCCTCCTCGGTTTAGACCCCATCTTAGGCCTTATCGCTGGCTCGATTACGTTGTCAGGCGGCCATGGGACAGGTGTTGCTTGGTCACAAACCTTTGCCGAAAACTACGGCATCAACACCTTAGAGCTTGCCATGGCGGCGGCCACCTTTGGCTTAGTCATGGGCGGCATTATCGGCGGCCCCGTCGCGCAGCGATTAATTGGCAAACACAATCTGGTCTCAAGCTACGGCATGGGCCGTAAACACCACGCCACGCATCCTCAACTGGTAACCTACGATCAGCTCGAAGAAGACCAAGTCACCGCTAAGACAATCATCGAAACCCTGTTTGTACTGCTGATCTGCGTTGCTGGAGCCAAATGGTTTACTGTGTTTGTCAGTGAATATCAGCTGAATTGGCTCAAGATGCCGGACTTTGTCTATGCCCTGTTTCTTGGGGTGATCATAGCCAACATCACCGAAGTAACCCGAGGTTATAACCCCCATACCGAGAGTATCGATGTGATAGGTACTGTGGCGCTGTCGTTATTTCTTTCTATGGCCTTAATGAACCTCAAGTTGTGGGAAATTTTGGATCTGGCTATTCCATTGCTGATTATCCTGCTGGTGCAAACCGCAGTGCTGGCGGTATTCGCCTATTTTGTGACCTTTAAAATCATGGGCAGCAACTATGATGCGGCGGTGATCACCGGCGGTCACTGTGGCTTTGGTATGGGCGCTACTCCTACTGCGGTGATGAATATGGGCGCACTAGTATCACGCACAGGCCCTTCTCCGCAGGCCTTTATGGTGGTACCGATTGTCGGCGCCTTCTTTATCGATATAGTCAATTTAATTGTATTGCAGGGCTACCTCAGCTTTTTGATGTAAGTACACAACATTTTATCATCAAACAAAAATGGCGCCGATAAGGGCGCCATTTTTTATATCACGTGAAGAGTGAAATCTAAGAACAAATTAGAACGCGCGCATCATGCGTTCTGGCCGCGGCAAGTAATAATCGTTGTAATCCAATGAGAAGACCACTGAGCTTGAGCGGCCAACAATCTCCCCCCTGGGTACAAAACCTATAACTCTTGAATCGGCACTGTTATCTCGATTGTCCCCTAGCGCCAAATACTGGTTATCAGGAACCGTAACTGGGCCAAAATTAGCCAGCTGCGAGGGCTGCGGATTGAGACGAATACTGTGCGCTATGCCGAGTAGATCCTCCTGCCATTCGGTGACATTCTCCGGCGCATAGGCACTTAATGTTTGCTGTGTATATGCGAGTGGTTTGCCATTTAAATACAAGCGATTATCCCGCATCATCACAGTATCACCGGGTACGGCAATCACCCGCTTAATCAGCTTTTTATCGGCTTTTTTAGAGTCGAACACGATAATATCCCCACGTGTTGGGTCTGCAAGTTTAACGAGTGGGATATGGGTAAATGGCACTCTGATATCGTAAGCAATCTTATTCACTAGAATGCGGTCGCCCTCAACAATCGTCGGCAACATAGAACCTGTCGGTACTGTATTCCAATCGGCCACCGCGCTCCTGAACACCAGCATTAGGCTGATAAACAATAAAATGGAGCGGTTATCTTTAAGTAATGTTCTTATTCCTTTAAACATTCTGTTTGTCTCCCAATGGCTAAAATCCTGCACTCAAGTTATCTGGTTATCCAGTGCTCTCGGTATCAATTGTCTGACTTGCGCAAGCAACTCTTTCTCGTTTAATAGACTCATAAATATTGGCTAAGTTCGTAGCGGATAACACTTTGCTTTTATCCATTTGTAAGCCAATGTGACAAATGCTCAAACTTAGCCTCAAGCTAAAACAATCCAAATAACCGCCAATAAATAAGCACTGGTTTAAGCCAGTGCTTATTTTTTACATTTTCACTTTACAAATAATGGTGTTACGGCATTTGCCTTAACCCCAAACTCGCATCATCTTAAGCGCCCGCTTTTAATAATTCGGCGCAGGATTGATTGAGTAATTGGCGGCAGCGCCAAACACCCAGCAGCGCGACTAACAAGGCGCCGCAGACAGGGGCAATCCCCCACCAGGGCCAGTGCATATACACATTAAGTTCAAATACTTGGGTCTTTAACAGATACAGCGCAAATTCGGCCACTATCACTGCAAGCACCCCAGCTATGCCCCCCAGTAACGCAAATTCAAGCCCAGTGGCGCTACGCAGTAACCAGCCAGAAGCGCCAAAGGTGCGCAGCACTGCGAGTTCACGCTGGCGTGTCGCCATTCCCGCCTCGGTTTGCGCGATAAGCACTAAAGAACTGGCCAGTAAGACGAGAACCAAGACCAACGTCAGCGACAGGGACACCTGCTCAATAATCTGCCGCAATTGCCCTACCATAGCGCCGACATCGATAATCGACACAGTTGGGAACTGCTGGATAAGTTCGAGGATCACTGTGTTCTTCGGAGCATCACTCCCTTGCACATCCGGTTTTTTGTCGTCGAGGTAGAAGCTTGCCATCGAGGTATAGGCAAAGGGCGCCAGCGCTTCTTGAGTGAAGATCATAAAGAAGTTTGGCTGCATGGTTTCCCAGTGCACGGCACGGACACTAGCGACCTTGACCTTAAGCTCTTGGTTATCAATTGTATAAGTCAGCGTATCGCCCAACTTTAGCCCTAAACGCTCGGCAACACCTGACTCGACAGAAACCTCATCCGCCGCCTGATTAAAATGCCCTTCGACCAACTCGTTGTTGGCGGGCAAGGTATTGCGCCAGGTGAGATTAAGCTCGCGGGAAATTCCTACTCGCCCCTTCTCTCCCGCTTCGGCCTGCTCGTCGGAAATCAAGGTTTCACCATTGATTTGAGTCAAGCGGCCGCGAATCACGGGATAGATATCCGTTGCAGCTATGCCCTTTTGCGCCATAAAGTCATTTAATGGCTTAGCATCATCGGGAGCGATATTGACCAAGAAATAGTTGGGCGCATTCTCGGGCAGCTGTTTTTGCCACTCGTTCAGTAAATCCTGCCTCAGGGCCAAAATGGTCAGTAGCAATACCAAGGCCGCACTAAAGCCCACTAATTGCACCGCATTTTGCCGCGCGCGGCGGCGTAAACCCGCGAGTGCCAGTTGCAAGGGATTGGTGGTTTTCATACCGACACTGTGACCAAGGCGGATCATCACAAAGCCTAAAATACTCAGCAATACGCCGAGTAGCATCACAGCCGCGACCACCGTCAGTGTCAACGCCCAGCTTTGGGAATACAAATATCCCAACAGCGCCATCGCCCCTAAACTTAAGAGTAAATGCAGCCACATGCCGAGCTGCAAACCTTCGAGTTGCCTTTGTAATACCCGCAGCGGCGGAATCGCCAGCAAACGCATTAAAGGATAGGCCGAAAACATAAAGGCGCTGATAAGCCCTGTGCTGATCCCAAGCAATAGCGGCCGCGTCAACGGCGGCGAATAGGCAGCGATTTCAGGGGGTAACAGTTGATTAATGCCTAAATCCAGCAGTGCCCCGCCGATTAACCCCAGCACAATGCCAAACAGTGTCACCAGCAGTAAATGGATACCGAATAGTCGACGGATTTGAGTTGATGAGGCGCCAAAGGTTTTGAGCATGGCGACCACATCATAATGACGTTGGCAGTAACGCTGGGCAGCAATCCCAATCGCGGCGCAGGCCAGCGCAATACCGAGCAAGCTTGCCAGCAGTAAAAAACGCTCCGCCCGCTTCACCGCGCCCGCAATCGGTGAGTCGCCAGACTGCACATCGACCCAGCGCTGGGAATTATTCAGCAGCGGTTTAACGCTATTTTCAAAGGCGCTTAAGGCGCTTTCGTCACCCGCAAACTGATACAGATACGTCACTCGGCTGCCGGGTTGGATTACCCCTGTCTTGGCGACATCTTCAATCCGCATTAATACCACGGGGGAAGAAGCGAACGGATTAAAACCCGCATCGGGTAAGCGACTGATTTCTTGACTTAAACTAAACTCACTGTTGCCTAATTCCAATGTTTGCGGGTATCCCAAGAGTCCCCCTAAGCGACTCTCGAACCACACTTCATCGGCCAGGGGCAAGCCTTGAGCTTTGACATCTTGGCCATTGTCCGCTTTAAGTTCGATATCTCCCTTAAGTGGATAACCAGACTCAACCGCCCGTACTGTGACTAACTGAAACTTATCCCCCGCATACACCATGGAGTTAAATTGCATATTGGTCACATGCTTAAGACCAAGCTCATCGGCCTTGGCCAGAATGCTGGCGTCAATTTGAACGGGAGAGTCGATAATGCGATCGGCGGCGATAAACTGGGTCGCTTGCCCGTTGATCGCGACTTGCAAGCGCTCACTGACCCGCGCAAGACCGCTAACCGACAGCACCGCCAAGGTAATGGCGAGGATAATCAATAACAACTGCCCCTGTTGCAGCTCGCGCTTAAACAGGCGCCATGCCAAATTAAGCTCCATGGGTTAGGCCTCCTTGGCGCTTAATTCAAGGTTGCTATTCACATTGTGCGATAAGGCCGAATCGAACTCTTCCTGCAAGTGCCCGTTATCCATAACCAGTTGCCGCTGGCAGCGTTTCGCCAGTTGCAAGTCGTGGGTGACGAGGATGAGCGTGGTGTGGCTCTCTTGGTTCAGCTCAAACAACATATCGGCAATTTTATGGCCGTTAACACTGTCCAAATTGCCGGTTGGCTCATCGGCAAAAAGTACTTTAGGTTCACAGATAAAGGCGCGAGCAATGGCTACCCTTTGCTGCTCGCCGCCGGATAGCTGTTTAGGTAAATGGGTCAAACGGTGGGATAACCCCACGCGTCCCAGCATGGTCTCGGCCTTCTCCTTGGCATTTTTAACCCCAGCAAGCTCGGCCGGCAGCATCACATTTTCGAGGGCAGTTAAGGTATCAACTAACATAAAAGATTGAAAAATAAAGCTCACTTTTTGCTTACGCAGCGCGGCTTTCTGTTCTTCATTAAGCGGTGATAGAGCCTGCCCATCGAGCCAAATCTCCCCTGCCGTCGGGGTATCGAGCGCGGCGAGTAAGCCAAGTAGCGTCGATTTACCCGAGCCCGAGGGCCCTAATATCGCAACACTTTCCCCCTGCTTGACATCTAAGTTAATGCCCTTGAGGATAGTGAGCGAACCTTCCTGAGTAGTCACCGATTTTTCGAGGTTAACAACATTGATGGCACTGTTTTTTGAAACGACGTTTGACATAGGATCCTTCTTATACAAATCGTTCTTGCGTCAATCGCTAAGATGCAAGCCGATGGCAAAGGCCGTGAGCGCCTGCATCCTGTTAAGTCTGTTTATAACCACGCCAGTTCAGGCGGCGAAAGTGTTGATCCTCGGCGATAGCTTAGGTGCCAGCTATGGCATGTCGGAACAAGTAGGCTGGGTGGCGCTGCTGCAAAAAAATTTACCCGAGCATGAATTTACCAATGGTTCGGTGAGCGGTGAAACCACGGCGGGTGGATTGCGTCGTTTGCCTGCACTGCTCGATTCCGTAGCCCCCGATTTAGTGGTGGTCGAACTCGGTGGTAACGATGGTTTACGTGGATTCCCCCCGACGCAACTCAAAAATAACCTAATCCAAATCATTACCCTAGCTAAAAATAGCGGCGCTAAAGTGCTACTGACCGAAATCATGGTACCGCCTAACTATGGCCCTCGCTATACCCAAAAGTTCACCCAAGTGTATCAAGAGATTGCTAAAGACGAGGAGATTGCATTAATTCCCTTCTTTATGCAGGACATTGCTCCCCATCCTGAGTTGATGCAAAGGGACGGAATTCATCCCAATGAAAAGGCCCAAGAAAAGATAGCGACTTGGATGCAACCTTGGATTGAAAAAGCATTAACTCGATAAAATCGCTGCAATTTTAAGCTAATAAACAGCTTGCTGATGTAAAGTTGCATTTAAGCGATAAAAACATGCTCCAACGCAACATTAACGCCTTAGAGAAACAGTAAAATTCGTGTTAGCAAATGGTTAACCCAACAAGGAGTCAATATGTCCCTTAGCCATCAGCAAAAAGTGTACATACCCAAGGAAGCTCGTACCAACCAGTACATCACCGCCGAAATTAAAGTCACGGATGAATTGCTGGCGCAATACCCCGATTACCACAGCTGTTATCAAACCTTAAGCCGCGTCATTTTTAACTTGGCAGAACAACACGATCTCCGTAACGTTCATGTGATCACTAACGATAAACTGCCAGTCGTGCGTTACCATACCGAGGCCTATTGTTTCCAAACCGCTGAACAAATTCTGTTTTTTTACAATCCCGCCTACCACGAGGCACAAAACCTGTTCACCGAGGACAACTACCGCGCCCGCAAACTGCGTATTGTGTTCTTAGCGACTGGCGATGAGATCCGCAGCAACTCGGCCAATTTCCACAACCGTGTGCGGGGACTCCTAAACGAATTAATGCCTAAGCTGCCGATTAAAGATCTCAAGGTAAAGATCCGCGACCACCAGCACTTATCCTATGATTTATTCGCCAAATCAAAAGGCAATAAAGAAACCTATGGCTATAAGCTCAGAGCCATAGCACCAAGATACAAGGCAAGAAAATGTGAACTGCCCGAAAATGTCAGCTCACTCACCTATGTCACCGTCAGCCTGCCGCTGAGTCGCAAACTCAAACAAGGTTTACTACCAGAGTCGGCAACGGACTTTAGCCCGTTATATCAACATCTTGAAGATAACTTCCTCAAGGCCGCTGCCAATAGGCAACTGACCCGTTTAGCCATGGTGGCCAACGGCCTAACGCCCTTAGTGCGCAACAGCAAGTTTGAGAAACTCGACAGCAAGGCCGAAGTACAAATGATTGGTTTTGACCCGAATGCGACTGAGCAGCAAGTGATCCGCCGCTGGGATGCCGACAACTTAGTCGAAGCCGCGCATTTTACTATCGTCGCGGGCGCCAAGGACTGTGATGACTCAGGCTATGGTCGTTTTATGAATAACGTCGAAGCCGCACTTAAAACCTTTGCCGCCGAGATTGGGCTCGATCCAGAGCGTGAAGATCTGGTGGTGCGCTTCCACCAGCACATTAGCTACCAGCTCTAAGCTCATTCGCTGTAACGCCATCTAAAACAAAGGGCGCAAAATGCGCCCTTTGTTATGGTGAATAGGGTAACGTGATCACAATAACTGCCACCTAAGATTCTCACCAACAAATCAAGACCTCATTCCTTCTACACAATATCCTGCTCCAATCGCCAATAACAATGATCAATAATCAATTGCAGTGATCACTATCCATCTTCGCACGTTGCACCATTTTGGCCACATTTCACATTGCCTTTTGCTGCCCCTAGCGCATTCTGTTAACGAAATAATAACAAAAAGCAGGAGCACCTATGTTCAACAAAACGACACACCCACTGGCGAAGAAGGGCGTTAAGGCGACACCACGCCACCTTTTGCCGATCAACTCACACAGGAATAAAAACCAAGGTAAGGCGAATTGGCTGATGCCAACAGGGGTCGCCCTACTGATGGCGTTTAATCTCACGGGTTGTTTTTCTGACGATGATCCAGCACCAGAGGTAGTCACGCCCCCCGTGGTTCAGCCCCCTGAAACGGGCCCCACCTTCCCCGAAGGCGCCATCAAAATCCTACCGGGGGATAATCTCACTACCCGAATTCAAGAAGCCTTAATCAACGCCCAAAGTGGCGCTGTGATTGTACTACCAAAGGGCACCTTTAATATCGACTCGACATTACTGTTCGATGGCGACGTGGATGGGGATGGCAGTTATGCCAAAAACGTCACTATCATGGGCTATGGGATGAAGGACACTATCCTCAATTTTGCCCAAGCCAACTCTGGGGATGGGATTTTCGTGCAGAATGCGCTGAACATTACCATCCAAGATCTGTCGGTCAATGAGGCCAAAAACAACGGTATCAAGCTTAAAAACACCAATGGCATCATACTGCGCCGCGTGGGGGCGGTGTGGGAGGGCGAACTCGACAAAGATAATGGCGCCTATGGTCTATATCCTGTTGAATGTGAAAACATTCTGATTGAAGACAGCTATGTCCGTGGTAGTGCCGATGCGGGTATCTATGTGGGTCAGTCTCAATATATTGTGGTGCGCCGCAATATCGCCAAGGAAAACGTTGCTGGGATTGAAGTCGAAAACTCTAAATATGCCGATGTGTATGACAACGAAGCCATGGGCAACACCGGCGGGATTTTAGTGTTCGACTTGCCGATCAACAACCATAGATACGGCTCTAGTGTGCGAATTTTCAACAACAAAGTGTATGACAACAACACGCCTAACTTCGCCAATGCTTCGGCCAACCCCGCTGGGGTGCATATAGTGCCGCCGGGGACTGGGGTGATTGTACTGTCTACCGCGGATGTGGAAATCTTCAATAACGAAATTACCCACCACGATACCTTAGGGGTGACTATCAGTAGTTTCTTTATTGCGGAACCCGACATGACCTCCTTTGTCGGCAACTATGGTCAACCAGGTCAAGCCATTGAAGACGGTTGGCGCCCAGTACCACGTAATATTTACATGCACGATAACCTGATCACCGACTATGGAAGTAAGCCTAAAGGTTATTTAATTCAAGATATTATCCGTGCGTATGTCATCAGTCACGGCACCCTGCCCGGCGTACTCTACGACGGCTTAGGGGAAATGCTTGCCAATAACGGCACCGCCGCTTACCTAGGTTTAAAAGAGGCGCCCTTTGCCGCAGATGGCAGTGATAACGTCTGCGCCAGTGATAACGGTGATGTGTCCTACGGCAGACTCTATGCCAACAGCAACACCGATATCAGTATCGCCGATGTGCAATACGAGAAGACCCAGAACAATCTGCTGAAATGTACCCAAGTGAGCCTACCCGTACACACAGTCACCTTCGCGGGCCAAGTGTTTGGTTGCGGGGTTGACGATAATACCGCAGGCTGTGATGGCGGCGTGCTCGTTGGCGGCGGTGGCACTATCGGTGAAGGCGAAGGTGGTTTAGTGGGTGATGGTGACCAAAGTCTTTGTCAGGCGACGGGGTCAAACGTCAGTTGGGATGCGCTGCTAAAAGCAAACTGTCCTAAACTGTCGGATTACAATCTGTTTAGCGATGCCAAAAACCCCACGGCAGGGCCCAATTCGGGCGGTGTCCCTTACGATCTTAACACTCAACTCTTTACCGACTACGCCAGTAAATACCGCTTTGTGTATTTGCCTTCGGGACAAAAAGCCAGTTACTCCGAAAACGAAGCCTTTGATTTCCCTGTGGGTAGCGTCATCGTTAAAACCTTTGCCTTGCCAAGCGACACCAGTAAACGCGGTATCAATAACGAGAGTTTGATTGAGACCCGTTTGCTGATCCATCGCCCAACCGGCTGGAGCGCCCTACCCTATGTGTGGAATGCCGATAAGACAGATGCCACATTGGCCAAAGCCGGTGCAATTAGCAGCCAAACCTTAAGCCATAAAGGAGAAAGCCTCACCTTTAACTATATGGTCCCGAGCATGAACCAATGTAAGCAGTGTCACCAGTTTAAAGCCGATGACAACAGCAACGCCGTGTTTGTGCCAATTGGTCCTAAGGCGCGCCATTTAAACCGCAATTATAGCTATCAAGATGGCACCATGAACCAACTGCTGAAATGGGAAAGCCTAGGTATTTTGCAGGGATTACCAAATCTGAGCCAAGTACCACAAGTGCCCGCCTACCACGATGGTGACGAAGCAACAGTCGCAAGTTTAAGCGATAGCGCATTAATGCAAACGGCTAAGGGTTATCTCGACATCAACTGCGCCCATTGCCATAGACCCGAGGGCAACGCCTCTAACACTGGCCTTAAACTCGAGTACTGGCGTGGCTACAGCGATGATGCGGGTTTCTCCCACGGTACCTGTAAATCGCCAGTCGCCTATGGCGGTGGAAACTTAGGTTTTGACGTAGTGCCCGGCAATGCCGCAGAGTCCATCATGCACTTTAGAATGCAAAGCACGACCCCAGGCGATCGTATGCCTGAAATTGGTCGCAGCTTATCCCATGATGAAGGCGTGGCGCTGATCAGTGAATGGATAAAACGCCTGCCCGCGGCAAGCTGCTCGCACTAGCGTTAACGGTAACAATGGGTGAAAGCAGGCTTGCAATCACCCACTTGCTTACCACTCCAAGGCAGAGCAACACCCTGACAGAGCAACACCCTGACAGAGAAGGCCGACTTAGGCCTTCTTATTTCAAGCAACAGCTTAAAGAGCGGATAATCCGATGAAAAACCGCCTAACACTTATCGCGATCTTCAGTTTAACGATTCTAGTAACAGCCTGTGGCGGTGACAGCCAAAGCAGCGACAATGGCCAAACGCCTACTCCGCCGACGACACCGACTGTACCGACAACGCCCGCCGGTTTGTGCGTGAATACGACTGGGCAAGTTAACTGGCCCGCCTTAATGACAGAGGACTGCCCGGAATTAAGTCAATATGGTATCTTTATCGACCACGCAAACCCCACCGAGCAGCCGCAAGCGCCGGGATTTAGTTATCAACTCGCTACACAGCTGTTTTCTAATTACGCCAGTAAATACCGTTTTATCTATTTACCCGCAGGCAGCAGCATGCAATACCAAGCGCAGGAGGCATTCGAGTTTCCAACTGGCGCCGTGCTGGTCAAAACCTTTGCTCTGCCCCAAGATACAGCTATCACAGGCATAGCCAACGAAACCCTTATCGAAACACGGCTATTGATAAAACGCTCCCAAGGCTGGACGAGTCTAGTTTATCAATGGCAACAAGGTGAAGCAAAGCTGCTAACCGCGGGCGCAAGCGTGTACCATACCCTGATTAATCAGGGCCAAAGCCAAAGCTTCGATTACAGCATACCAAGCCGCGCCGAGTGCAAAATTTGCCACCAAATCAATCAAGATAACAGTAGTCAAATCATTCCGATTGGCCTTAAAGCCCACCTCTTGAATCGCGATATCATCGACCAAGGGCAAAGCGTCAATCAACTCAGTCTCTGGGCCAAACAAGGCACGCTTGAGCAGTTACCCGAGTTAAGCCAAGTGGCTAAAACCTATGCCATAGACAACCTCCAAGCCGATTTAACCAGCCGCGCTAAGGGCTATTTAGATGTTAACTGCGCCCATTGCCACAGCGCCAAAGGCTATGCCAGCATCTCCGGCTTACGGCTTGGGTTTTATATCGACCATACAAATTATCAATATGGGATCTGCAAACAACCACCCGGCTGGGATGGCGGTGCTAAAGGACTCGATTACGATATCGTCCCCGGCAATGCCGACCACTCGATTTTGCTCTATCGCCAAACGCTGTCAGAACCTAAGGACCGCATGCCGCCCATCGGCCGCAACCTTGAGCACCAAGAAGGCGTGGAATTAATTCGTCAATGGATAGATTCACTGGCACCGAGTTTAGGGACTTGTACATAGATGGATGACTAGCGGTTATCAACACTTCAGAAAGAGATACAGGCAATATGGCTGTATCTCCACTCAACCGCCAAATGACTTAACCGCGGTTTTAACAGCAACGTTCAGTAAATAGCCTCATTTAGTTAGCCCGTTCACCCACCATTAAGCCTACTAAAATACCCAGGCGGATGGCCAATCCAATGCTTAAAGGATTGACGGAAATGGCTAACATCGCTGTAGCCTAAGGTCTCGGCAATCGCCGAGATATCCAGCTCGCTAGCTAAAATCAACTCGACCGCCCTTTGACAACGCACCTGATCGACTAAACGTTGATAACTCGAGCCAAGCTGTGCCAGCTTACGCCGCAAACTACGATCGCTCATATGCAGTTGCGTTGCTATTTCATCTAAATGCAGTACTTGGGGAAAATGTTCGTGGATTACACTCAGCACGGTTTCAATAAAGGATATGGTCGCAACAGAGGATGTAGTCTCGGTATAGGCAGGGAAAGGATAATTGATGGCAAGCGCTAGATAATTAAGAGAAATACTCCATTCGTAATATTCGCAATTAAACTGCACTTTTGCACCCGTAGCCTCAGTTAAAAAACGGTCATCACGGGCAGGTTCGGCCAAATTGACTTGGCTGAGCCTTATCGTCGCCCCTGTCAACTCTCTGGCAAGTCCCAGCAGCGACCCAATGCTGTGCAGAAACTGAAATCCATATTGTGCCTTATCGATACGGCCGGTATTGAGCCAGCGAATACAGATACAATTCTCTTCGAGGCGAACTAAAGAATCGGTAAAACTGCCAACTAATTGGGGATGATTAACAACAAACTGCAGGCAGGCCTGTAAAGAGGCCAGCGGTGCAAGATGTGGTAAGAGCACATCCAAACTGCTCACTCGATAACTGAGACCCAACTTAGTACCAATATCCGGGTCGTCGCACTGCAAACGCAAAAACTCCATCGCATATTCCACCTGCCAGACAAAGACAAACGTGCAATGATTAAGCTCAGCCCGACCAACACCAATATGGCCGCAAACTTGCTGCAAGGCTTTTTCGCCTAACTGCGAGGCAATAAAATCGAGAATATTACGCAGCTCAAATGCGGGATAGGTTTGATCGCCCACCATCAGGTTCGTCTTGTAGTCGACGCGCTGTAACATGGAAAAATCCTTAATATGATTTGTTCAGCTTTTAATTCCCTAGGTGATTAGTTGTATAAGATCTCGCTTATTTTGAATAGTCTTAAACCAAACTTAATGTTAAAAAAATGTATTATTTTATTTCGCGTCCGGACAAAACAAAAACGCCTGCATATTCGCAGGCGTTTCATCAGGAGTGAGTTAGCTCGTCGGCTTACATGGGACGATTTTTCTCAACTAATCGATTAAAAATCGCATTAACCGATAAAGACGCACCATGGGCGATTTTATCTGCCAGTTTCTTACGGACTTGATAGCGCAACTTGTAGACAGTACGTTCGCCAGCTAACTGCATTAACACATCATCACTGGTTGAAACCGCGTCGATTAGGCCTAATTCAATCGCCTGTTGACCATACCAATGTTCGCCCGTGGCCACCTTGGCTAAATCAAGCTGAGGGCGATACTTGCTCACAAAGGCTTTGAACAGCACATGAGTTTCTTCCAGTTCCTGTTGGAACTTCTGTCTACCTTCGTCAGTGTTTTCGCCAAAGACGGTTAAGGTGCGCTTAAAATCACCGGCGGTGTGTTGCTCGTAGTCGATTTCATGCTTTTTGAGCAAACGGTTGAAGTTAGGCAATTGGGCAACCACGCCGATTGAGCCCACAATTGCGAATGGCGCGGCATACACTTTGTTTGCCACACAGGCCATCATATAACCACCACTGGCGGCGACCTTATCCACGCAAATCGTTAATGGGATTTCGGCCTGACGCAGACGGTCAAGCTGGCTAGAGGCCAGACCGTAGCCATGCACCATGCCACCGCCACTTTCGACATTCACCACCACTTCGTCGCCCTTTTCGGCTATGGTTAAAATCGCACTGATTTCTTCCCGTAGAGAAGCTACTTCGGCAGCATCAATACTACCTTTAAAATCAATAACAAAAACTTTGCCTTTGCTGTCTTCTTCGGCCGCTTTTTCCTTCGCCTTTTCGTCCGCTTTCAGCTGTTTTTCGTAGGCTTTAAACTGCTTCTTCGTCAGCAGTTCTTCCTTCAAACTGTGTTTGAGTTCTTCGAGCTCTTCTGAAAGATTGGTGATCCTCAGTTCACCTTTATCCGATTTGTGCTTCACCGTGGACGCGAGCACCACAATAATCACAGCAACAAGCGCAACCACAATTGTCACGGCTTTCGCTAAAAACATGCCATATTCGTATAGAAATTCCAAAGTACTCTCCGTTGGGGCCTAAGGTGATCCGGTTTAGTGCGCGCTATTCTAACAGCCTACAGCGCCATAAAAAAACCCAGCAAAGGCTGGGTTTTTAGGATTTTACACGCGACTAGTTAGAACAGGTCGCAATCACGCTTGGATCGGTGACAAAAATTGTCGCTTCACCTTTACCTGCGGTAGAAGCATAGGTCGCCACTTGAGTTTGCATCTCAACCGTTGCCGCAGCAGCCATACCATCCGTTGAACTCTTCTCGCTTGGGTCAACAATTGAGCTATGGTGACCCTTAGCAAAACGCACCGCACCAGAACCTTTGGTGGTTGCATCCACACAAGGCAGACCGATTGCCGAAATCAATGGCTCAGTGCCTGAGAGTGGGAAGTTATCGACACGATTTGGTAACACCTGGTCAGGTAAGTTGCCGTTACCATCACCCGCAATTTCGATTAAATGTACGGGTAATCCTGTTGCTTTCAACATGCCTGCATGGTTAACCGGATCCGCCGAATCCACCGCCGTTTGCACCGCAAAGGCAAAGGTTGGAATAAACTGCGCGTACACCCCTTGTACTAATGCCGCATATTCAGGGCTGCCTGGCTCGTATCCCGCAGTATTGGCCTTATCCACTAATGCTTGGAACGTCGATGAGGCTGTGACGTTGCTAAACAACACTGGTCCAAAGGTCGCAGAACCGGCAAATGCGCCCGCTAAACCACCCGCAGGAGCCGCCAGAGAGACCGCATTGATGGCATAAGGGTTAGGCAGTGTTTCACCCGTAGTTGGGTGTTTCATACCCGTGCTAGCGTATGTGGCAAAGTCAGTACCGACAATCGCACCTAAACTTAAGCCCTGTGCGCTGATCTTAGAGACATCAAATACTTGTGGTTGATTAGCCTGCGCGAGCCCCTGCGCTAAGCCCGTTAGAGCTAAACGTACGCCAAGATGATCCATGGTTGCCTGACGGAAGTTATCCCGCACCGATAGCGTACTTGAGATATTAACGAAGACTAACGGATTACCATTTTTAAAGGCATCTGGCGTACCAATCACATTCCCAAAGGAAGGATCGGTTGCAGATACTTCATAGATACCATCAGCATTAGCATCAAATGAACGGGCGCCGTGCAAAGGCATATCGATAGCCACAGTTGCCACCCCCATGGCCGCATAGCTACCCGCATAGGCTAATGACATTTCCTTACCGCCACCTAAACCATGCAGCGCACTCGTCGTTGGCCAGCCAGAAGTCGGTGGCGTAAAGGTTAACCCCTGCTGCTGATAGAAGGCCGCGAGTTTGGTCGCATTTGGCATAGAAATCAGTACGGGAACTATTTCATAGCCTTTAATCGCAGGGATTGGGTTAAATTTGGTTAAATGCTTGGTTTTGTCCGCTGCAGTTCCATCGTCTAACAACCAGGTTTTACCCGCCATCAAAGAAGGATTAGCTAAGGCATCAGCAGGGTTAGCAATACCATTAGCTACCGCCTGCATACCAAAATTGGTTTGACTTAAAGTACCCGCTTGCAGCGCTAATAATACAGATACAGGGCTATCGCCTTGGGCTTTCCAGCGGCCATTGATAAGTGGTTGACCTGCGGATGATAAGCAGCTCACCGAAGAACAGTCGCCGTAAATAGGCAGCTTAATTTTAGCAGTAAAGACGTCGGCTAGATTCGACACCACATAGGCCGTGCCATCTGCTGGAGTTAAACCAGCAGCTTGCGCCACAGTGTAACCCGCTGGGGTTGGCATTTGCGCAAAACTTGGGGCGTAAGGAGCGCCCTGTGCCATCAAGAGTTTTGTGGTTTCATAAACATTGGCAACAGACTGAGTGGTAAACAGGCCTGAATAGGTAATGGTTGAAGTATCAACATTGTGCGCCGCAGCAATCCCTTTCTCATAGCTATTAATTAAGGTCTGTAGCATCAATTGATCGGGGGTTTCTAAGGGTAAAGTATCAATATCCATCTTCAACGTACTATAGGTAGTTGAAGGAGCAATGCCTCGTCCCTCTGAATCTTGGATTAACTTGGTTGTTGCATAGATATAAGACTTACCCGCTTTAAGCGGTTTGAGTGGAACGATAACGACTTTATTGCCCGATGCCGTTGAGACGAAATCCACTCCAAATTGTAATTCTGCGCCGACTTTACAAGCGGATACTGAAGGTTTAGTTGTACATTCAGGATCCGATGACAATGGACCACCCACAGTGGCCTCGAACATTCTCACAGCGCCAGGTTGGGCAACCGATGCTGCCATCAAAGTGAGTTGAGTGCCATCATGGTCTTTTGCTAAATCGATATCGATTGAAATGGGTGATGTGGTTGACCATCCATCTAAGGCACCAAGGGCAATTTGCGGATCGACATAGTTCCCCGAACTTTCACCCGGGATTGATAAGGTGCCATCGGTGGTGCCGCTGAACAGCAAATCATTAGGCAAAGGCACTTTAGCATTCGCGGGGTCGAACACCATATGGGATTCAGGGATGAGTGGCTCTGTCTTATCCTTGAGTTCATTATAACTGTCCTCGCCACATCCTGTGAGGCCCAGTGCTGATGCAATCGCAACACACAAAATGAGTCTTTTCATTTTTTTTCCCCAAATCTTGTTGTAATAGTTTTGTTTTCCCCAAGAAATTAGTCACAATAGCGCAAAAGCTATGACTAATAGGGCTTATGTTAGCCCCTAACTCGTTTCAAGTTAACGTAAAAACATTGAGTTAGCCACAAGTTTGTCACAAACATTTTAGCTATTTATAACAAAGTTTCATTCATTTGTTTGAAACATGCGTTTAGCAATTCGGCGACTCTAGAAGTGGCGGGCATTTTCGCCAAGAGGAATAAAAGGCTCATGTTGGAATATCAAGCAGCAAAAGATTTACTCAAAGATAAAACCATTCTGGTAACAGGCGCAGGTGCTGGCATTGGTCGCGCAGCGGCTATCGAATTTGCCAAACACGGCGCAACCGTAATTTTACTCGGTAAAACCGTCAAAAAACTTGAAGCCGTATACGATGTTATCGAACAGGCGGGTTACCCAACGCCAGCCATTGTACCGTTGGATTTAAAAGGCGCGACCGAACAAAACTACCGCGATATGGCAGAAACCATTGGCGAGCAGTTTGGTCATTTAGATGGATTACTGCACAATGCCAGTTTACTCGGCGCCTTAGGCCCGTTTGAACATATCGATATTCCATCACTAGAAGATGTACTTAAAGTCAACGTCACCTCACAGGTCATGCTGACCAAGGCTCTGTTGCCTATTATGCGTCAAGCACCCAGTGCCTCGATTATCTTTACCTCAAGCAGTGTTGGCCGTCAGGGCCGCGCCTACTGGGGCCCCTATGCCTTCTCTAAATTTGCTACCGAAGGCATGATGCAAGTGCTCGCCCACGAATGTGATGGCACTTCAGTGCGGGTTAATAGCATTAATCCAGGCGCGACTCGCACCGAAATGCGTGCTAAAGCATACCCTGCCGAAAATCCATTAGATTTAAAAACAGCCGAAGAAATCATGCCGACGTACCTGTATTTAATGGGACAGGACTCTAGTGACATTAACGGTCAGCAGTTTAACGCTCAATAAGCAACGCAGATCTAACGCACTAAGTAAAAATAAAGGGAGCCCTACGCTCCCTTTATTTTTTATCGGCCGCAGAAAGCAAAAAAGGCCGCAAGCGGCCTTTTTACAGAGAGACTTAACATCACTCGAATGATATTAACTGCGCTGACGTGTTGGCTTAACCTTAGGCGTCGCTGTCACTTTATGCTTGCGTACGGCGCGGCGAATTTTAGCACTCTTCACCTGAGCACGGGCCACACTGTGTTTATCGGCGGCCAGCATAGTGCGAGTTTCAGGTTCAAGACCCGCTAATTGGCGCAGGTAGTTAACTTGCTCAATAGGCAATTCAACCCAGCCACCACGAGGCAGAGATTTAGGCAATTCCACCATACCGTAACGCACACGGATAAGACGGCTTACTTGTACCTCTTGAGATTCCCACAAACGGCGCACTTCACGGTTACGACCTTCGCGTAAACATACGTGCCACCATTGGTTCATGCCCTCACCACCCGCGGCTTTAATGGCATCAAACTGCGCCATACCATCTTCCAACATCACGCCGGTACGCAGACGTTGTACCGCAGCCTCTGGTACTTCACCAAAGGTACGAACTGCGTATTCGCGTTCAACTTCGTTAGACGGGTGCATCAAACGGTTTGCCAATTCACCATCAGAGGTAAACAGCAATAGGCCTGAAGTGTTGATATCCAGACGGCCTACCGCAACCCAACGGGAGTCACGCACTTTCGGCAAACGGTCAAACACGGTTGGACGACCTTCAGGGTCTTTACGGCTACAAATCTCACCTTCGGGTTTGTGATAGGCCAGCACGCGGCAAATCACATCGTCGGCGGACTTAAGCGAGACGGCTCTACCATCGATGCGAACCTTCGCATCGGCTTCGATACGATCGCCAAGATTGGCAATCACGCCATCAATACTAACTCGGCCTGCAGCAATCCATGCCTCCATCTCACGACGGGAGCCATGGCCTGCACGGGCCAAGACTTTCTGCAATTTTTCACTCATTAGTATCTTGCTCTTCTGACTGTTCAGGCGTTACTTTCAAACCTGAAAATACCGCCTGCAATGACTCAGTATCCGTAAGCGCAGGTAAATCCGCTAGGGTATCTAAGCCAAAATAGGCTAAAAATTCTAAGGTCGTGGCGTAGAGTGCGGGTCGCCCCGGGACTTCTTTGTGGCCAACGACTTTAATCCAATGTCTATCTGACAAACTTTTAATGATATGGCTACTAATGGCCACACCACGCACCTGCTCAATATCGCCACGGGTCACGGGTTGACGATAGGCGATCACCGCCAAGGTTTCTAATGTTGCCCGCGAATACTTGGGTGCTTTTTCCTGCCACAGGGGCTGCAAAAAAGGACTCAGGACTTCCAAGGTCTGGAAGCGATAACCTCCAGCCACTTTCACAAGTTGAACACCCCGTTCCTGATAATCCTGCTGCAACTCTTCCAATGCGGCTTTGATTTTGTCTCTGGAAACACTGAAATCCGCCAACACGGTTTCTTTCAACATTTTCACCGACAAGGGTTTCCCCAATACAAACAGACTCGCTTCTATAAGCTGTTTTAATTGAATTGGATTTATCTGCATCAATTAATAGGCCTTTACGTAAATAATTGAAAACGGCTCTGTTTGGTACAATTCCACTAATAGTTCTTTGACCAATTCCATCAGCGCTAAAAAGGTCACCACCACACCAGCTCGGCCTTCTTCGACACTGAATAAACGCTCAAAGGGCATAAACGTCTCGCTATTAAGCATGGCTAAAATTTGGCTCATGCGCTCGCGGGTCGATAACTGTTCACGCTTAACATGATGATCTTCGTTGGCATCGATACGTTTAAGCACTTCGCCAAAGGCGCGAGCGATTTCAAATAACGATACATCAGGCGGGATCACCAAAGGTTTAATATTCGGTGAAGGTGCCGCGGTTGCTTGAAACACATCGCGTTCAAGCCGAGGTAAATCATCAATTTTTTGCGAGGCTTCTTTGATTACCTCATAGGCCTTCAATTGACGGATCAACTGAGCCCGTGGATCTTCCTCCACTTCATCTTCCGCCACCATACGCGGCAGCAGCAGACGGGATTTTATCTCAGCCAGTGTTGCCGCCATGACCAAATAATCCGAGGCCAGTTCGATACGCGCCTGAGTAAGCATCGCGATATATTCTAAATATTGCGCGGTGATCTGCGAAATGGGTAAATCGACAACATCTAATTTTTGCTTACGGATCAGATATAAAAGTAAGTCGAGCGGCCCTTCGAAGGACTCCAAGAACACTTCTAACGCCTCAGGTGGAATAAACAAATCCTGTGGCATTTCGGTCATCGCCTGACCGCGAACAACGGCTAAGGGTAAACTTTGTTGCGTGCCCTGCATCCGCTATCCCCATGTAAAACAATCGTTTTTAAACGGTTGTAGATGACTGACTCATACCCGAACTGAGCACAGTCTGAACTGTGCCCACGCCAAACGCGCGATTATACCCGCAATTGAGCGGCGATAATACTGTCAAATGATGGTTTTATCGCCTTAATCTCTTAGGATAAATAGCGGTTAGAGAAAGGGGGTAACGTCACCAGCGCCTTCACGCAGCACTTCGAAACCATCTTCCGACATATCGATGACCGTGGTCGGTTTCTCACCTAAGTAACCGCCATGCAGGATCACATCCACTTGATGTTCTAACAGGTCGCGAATGTGCTCAGGATCCGATTCAGCAAAATCACTATTTGGCATCACCAAACTGGTCGACATCAGCGGCGCATCTAACGCTTCGAGCAGCGCTAAGGCAATCACATTGTCTGGCACGCGGATACCAATGGTTTTCTTCTTGTCATTTTGCAGACGACGTGGCACTTCCTTACTCGCCTTAAAGATGAAAGTGTAAGGTCCTGGCGTGCAGCTTTTTAAGATGCGATAGGCCTGATTATCCACCTTGGCATAGGTCGCAAGCTCAGATAAGTCGCGGCACATTAAGGAAAAATTATGATCGTGCTCGATTTGGCGAATGCGGGTAATGCGCGTCATCGCGTCTTTCTCGCCAATCATACAACCTAGGGCATAGCCCGAATCGGTTGGATACACAATTACGCCGCCGGACTTCAGCACAGCCACGGCTTGACTAATCAGACGTGTCTGTGGATTTACTTCGTGTACATAAAAAAACTGACTCATGGTCGTTCCACCCAAGATCCCGACTGCCAGACCCAATCAATACCTTGGGGCTGGTAGAGATTTTTACCTAGTTCAATCCAATTGCTTGGAAAGTGAAAATCACTCCCTATCGATGCAAGCAACTGATTTTGGACACTCAGCGCCACTAAATTGGCCCTATCGTCCACCGTTTGTTGGCCGAGCACCACTTCCATGGCATCCCCGCCTGCTTCTTTAAATTCTCGCACTAAACGCTTTAACCATTTGGCCGACAGCTTATAACCGCTTGGATGGGCCAATACCGCGAGGCCGCCCGCGTTGTGGATCACCTCAATCGCACTGGCCATATCGCCCCAATTGTTGGGCACATAACCGGTTTTACCGCGAGCTAAATAGCGTTTGAACACACTTGGCATATCCACCGCGTGGCCATTATCGGCAAGCCAACGTGCATAGTGACCACGGCTTATGGCGGCTCCTGCAGCGAGTTTTTTAGCGCCCTCATAGGCGCCTTCAATCCCGGCTTTAGCCAAGCGATGGCCGATTTCTTCGGCGCGCTGCTCACGCAACTCACGCTGATGTGCTAAAAAGCCTAATAACTCGGTATGGGTCTCATCAAAGTTGAGCGCCACAATGTGAATATCGTAGCTATTCCAACGGGTTGAAATCTCAACCCCAGAAATCAGTTTTAACGGTTCGGCCTGCTCTTGATTAAAGGCGCGGGCTTCACTTAAGCCTGCAACCGTATCGTGATCCGTAATCGCAAATAACTGCACACCCTTTTCAAGGGCTCTGGCGACCAGCTCGGACGGCGTGAGATGACCGTCGGATGCGGTCGTGTGGCTGTGCAAGTCAGCCAATATGCTTTGAGTATTCATGCCGTTATTGTACGTGAATTTAAGATGAAATGTGCATTTATCTCACACTTTATCCGGCAGGAACGGTATTCGGTACAGTGATTTAGCGGCGTTAATCCATCATTTTGAAAAATATTCAATTGACTTTCACCTCAGGCTCATGTTTTCTATAGCTCAACTAACGAATTATTGAGACCCTTTTGAATGACTAAGATTAACGCTTCTTTCAACATCATTTGTTGGTGGCACTTCCCAACTTAGCGGGTGGTGTGAAGCTCTGTGCTCATTTGAAAGTAACAGAATCATCAAATATGCCCGCAGAAATGCGGGCTTTTTTGTTGGTGCGAAAAATGTCTGCAACGCGGTAAACGGATAAAAAGCGAGATAAGCATGACCCTAAAGACATTTAATCAGGTTAACCAAGTTGATGGCGCGCATTTTACCTCGTCTCAACAGACATTCGCACGTTCACATACGCTCAAGGCGTCGCTGGCATACCATAGCGACCCACTGCGTCTGTACCAGCATATCACTCAAGATGCGCCCCATACCATGTTGTTGGAATCGGCAGAAATCGACAGCAAGGAAAATCTTAAGAGCATGGTGATGACCCATGCGGCGCTGATGATCCGCTGCGATGGCTATCGTTTACGCTTTAGCGCACTGAGTGACAATGGCGTCAGTTTACTCGCCCCCATCGAGCAATTTTTTAGTGCTCGTTCAAACCAAACTCAATGCCAACGCGATGGCCACAACTTAGTGGTCACGCTGCAAAAGGACACTGAGCTTAAGGATGAAGATGCCCGCTTAAAATCCACCTCGCCCCTCGATGGTTTGCGCTTGTTTGTAAAGCATATCGACTGTGGTCAGACGCCGGCATTCGAAGACTTATTTTTAGGTGGCGTGCTCTCCTACGATTTGATTGATACCGTCGAGCCACTGCCAGAAGCACCAAATGGTGCAAACGATTGTCCTGATTATTTATTTTATCTCGCCGAAACCTTAATTCTTATCGATCACAAGCAAAAGCAAGCCGAGATCATCACCCACAACTTCAGTGAAGGCACAGAAAAACATTCAGGGGTGACCCAAGCCTTAACCAAACGAGCAGAAAACATCCGCGCCCAATGTGAAGCCTTAGCCAAGAATGCAACACCTGCGCCCGCACTCGTTGGCATAACGGCCACAGAGCAAGTGAATGTCAGTGATGAAGCCTTTAAGCAAACCGTTGTCGATTTAAAAGAGCACATTATTGCCGGTGACATATTCCAAGTGGTGCCTTCACGCAGCTTTAGCCTGCCCTGCCCCAATACCTTAGGCGCTTACCGCGCGCTGCGATTAACCAACCCCAGCCCCTATATGTTTTATTTCAGGGGCCATGACTTCACCCTGTTTGGTGCCTCGCCCGAGAGCGCGCTGAAATATGAAGCCAGCAATAATCAAGTCGAAGTCTACCCGATTGCAGGCACCCGTAAGCGCGGCAAAACAGCCAGCGGCGAGATTGATTTCGACCTCGATAGCCGTATCGAACTCGAATTGCGTTTGG
>NZ_JBKEDJ010000096.1:0-2472 GCF_047975355.1 Shewanella sp. | reverse complement strand
TGAAGATCCGCTACCTCCTCCTGGGTGGCAGCATAGCTGGAGGTAGTGCCCTTGCCAAGGTATGAGGAGAGTCTCCAGTTCCCTCTGTTCATATACTCCTTTCTTGCATGATCAGCACTCCCCTCCCACCACCCTCTCTTATTTAGTCATGAACCCTGTAAATCCTCCTCTCTGTGGTGTAGTGGTTAGCATGCCTAGCTACAAATTCTGCAGGCCTGGATTTGAATCCTGGCCTGGGCAATTGGTGCGCAGCCCACCCAGCTGTTCATCCTCCCTTTCGGGTTGGTCGATAAATGGGAACCCGGGTAAACCTGGGGAAGGCAAACTGTGGTAACCCAGATGCCATACTGGCCCTGTGTCCTGGGGTAATGGGTTATTACCCACCACAGGCTCAAGGGTTTAGGTGACAGATATGAGTGCCAATGCAGTGCGCAGGTATATCTATGCCCCCAACTTTACATGTAAATCCATCTGACTCCTGGTTTCCCAGCTATCATTTTATACATTCTCATCACACACTTGCCATTCTGAATTCTCATCACCTTCCTGAGCCACCTTAATATGCTTTATTTCATTCATTCCACCACTCTGCAGGGGAGCATTTTTAGCGCATTCTTACCACACCTGTGTACATTTTCATCACACCATCCCATCAGGTCAGACCACACACTCTTCTCAAGTAGCCCATCTTCAGTACACAATTTTTCTTGTTGGGTCTTGTTGGTTGTCCAAGGGCATACCCTCATTAAACCATCTTGTTATAGGATTGACATATGATAAATCACTATACGATAGAGTTTCCAGGAATGCATTATTATCATATAACGGATTTTGCCTGTATTTCTTACTCAGATTTCTTCCTGTGCCATAAATCCCAAGGCTACCCTGTCCACTCTGTCATGCACTTTCTTCAAATCCATGAATGAATGCAACATACTGCTTTCTATTTTCCCTAGATTTTTAAGTTGAGGATGCAGGAGGATTAGTGAGACTTGCTTAGATAATGGAGGAGTTCTTAGTGGTTGTCTATCCTTACAGACTTATGAACAGTGGAAGGAGGCATTACCAGACACTAAGTTCCTGGAGGACTTGCTTCCCTCACAAGAAGACTTAGACTCCATTAGAGCCTCCCTCATATCATACAGAGACAAGATCAAGGATGCCGTGCCAGAGTTCTCTTTAGGTAAGGATGTTATCTGTATTCTTTCCCCCTTTCAGATGCTAACTATATACAAAGGCCTTGTCTGCTCCTGTATGGAGTATGCATGCCACGTCTGGGGGGATTTCACCCACACAGGTTTTGTGGACGGAGTTAAGTCAAAGGTTTTTCACTTCATCAGCTCCTCTCCTCTTACTGACTGTCTTCTACACTTTAAATTCCATCACAGTGTTGCTTCCCATTTTATCATTTGTTGATATTTTCATGATAACTGCTCTTCTGAATTTGCTAACTGCATGCCTCCACGCCTCTCACAACCTTGCTGCACACCACTTTCCACTCTAGCTCCCCCGTATACTGGCCAAATTCCCAATGCAAGAGTTAACCAGTAGCTTCATTCTTTCATCCCTTTTACTGGTAAACTCTGGAACAGCCTTCCATCGTCTGTATTTCGTCCTTCCTATGACTTAAACACTTTCAAGAGGAGAGTATCAAGACACCTCTCCAACCTTATCTGACCATTTGTAGGAACTCTTGTAAGGTGTACAAATAATTTCTTAATACTACTTCAAAAATTTATTAATTAACACTTTTATGATCATAATTTTGTGTTGCTGTAGTACATTTCCACATAAAGTACAGACTTTGTCTAGTGTAGAATCAAGAGAAACAACAGCCCTCAAGTAGTGAGCTTGCTGACTGAATTAGGTACATTCCTAAAAATATTTAAGAATGGAAAATTTTTGTAAGTAAATTTCTTCAGTATAATCCCATTATAATAGATGAGATACACTGATGAGTAAAATCATATCTTTGGAATGCCACAAAATACATGAAATGTACTGTATATAAAATATATACAAATTATGTACTTGTGACTTGGACTTCTGTCTTGCTTTGGTGGCATTATGCACTGTACTATACAACAAAAAATCAGCAAAATATGTGCATCAGTGCAAAACACTATCAAACCTCAGGGGTGGCAGGGTGGTTATGAGCATACATGAGGCCTGGGAGGGGGTAAATGAATGGCAACATGGTTTGTTCTTTTTCTGCTGAAGTCATCCTCAAGCTATATTTAGCACAAGTCAGACCTCATCTCTACTATGCGGTGCAATTCTGGTTCCCTTCCTTGGACATCAATATGTTAGAATCTATGCAGAATAGGATGACAAAAATTATTCAAGGGTTGAGAAACTTGCCATATGAAGATAGACTTAGACATTTAAATTTTCATTCTCTGGAAAGGTGAAGGGAGTGAGGAGACTTGATGGAAGTTTACGAGTGGATGAAGGGCTTTAATAAGGGCGATA
>NZ_JBKEDJ010000038.1:0-7480 GCF_047975355.1 Shewanella sp. | reverse complement strand
TGCAGGCGTTAAAAGTTGTCGAGCAATTGATTGAAATAGACACACATTAGCGTGCCGCTTAAATCACTCGATCCATGATACCCGTTTGGATCCCAGAACCCAGCAGTGCTAAGTTGGTCACGACCGTGAGCCAAAACAGTTGACGAAAGGTGGCTTTGACCGATTTATGCCGCAGTAACTGCTGGGCAAACAGTGCGCCGGGCCAACCCCCGAGTAGCGACATCAGGTGCAGGGTGCTTTCCTTGGTGCGCCAGCGACCTTTTCGCGCCGCCGATTTGTCGAAGGCGTAGGCGATAAAGGTGCATAAACTCAGCAGCAGATATAAACCCACAATCGCCAGGGGCAGCATATGCCACCAAGCGGCGCCGATTAACATCGCCAGAAAAACCAGTGCTAATAACAAAGGCATTGAACTCTGACGCGAACGCGCGGCTCTTGGTTTTGCCACTTTTGATTTCGCGTCTCTTGGTTCTGTGGCTCTAGATTTAGTCACTCTTCGCTGATTCACTCTTTGTTGAGTCGCTCTTCGTTCATGTACTGGAGTGGATGGCGTTTTACTGGCTCTTTTGTTGTTCATTATTCGAGTTCAAATGGCTACTAGCGTTGATGGACTTAAAGGCGAGCTGGCGCCAGAGTTTTTCGAGTGGCCCTTGGTGAAAGTAGCGTAAATACAAGCTCGCGAGTAGCAATTGCAGCAGCGAGTAACCCAGTGCTATCGCCATATAACCGCCCCTATCGAGGGTTAATAGTAACTCGGGAGCAAAGTGGCGAAAGATAAACACACCGACAATGGATTGCAATATATACAGGCTAAAGGCGAGTTTGCCGACATTTTGCAAAGGCTTTAGCACAGCCGAGCGGTTTTGGCAGATTTTAACCAATATGTGGATGTAAATCAGTGCGGTAGGGATAGCACTTAGCATGACTATGATGTCCGAAAACATCACCAATGTTGGGTTTTGAGTTAAGCCTAGCAGGGTATCTAGGGCAGAGAGAACTAAGCTGGCTAATACCAGCTTGATTAAGGTGTTTCGCTCAAATCCCTGCTCGAAGCTACCTTGGCGATAGAGCGCCATTCCGAGCAGCATCAGTCCGCCCGTGAACCACATTAAGGTGAAGGGAATGACGAGCGCCATGTAACCTACCTGCATGACATGCAGGAACAGTTGATTGGCATAACCCGATGTCCAAGCGCTGTATTGTTCGGTGAATAAGGGCGATTCGCGGGTAAAGAGCTCGTCACTGCCCATGATGCTGATTAAGCAGATAACCACTAACGAACTGAAAATAAAAATATTGGCCTTACGTTTTAACTCGGTGATGCTGGCATTTCGGTAGCAGAGTGCTAAAAAGCCGCTGATCCCATAGGTCAGTAAAATATCACCGGGCCAGATAATGATGCCGTGGATCAGGCCAAAGACAATCAACCATTTCAAGCGTGAGCGCAGCAGCGAATAGGCCGCTAAACCTTTATCGCTAAACCGTTGGTACTGAATATAAAGCCCGACACCAAATAAGATGGAAAACAGGCTGATAAAGCGCCCTTCAATAAAGAAGTTGCTAAAGGCTTCGAGCACTTGGTCTGAGAGCAATGGGATTTGATGGGGCGCATAGCCATAAAAGCTTATCCCCATAAAATAAATATTCATAAAAAATATCCCCAATACCGCTAACCCACGTATGGCATCGAGGTTGGCATTACGTCCAATTGGGATAGGCTGATGGAGCGTATGAGTCGCATCGATGGGATTTCCCCAAGGATCCTTGGCAGCTTGAGTGATAGGTTTGATAGCAGGCATCCTTTTGCTATTGGGAAAATTAACCGAGTCTGCTCGGCGTGATTCGAGTTGATAATACAAGGTGCTAGCTTAACAGGCGCTCAAATCAAAGAACACTCAACTAATTAAAGCGTTGGGCGCGTGAACCGTTTTGAAAAATATTGGCTATTCACCAATATCTTCGTTCCACAGCTGTGGCTTGGCGGCGATAAAATCGCGCATTAACTGTTTGCACTCGTGATTGTCCACCACAGTTACCTCTACTCCGCGGGACTGCACATAGGCTTCTGGTCCTTGAAAGGTGACATTTTCACCGACAACCACCTTAGGGATGCCATAGAGTAATATCGCGCCGCTGCACATATCGCAGGGGGAGAGGGTCGAATAGATCGTGGCCTTTTGATAATCGGCGGCGGTTAATCTGCCGGCATTTTCGAGGCAATCCATTTCGGCATGCAGCACGGCGCTACCTTGCTGCACGCGTTTGTTATGGCCGCGGGCGACAATTTTCCCGTCGATCACTAATACTGAACCAATGGGGATACCGCCTTCGGCTAATCCTTGTTTGGCCTCATCAATCGCGGCCTGTAAAAATTCATCCATTTTGATCCCCTGTCTTAGGTTGTTTGGCTTAGCATAGCAGCCTGCAAGCGTTGAGCAAGACAACCTAAGTGGTGATTTCGATTGATGATTAAGCTTGGGTTGATGTGCCTAGGCTTACTTCTGCGGCTTTTCTGAAATCCATAACTTGATATGTCCTTTCACGACTACTACGCCTTGGGTGTCGTAGGCGGTAACGGGTACCAGCATATCGCCGGGCGTCCATTGCTCTGGTGTGACTTCGGCAACACATAAAATATCACTGCCCGCCTTGGCGGTGTAATCTAGGCTCATGCCCTTAGGGATCCAACGCAGGTGGGCCGGAATCGATGCTTCGGCCATGACGCCCATCGCCATTTCTAAGCCGTTACAGATGGCGATAACATGCACGGTTTTTATATGGTTATGAACGGCATGACGTTTTTTAATCAGGCAAGCGCAGCGGTTAAGGCGTAATTCAGTGATCAGTGGTTTGATGGTGCCAAAATAAGGCGCCATGCGTGATACCATGATGGAGAAGATTTTTTGGCCAAAGGGCCAGCCTTGGGTTTTATGGTAAAGCGCGAGAACCTTATTGGGCTTAGCGTTTGGGGTTTGTGCGTTAGGGCTCATGGTTATCCTTCATCGGAGTGCAAACTTAAGGTGTTAGTCTTAGGCCGCTGATATTTTTAATGCTTAGCGGCGTGCCTGTTTCTTTCTGGTCGGATGAGTGTAACATTGGGATAACATTAAATGCCAGTCGGCCGAATTAAGTAAACTTCATTTCGCGGTTTTTACGCTAACACCGTATAATCACGACAAATTTGTCATCAATGACACGTCATAATGATTTAACTACAAGGACTCACAGTGAAATATTTGCTGACCTATTTTAAGGGAATGGCCATGGGGGCCGCCGATGTGGTGCCTGGGGTTTCGGGTGGCACTATCGCCTTTATCACCGGTATTCTCGATACCCTGCTCGAAAGCGTTAAACGTATCAATCCTTCGCTTTGGGGCGTGATTAAGTCACAGGGGATTAAAGGTGCCTTTGAACATATTAATGGTGGATTTTTACTGAGCCTATTAGCGGGGATCCTGACCAGTATTTTTACCTTCGCTAAACTGATTTCTTGGTTGCTGGTGGCACATCCCATTCCGATTTGGTCATTCTTCTTTGGCCTCATCATCATCTCTGTGGTGCACATGCTTAAACAGGTGAGCGGTTTTACGCTGGCGCGTTTGGGATTATTCGCCTTAGGGGTTCTGGCTGCTTGGGTGATCACTGTACTGAACCCTGTATCGGTCGAGGCCAGCTATTTAAATATTTTCTTCGGCGGTGCGATTGCCATTTGTGCCATGGTATTACCGGGGATTTCGGGCAGTTTTATCTTATTGCTGCTCGGCTTATACCCTGTGGTACTCGCGGCGGCAAAAAATATCCAAATCGATATCTTGGCCTGTTTTGCGGTAGGCGCTTTGCTGGGGATTTTAAGCTTTAGCCATTTACTCTCGGCCTTGCTGCGTAAATACCATGATGCGACCGTAGTGTTTCTCACGGGCTTGATGCTCGGCACTTTAGGTAAAATTTGGCCTTGGAAACAAACCTTAACTTGGCGTACTAACTCCCACGGTGAACAAGTGCCGTTATTGGAGCAAAATATTTCGCCGCTGAATTTTGAACAAGTGACGGGCCAACCTTCACAGCTGATGTTAGCTGTTGTGTGTATGTTGGCGGCCATCGCCTTAGTTTGGGGTTTAGAGAAGGTCGGCAAACGGGATTAAGCCAATCCTGTGGATGATATAAATAAAAGCAGCGATATTCGCTGCTTTTATGTTTTAAGGCCGATGGAATGTACTCGACTTTTGGGCAATGTTATTTTGCTGGTCCGTTAAGTTACAATCGCGCCTCAGAGTGCAAGCAGTCGATGTTGTGCATCCGTTTAAACTCAGTGAGAGTTTGCAGTTACGATAAGGATATAGTCGTGGAAAAAAAACAGGTTCCCTGGGTTGGCGTGGCGCTAGCCATTTTTGCCTTAGGTCATGTGGTTAACTTAATCATAGATAAACAAGATTCTGAAATATCCCCAGAGTTAAAGCAGCAAATTTCTGACACTATTCAGGCTCACAGAACACCCGCTTCAGCGAATAATGTCTTGATTCATGAGCCAAACAACCGTGAGATTGCCGAGACTTCGCCCAAAATCCCTATGCCTGCAGAATTAGCCGATGTGAGTCAAATCTACAGCAATCTCAATGCTTTTGCGGCGCTCAAACGAGACGGTACTGTAGTCACATGGGGGGATGGTGAGTGTGGTGGTGATAGCAACAACGCTGCCGAGCCTCTACTTAATGTAAAACAGCTGTATGCGGCAGAGGATACCTGCGGCTTTGCCGCGTTAACCCATGACCACAAACTGATCCCTTGGGGAATGGGGGATGAAACTATGCCTTGGACTCGAGGAGTGAGACCTGTACTGCATGATGTACGCGATTTTGTTGTGGCTAAGGGGCTCTATGCTGCCATTAAGCAAGATGGAAGTGTCGTCAGTTGGTCTTTTGAAGATGCAGCAACTGCCGAGCTAGGCTCTGGTCAATACGCAGCGCCAGCGATGACGGGCGTCGTGTCTGTCTCTGTTAACTATGGCGCTTTTGCCGCCTTAAAACGGGATGAGACAGTAGTGACATGGGGGCAGGCGGATTATGGTGGTGATAGTCGCGAAGTCGCCTCAGCGCTTAACAATGTGAAACTCCTCTATGCTAACGATAATGCTTTTACCGCTATGACAGAGACGGGCAGATTGGTGTCGTGGGGTAAGGTCAGAGCGGAGCAAAAAGGTCGTGAGCAAGTGGCAAAGCTTAACCAGCTTGCGCCTGCCGTGAAAGTTGTTGCTTCCAAAAATGGTTTTGCAGCGCTGCTGGCTGACGGTAGTGTTTATGCGTGGGGGGAAGGGGAGTTAACTGAGGATCATGTGCCATTCCCTGCCCACTTATCTCGCCCAAATCGTGTCAATAAAGTGATTGATATTTTTGCCAATAATGACGCGTTTGCCGCCTTAACCATCAGCCGTCAACTTATCGTTTGGGGCAGTAAATACCATGGTGCTGATACGACAGTCCTTAAAGATAAATTACAAAGCGTGCTTAAGGTTTATCCTTTTGATGAAGGATTTGTTGCGCTACGTAGGGATAATACGGCTATCGCTTGGGAAGGATGGGAATTGGCAGAAAACCAGCCGCGTTATCAAGAGGTCACTCAGGTGAGCAAAGTGGTGACCTATGAACGTGAATTTGCCTTTTTAAAGCAGGATGGCACTGTGGTTGATGGCCACTCTGGCCCCAAAACTGACATTACTCAAGCAACGGATATTTTCCCTACGGGGTTAGGCTTTACGGTTAAACGCCAAGATGGCTCGATTGCAGTATGGATGCGGGAAGATCCCGCGGTGACGCTAGATAAGCAAGCCGTTGATTTGAGTCATATGCGGGATATTCGCAGTAATTTGCTGGATGTGATTGCCCTAATGGACGATGGCACTGTACAGGCATGGAATTTGACAGGCAGTATGAGCAATGTGCTCTAAGCCAATGAGCAATACCATTTGAAGCTAGCAAGCTAATAAAAACAAAGGGCTAAGATGAACATCTTAGCCCTTTGTTTTTAAGCGAGGCTTTTCTCGCTTTCCGCCTGATTGGCTTTAATTTCACGCAAATAACGGTAAATGGAATGCACTGAAATTCCCAATCGAGTGGCGGCCACTTGGGCGCTATCCTTGAGTTCGAAAATCCCTAACTCATGGAGTTGATTGACAATTTCACGACTCTTTTGTGAAGGGGAAATCGTGGGATTCGCACGTACCTCGTGGTTAACACTATCGATAGTGCTGTGCAGCGCCTCATCAATATTGCGCGCAAACACCTCGGGCGAACTGGTCAATTCGCTGCCGAGGAGCTGCTCTGGCATCATAGTGCGCAGCACAGATTGCAGCGGCGCATCCATATCGGTATTGATGCACAGTAACCCAATCGGCAGGTTTTTAGGATTACGGATAACAGTGGTTATCGAACGTAAGGTCTTACCGTTGGCACATTTGGTCAGGTAAGAGTTAGAAATATCCTGACCCGTTTTGAGCTTAAGTAAGGCCAGGTTAGTGATGGGCGCACCGACCTCACGGCCAGTGACATGCCCATTGGCAATTTTGATCACCGAAGGATGCTTAGCATCTAAGCTGTGCAGCACGACCTCTGTATGTTGGCCATACATGGCGGCAATCCCATCGACGATATTTTCGATGGACCTGAGTATATCCAGATCGCTTTGAGTTAAGTCTTGCAATTTCACTCTTATGACCCTTTTTCAGCAGCTTATCAGGAATAATCGTCTTATTCTGACATGATATTAATGATGGTGACATCCGTAGATGACATGCCATTGAGTACCATCTTGCCTATGTTCTTAATGGTTTTCTCAACATCTTTGGCGATGATACCTTGGCCTGAAACGTTTTGGCTGTTGAGCGCCATTAAGAATGAACGTACCGCCGCACTTGATGAGGTACTAACCTTCATCGCGCAGGAGGCTTTGGCACCGTCACAGACCATGCCCGAGCTGTCGCTGATGACGTTTTGAATCGCATAGCAGGATTGCTCGAAACTGCCGCCCGCTAAATACACCATGGCCATAGAGGCGGCGGCGCTGGTGACCGTATTGCCACAGAATGCCGATAACGGCGGATAGTGGGACTTGATATAAATCGCCCCGAGGTGGCTCATGATCAGCGCGCGAGCCAGTTTCTCTTCGCTGACCTTATAACATTGGGCGGTGATCACCACAGGAATCGTCGCCGCAATCCCTTGATTACCACTGCCTAAATTGCTCATGGCGGGCAGATTGGCACCGCCCATACGCGCATCCGAAGCCGCTGCAGTGAGCATCACAATCTTATTGAGTAAGTCTTCGCCAATGATCCCAGCGGCAATGCCGTTCTTCATGGTACGGCCGACTTCCAAGCCATAGGGTTTGGACAGGCCTTCATCGGATAATGTACTATTTAATTCAGAGGCGTTAAGGATAAATTGAATTTCTTCAAAGGGGACTTCTTGGGCGAAGCGGTCAATCGATT
>NZ_JBKEDJ010000064.1:0-75730 GCF_047975355.1 Shewanella sp. | reverse complement strand
GAGCTTTATGTTTATTTGTGCTTTAGTGATTTCTCCCGTGCAAGCAGGCTACGATCGTAATCAGGCTGTGCCGGTCGAAAAAGTCCTCTATGGCGATATCAACTCGGTACGCAATATCACCGAAACCCAATTGATTGAAGACAGAAACCAAGGTTGGAAAACCTTTGGCGGCGCCTTAGCGGGCGGGGTGATTGGCCATCAATTTGGTGGCGGCTCAGGCCAAGATATCGCGACCGTATTGGGGGCCTTGATTGGCGCTGGTGTTGGTAATCGCTATGGCAGTGGCACCACAGTACAATCACTTAAGCTAGTGGAGCTGATGATCACTCAGGAAGATGGCACGCAAGTCATGGTGATCCAAGATTATGATCCTGGCATGGTATTCAATGCGGGGGATAGGGTACGTGTGGTGTACCTGCAAGGTGGGGTTCGCGTTGATTTAGCCATGTGATACAGTACGAACTTAAGCGTAACTGCCTATAATCAATAAAAAAGTGTAAACGGTGATGGAATGACACGGACAGAACTAACCCAATATTTAGCCGATTTCTTACGCGTATCGGCCTTTAAAGATTACGCCCCGAATGGGTTACAGGTTGAAGGGAAAGCAGAGATCCGCACCATAGTGACAGGTGTCACGGCGTGCCAAGCGTTAATTGATGAAGCGATCCGCCTAAAAGCCGATGCGATTTTGGTTCACCATGGCTTTTTCTGGAAGAGTGAACCTGAGGTGATCACCGGCATGAAGCAGCGCCGGATCAAAGCCTTACTCGCCCATGATATCAACTTGTTCGGCTATCACTTGCCCTTAGATGCTCATCCTATGCTGGGTAACAATGCTACACTCGGCCGTAAACTTGGGATCCTCGATGCCGAAGCGGTTGAAGATGTGGCGCAGGGGCTCGTGTGGCGTGGTAAACTGGATTTACCCGTCAGTGCCAGTGAATTTGCCGCAACCTTAGGTGAAGTGCTTGGCAGAACGCCATTGCATATTGGTGAAAGCTCGGATGAAATCCAGCACTTAGCTTGGTGTACAGGTGGCGCTCAGGATTATATCGATATTGCCGCAAGCCTTGGGGTCGATGCGTTTATCAGTGGCGAAGTGTCCGAGCGGACGTTCCACAGTGCGGTGGAGCAGGGTATTCACTATTATGCTGCGGGTCACCATGCGACCGAGCGTTTTGGTATTGAGGCGCTGGGGCGTCATCTCGCCCGCGAATTTAATTTAGTGCACCATTTTGTGGATATTGCTAACCCTGTTTAATGACGTTGTCTTATCGACATTCAGCAAATGAAAGGCGAGCCATGCTCGCCTTTGTCTTATATAAATTAACCCTAAGTTCAAATCAGCCTAAGTTTGAATAAGCCTCAGTTTAAATAAGCCCAAGGGTCGACAGAATAAAAATGCCTAAGGTGCAGGTGAGCAGTGAGCAAACTGTGGTGAGGGCGATAATATTGGCGGCTAGGGTGGCATTTCCCCCCATGGCCCGCGCCATCACATAACTTGCCGCCGCCGTGGGCGCGGCGCTCATCAAAAACACTAAGGCCAGTTCCACACCGCGATAGCCAAGTATCAAGGCACCTAGGGTGATAAACAGCGGGGCAAAGATCAGTTTTAAGGCGGTCGAGAACCAAGTGGAATACTTCTCATGTCTGAGCGAGCCAATATCCAGTGAGCCGCCAGTGCACAGCAGTGCTAAGGGGAGCGTCATATTGGCAAAGTACTGTCCAGCGTCTAGAACCATTTTAGGTACGGGGATCGCCAGCAGATAAAACAGTATGCCGAGCATAATGGCAATGATCAGCGGGTTTTTAGTGATGGTTTTAATGATCACCGAAAAGGCGCGGCGGCTCGATTCTTCTCCCCGCGGGCTTAAACAAATCACGGCTTGGATATTGTAGAGCAGTGTCATGGATGCCACATAAACGGCTGCTAAAGCTACTCCCGATTCGCCATAGGCATTAGAGACATAGGCTAGGCCGATAATGGCGGTATTGGCTCTAAATCCCCCTTGAATGATGACGCCTTGATCTTTTGGCTCAGGGAAAAATCGTTTCGTCGCGTAGGTCGAGAGAAGAAAAAACAGTAAGTTGGCTAATAATCCATAACCGATTAACGGCGCACTGCCGGCAAGATCGTGGTGCGAGCTAATTATGCTGAGAAACAACAGCGCGGGCAGAGTGACATTAAAAACCAGCTTAGAGGCGACATCAATAAAGTGCTCATCAATCACTTGGGTGCGTTTAAGCATCACGCCTAAGGCTAACATTAAACAGATGGGACCGGTTATTGAAGCAGAAAACAACAACTGCTCAATGATATTGCCCATAACTTCTCCTCGAAAATTCCATAATGCGTTGTCGCTAAAAACAGTGCGGCTTAACGATTACAAAAGTGATTACAACTCAGCCATGACTACTTAGTGATAGCGGTCTATTCACGCTGAACTATTACGGTTTAGTCGTTACCTCTAATCCATCGCCGACTAGATAGAGCGATTTTAACCATAGTCATTTAGATAAATTTAGCTAAAGTCACTTAACCACAGTCACTTAGCCACAGGCGCGATAGTGTCGCACAGTGAGTCGCTTGTCGAGATCGCATCAACTTACACTTCCAGAAAAGCGTAACGGGATGTTTTTACCAACAAATAAGGCCGCATTAAATGCGGCCTTATGTCGATTTAGCTGTAGCTTGACTCGTGTTTAGTCTAGCTTACTTCACACGCATGCCAGGTTGTGCGCCTTCGTGGGGTTCTAAAATCCACAAATCGCTACCACCAGGGCCTGCTGCCAGTACCATGCCTTCTGACATGCCAAAACGCATCTTACGTGGCGCAAGGTTGGCGACCATCACAGTCAACTTACCTTCGAGATCCTCAGGCGAGTAGGCCGATTTAATGCCTGCAAATACCTGACGGGTCTCGCCGCCGATATCCAATTGCAGTTTTAACAGTTTGTCGGCTTCGGCCACATGCTCGGCTTTGACGATTCGCGCAATACGCAGATCGATTTTAGCGAAATCTTCAAAGTTGATGGTGTCGCTAATCGGATCAGTCGCCAATGGGCCCTTAGGTGCTTCTGGCTCGCTCGTGGCTTGCAGGTTTTCTTTAGAGTCGGCCACCATAGCGTTAACCTTGTCTAATTCAACACGTTGCATCATGGCTTTGAACGGTGCAATTTCGTGTCCCGCCATATCTTGACCCAAGCTATCCCAAGTTAAGGTCTGTTGGAAGAAGGCTTCAACGTCCTGGGCTAAACGTGGCAACACAGGTTTTAAGTAAGTGACCAGAATGCGGAACAGGTTCAGAGCATTCGAGCACACTTGGTGCGCAGCTTCCTGTTGATCGTCATGCTTCACTAACTGCCAAGGCGCTGCGTCGGCGACAAAACCGTTGGCGATATCGGCCAGTGCCATGATTTCGCGCATCGCTTTACCGTATTCGCGGGTTTCATAGAACTCGGCGATTTGCTCTTGCTTAGCTAAAAACGCATCCGTGAGCGTAGTGTCGGCAATCTTGGCCAACTTGCCATCGAAACGCTTAGTGATAAAGCCCGCGGTGCGAGACGCAAGGTTAACCAGCTTACCCACTAAGTCTGAGTTTACGCGTTGTACGAAGTCTTCTAAATTCAGATCGAGATCGTCGATACGGCTGCTCAGTTTGGCGGCGTAGTAGTAGCGTAAGTATTCAGGATCTAAGTGGTCTAAATAGGTGCGCGCCTTAATAAAGGTACCCTTAGATTTAGACATCTTAGCGCCGTTTACTGTCACATAACCGTGGGCGTAGACGCTGTTAGGTTGACGGTAGCCCGAGCCATGGAGCATCGCAGGCCAGAACAGGCTGTGGAAGTAAACGATGTCTTTACCGATAAAATGGTAAACTTCGGCCTTAGAGTCTTTAGCCCAAAATTCGTCAAAGCTCAGCTCTGGACGTTTGTCACAGAGGTTTTTGAATGAGCCCATATAGCCGATAGGCGCATCTAACCATACGTAGAAGTATTTGCCCGGTGCATCTGGGATCTCAAAACCAAAGTAAGGCGCATCGCGGGTGATGTCCCATTGCTGCAGACCCTGTTCGAACCATTCGTCGAGTTTGTTGGCCATTTCGGTTTGCAGTGCCCCCGAGCGAGTCCACTCTTTAAGCATGTCTTCGAAGGCGGGTAAGTCGAAGAAGAAGTGCTCAGTGTCCTTCATCACAGGCGTCGCGCCAGAGACGGCTGACTTAGGGTTAATCAGCTCAGTTGGGCTGTAAGTTGCGCCGCAGGCATCACAGTTATCGCCGTACTGATCCGGTGACTTACACTTAGGACAGGTGCCTTTGACGAAGCGGTCTGGCAGGAACATCGACTTTTCAGGGTCAAATAATTGCGAAATGCTCTTGCTCTTGATATAGCCATTAGCGCGCAGTTTTAAGTAAATATCGCTCGCCAGCACGCGGTTTTCTTCACTATGGGTGCTGTGATAATTATCGAAGGCGATATTAAAATCGGCGAAATCCTGCTGATGCTCTTTGTTGACTTGAGCGATCATTTCTTCAGGCGCCATGCCTAATTGCTGCGCCTTGAGCATAATCGGGGTGCCGTGGGCATCGTCAGCACAAATATAGTGGCACTCATGTCCACGAAGTTTTTGATAACGCGACCAGATATCCGTCTGGATGTATTCCAGCATGTGACCTAAATGAATCGGTCCGTTCGCGTAGGGAAGTGCGCTGGTCACGAGAATTTTACGTTGTGAAGTTGCCATCTTGTCTCAAATATCGTGGTGGGCCAAAAATAATGGTAGAGATACTAACCGATTACAGGATGATTTTCATCAAAACCTGAGTCGATTGGGTTAAATCTGCGCTAATGTTTTTGTCATTATCTGGTACACTTGGGCAAATTTATTGGTGGGGGTAATTCTTTTGTCTTCAACTCAAACTGATTATCGTTTAAGTGACGATCTTCTCGGGCCCGTTCTGGCCATTCTCGATGCATATATCGACCCGTACTTAGCGAAGGGGTTAGTGAGCGCAGGATGCGTGAATAAATTGGCGATTGAAGGTAAGCGTTTGCAGCTTGGCTTAGTCTATCCATACCCTTGCATGACCCAATACCGTGATACTGTCATGGCAATCACCAACAAACTCGCTGTGCTGGATGCCATCGATGAGGTTGAGTGTGAAATCGATTTTCAACCTAAGATGTATTCGGCGATTGCTTCTATCGCACCGATTGCCAATGTGAAGCAAGTGATTGCTGTCGCGTCCGGCAAAGGCGGTGTGGGTAAATCAACCACGGCGGTCAATCTTGCTTTAGCACTGGCCGCTGAGGGCGCACAGGTTGGTATTTTAGATGCCGATATTTATGGTCCTTCCGTCCCATTAATGCTTGGGATCCCCAACTTCAGGCCCGTTTCCCTCGATGGTAAACACATGAGCGCCGCCAGTGCCCATGGTATTGCCGCCCAATCGATTGGGTTTATGTTAAGTGGTGATGAAGCCGCAGTATGGCGTGGTCCTATGGCGGCGGGCGCGCTTGCGCAGCTGCTCAATGAAACCCAGTGGCCAGAGCTAGACTATTTAGTCGTCGATATGCCACCGGGCACGGGTGATATTCAATTAACCCTGTCGCAAAAAGTGCCAGTGAGTGGCGCGGTGATTGTGACCACGCCGCAGGACATCGCTCTCGCCGATGCCAAGAAAGGCATCACCATGTTCCAGAAAGTGAATATCCCCGTCCTCGGGATTGTTGAGAATATGAGTTTCCATTTATGCCCTGAGTGTGGTCATAAAGAACACCCATTTGGTACGCACGGTGGCAGTAAAATGGCCGAGCGTTATCAAGTTCCTCTGTTAGGCGCCTTACCGCTGCACATCAATATCCGTGAAGCCATGGATGTGGGTGCGCCGACGGTTGTGGCCGAGCCTGACAGTGAAGTGGCGGCACTTTATCGGGAAATTGCCCGTAAAGTGGGCGCCGAATTGGCTCTCAAACAGAGCCAAAAAACAGTTTCTATTAGCGTATCAGATGACGAGTAAGGTTTAAGGGTATGAATTCTCAGCAGTGTGTCATTATTGCAATTGCTGGCGCGTCAGCATCGGGCAAGAGTTTAATTGCCAAGACGATTTTTGACGAACTTCGCCGCGATTTAGGCACAGATCAGATTGGGGTAATTAACGAAGACGCGTACTACCGCGATCAGAGTCATTTATCCATGGATGAGCGTGTGTTAACCAACTACGACCATCCCAAGGCGTTAGACCATCAGCTGCTATGCACGCACTTGCAGTTGCTAAAGTCTGGCGAAGCTGTTGATATTCCTTGCTATAGCTATACCGAACATACGCGTATGGCCGAAACCGTGAAAATGACACCGAAAAAAGTGATCATTTTAGAAGGCATTCTGCTGTTAACAGATCCTAAATTGCGCGAATTGATGGATGCGAGCGTGTTTATGGATACGCCGCTGGACATTTGCTTCCTACGCCGTTTAACTCGCGATGTGGCTGAGCGTGGCCGTACTATGGAGTCAGTGATTTCACAGTACAAGAAGACCGTTCGTCCTATGTTCCTGCAATTTATTGAACCTTCAAAACAATACGCTGATATTATCGTGCCTCGCGGCGGTAAGAACCGTATCGCGACCGATATTTTGAAGACTCGTATTCAACATTTACTGGCAAAATAACGATTAAAACTCAGGGAGTAAAAGGCAAGATGCGCTTAACCGATATCGAAATTGAACAGGCCCTTGATAACGGCACTATTGTGATTGAACCTCGCCCGAGCAACGATGCGATTTCCGGCGTGAGTGTCGATGTGCGATTAGGGGGGCAATTTCGCGTCTTTAAAGATCATACCGCGCCTTTTATCGACCTGAGTGGTCCGAGTGTTGAAGTACAGGCAGCGCTCGACCGGGTGATGAGCGAAATCATCGAAATCCCTGACGGCGAAGCTTTCTTCCTCCATCCCGGTGAATTGGCGCTTGCCGTGACCTATGAAAGCGTGACGCTGCCTGCCGATATCGTCGGTTGGCTCGATGGACGCTCTTCACTGGCGCGTTTAGGCCTGATGGTGCATGTCACTGCGCACCGGATTGATCCGGGTTGGCAGGGTAAAATTGTGCTCGAGTTTTATAACAGTGGTAAGTTGCCTTTAGCGCTGCGTCCACGGATGACCATTGGCGCGTTAAACTTTGAACGTTTAAGCGGCCCAGTGGCACGTCCTTATAACAAGCGTAAAAACGCTAAGTATAAAGATCAGCAAGATGCGGTTGCCAGCCGTATCAGTCAGGACTAATACCTTTGATTTGGGTGAATGGGGTTTCACAGGCCAGCATCGCTCCCATGGACAGAGGGCTAGCCTATGGTGACGGCCTATTTGCCACGATGCGAACCGATTCGCATGGCATTTTGTTTTTTGAGCAGCATCAAGCGCGTTTAACTGCTGGCGCTGCACGGCTAGGGTTTGACTGGCAAATGAGTCAAGCCCTAAGCCAACAACTCGATATTCTCGCCGAACAGTATCCGCAGCACTGTATTAAATTGATGCTCACGCGAGGTGTGGGTGGCCGTGGCTATGCACCGCCTGAGCAAGTGCAGGTGAGTGAAGTCGTCTCTGTTCATCCTATTCCGCCCCATTATGCCTTGTGGCAGCAACAGGGTATTCGGCTTGCAACCTCAGCGGTTCGTTTAGGGCATCAACCCTTATTGGCGGGGATAAAGCATTTAAATCGGCTCGAGCAAGTGTTGATCAAGTCCCAGCCTTTGCCACAGGGATATGACGATTGGCTGGTGCTGGATTGTGCAGGACAGGTGATTGAGTCTTCGATGGCGAATATCTTTTTTGTCAAAGGCAATCAAGTGATTACCCCATCGTTGGACAGCTGCGGTGTCGCGGGTGTGATGCGCGAGCAAGTTATGTTAGCCTTACTTGCACAGCAGATGAATATCGATTGTTTGCCGTTTGGCGCCGAGCGTTTAGTGGAGTTTGACTCGGCATTTATCACTAACAGCGTCTTAGGCGTAGTGGATGTGCTGGCGATTGACTCGCACACTTTTACTCCTTCTCCTTTGACAGCAGATCTTAGACAAACACTTTCACTCTCACTATGAAAAAAATCATTCTGATCGCAAGTTCTACTTTGTTGACCTTGCTGACCTTAGCTTGTTTGGTTGGTTATTGGGGCTATCGAACGATTATTGATTACAGCCAAACCCCCTTAGTCCTAACCGAAGCCAAAGAATTAACCATTGCCCGTGGCACCAGCGTGCATCAATTAGCGCAGCAGTTAGAAACCGATGGTGTTATCCAAGATAAATGGAAACTCAAATGGTTACTGAGATTGCGCCCAGAGCTGGCGAAGATCCGTACCGGTCTTTATGAGATGTCTCCTTCGCAGTCGATTGCCGACTTACTCAACGATTTAGTGAATGGCAAGGTGAAAACCTTCAGCCTGACCTTAGTCGAAGGTAAAACCATTGCCGAGTGGGAACAACAACTTGCGAGTGCGCCGCACTTACAGTTGTCTCCCGAAGTCTTTAGTGCGGTATTGATGGAGCAGGGCGATGATTCGGCGTTGCCCGAAGGTAAATTCTTCCCCGATACTTATCATTACACCGCCGATAGTGATGCTAAGACGCTGCTCACCCAAAGTTATAAGATGATGGAGCTGGAGCTTGCCAAAGCATGGGCGGAGCGTGTGCCCGGTTTACCACTCAAATCGCCCTACCAGATGCTGATCTTGGCCTCGATTGTTGAGAAAGAAACTGGCCAAGCCTTCGAGCGCGATCAAATCGCTGGTGTGTTTATCAATCGACTCAATCTGGGGATGAAGCTGCAAACCGATCCAACGGTGATTTACGGCATGGGGGACAGATTTAAAGGCAATATCACCCGTAAAGATCTCGTGGAAGAGACTCCCTTTAACACCTATCGGATTTTCGGGCTACCGCCAACGCCGATTGCTGCGCCGAGTAAGGCCTCATTGCAGGCGGTGTCTAAACCTGCCCAGGTCAGTTATTTGTATTTTGTGTCGCGCAACGATGGCACCCATGTGTTTTCTACCACCTTGGAAGAGCATAACCGTGCCGTCGATATTTATCAGAGAAAGAAAAAATGACCCAAGCATCCGCCAAATTCATCGTTGTTGAAGGACTGGAAGGCGCAGGCAAATCGAGTGCGATTGCCCTGATTCGCGATTTTATTGAAAAGCACACCGGCCTTGCTCCCGTCTGCACACGCGAGCCAGGCGGTACGCCGCTGGCCGAGCGCATTCGTGACTTAGTAAAAATTGCCGACCCAAGCGATCCTCTGTGTGATGAGTCCGAATGTTTATTGATCTACGCCGCCAGAGCTCAGCTCGTCGCCAATGTGATCAAACCTGCGCTGGCAGAAGGTAATTGGGTGTTAGGGGATAGGCATAATTTGTCATCCTTGGCTTACCAAGGCGGTGGACGCGGCTTAATGCCCTTAGTCGAAGCCGTGAGTAACGCGACACTTAAAGGCTTCAAACCCGATTTAACCCTCTATCTTGACCTTGATCCTAAGCTTGGGCTGCAACGCGCGGCAAAGCGGGGCGAGCTTGATAGGATCGAGCAACAAGCCATTGACTTTTTTGAACGGGCGCGCGCAACTTACCTCAAACTTGCCAGCGAGGATGAGCGGATTGTCGTCATCGATGCCAGCCAAACCATGGCTGAAGTGCATAAAGATATTCTCGCCGTGTTACAGGCGATGGCATGGTAGCGCAAAGCGGATTTGATGTTTTAACCCTGCCTTGGCTCGATGCGTCAAGACAGGCGTTTTTAACCCAGTTACAAACCCAAAAAGTCCCCCATGCCCAGCTAGTGGGTATCGATTCCGCCTATGGCGGTGAACTGCTGAGCGTGTTTATGGCGCGCGCCGCCATGTGTTCACAACCCACTCCCACTGGCGGATGCGGTTTTTGTAAGTCCTGCCAGTTATTTGATGCGGGTAATCACCCCGATTTTTATCAAATTGAGGCAGATGGCCATCAAATCAAAGTCGATCAAATCCGTGAACTTTGTACTCGCCTGAGTTCAACTGCTCAACAGAGCGGTCGGCGCGTTGCCATCATTCACCACAGCGAACGCCTTAACTCAGCCTCGGCCAATGCGCTACTTAAGACGCTTGAAGAGCCGGGCAAAGACACTTTACTGCTATTACATTCCGATACGCCCGCGCGTTTGATGGCGACGATCAGCAGTCGTTGCCAGCGGCTTCCCTTTGTGGCGCCGTCTAAGATATTGATCAAAAACTGGTTAATTCAGCAGTGTCAGATCCAAGAAGATGTGACTTGGTGCTTGAGTGTAGTCGGCGGCCCATTAAAGTTGGCCGAAAGTTTGCTAAAAGATGGGACACAACCGAGTCGCTATCAAACTTTGTTAGGTTTTCGCAAAGATTGGGCGCAAAGTTTGTCGTCAGGCCATCTGTGTGCTAGTTTGTTAACGATAAGTGAACAACAAATCATTGATGCTCTTAAGGTTTTATACTTACTCCTGAGACAAATTTTATTGAAGTACGGCGACCAAGATGCGTTTGTTCAAGCGCAAATAGGGAACTTGGCGGCGAAAATCATGGGAATGTGTCATAGCTTAAGTGCAATGCCGACTGTCAATTATTTGGGCTTGTGTCAAAGTTATGTCTTAGAATATAGAGAAATAACAAATAAGTAACATGCCATGGTCGATCTTGTCGTAAATTTTGATACCTTACATCAGCTGTACCGCGCCTATATGCCGTTTATCAAACCGGCAGGGCTGTTTGTCGCCACGGGGGAAGCTCACTACCTCGGCGAGACCTTAACCATTGCCTATCGTTTGCCAGGGGCTACCACCTCAAACGAGTTTCGTGGGGTAGTCGTTTGGATTAATCCCTTAGGGGCATCGGGCGGCCGTCCTGCAGGGATTGGGATTAAAATCGTTTCAGATCCCGACAGCCATAAACACCATATCGAAAAACTCTTATCCCGAGAGCTCGCTTCGGGCGACTTAACCTGCACTATGTAATTTCTGTTGTGCTTAGCTAGGGCCTACACTGAGTATTTAGTGCTGAGTGAGCCTTAGCGGAATTTGACCTCGATCCCATCGCTGAGTATCCTTGTGCTCCTTTTTTGTTTCTGTGTGTGGAAATTGCTGTGCTTATCGATTCACATTGCCATCTCGATCGCCTGAAAGCGGCGCCCGATCAACAAACCTTAGAACTCATCCTCGCCAACGCTAAGGCGCGCGGTGTCGACTATATGCTCTGTGTCAATGTGCGCCAACAGGGATTCGAGTCGATGCGTGACAAGGTTGCAGCTTTCGAGCAGGTGTTTTTATCTTCGGGAGTGCATCCGCTGGATGTGAAAGACGGCCTCGATGTTGAGCAAATTCGCCGTTTTGCGATGGATCCGAAAGTGGTGGCCATTGGTGAAACCGGCTTAGATTATTTTTATGCCGATGAGACCAAAGCCCTGCAACAACAATGTTTTGAGCAACAAATTGCCTTAGCCCTTGAAGTCAATAAGCCACTGATTGTGCATACCCGTGATGCCAGCGAAGACACCATCAACATGCTCAAAGCGGGGCAGGCGGACAAAGTCGGTGGCGTGTAGCATTGATTCACGGAAAACTCGTAAATGTCCAAGGCGGCGATTGACTTAGGTTTTTATATTTCCGTCTCCGGCATTGTGACCTTTAAAAATGCCGGAGAGTTAAGAACCGTGATCCGCAAAGTGCCGAAAGAGCGTTTATTGGTGGAAACCGATTCGCCTTATCTTGCGCCTATTCCACACCGTGGACAGGAGAATCAACCCGCCTATGTGCGTGATGTGGCTGAATTTGTGGCAGAGCTGCGCGGAGAGCGTTACGAGGAGCTTGCCGAGTACACCAGTGAGAACTTCTTTAACTTGTTTAAGGATGCGGCCCGTTTAATAGGCCGATAAGAGGTGTAACTCTTGCTTGCGCCTTGTGAGTAAAGTGGCAGTCGGTAAAGCTTGCTCCATAAAGCTAACACTTAATAGCTTAATTTGATTAGGCGTCAGCCCATAAAAAAAGGCCCAAAACGATTCCAACTGTTTGGGCCTAGGGGAATGGCTCGTTGAAGAGCCGTGCGCTACAGATGAAAGCGCCATGCAGTGCGCTTTACAATAGACTCAGTGTAGTTGAGTTTAATGTGAGTGACACTTTCTCCGCCCCGTTTTTTAGGTTATTTCTCGCTAAAAAATCGCCGATTTATAACCATTATGCCTGTGGTGGTAGCAATAGGACTTTATCTTTTACTAAGTCTCTGGGCAGGCTGTTTTTTAATTTATAGCCTAAATGTTTAGCCATGCCTAAAGGCGCACCGCCATAACAGACAATCACTTCGCCTTGAGCTTTGCCCGCCGTATCGAGGGGAATATCTCGTCCCATCAAATACTCTTTCGCCTGCTCATCGCTAATGTCGACGACTTTAGCGCTATTTTGTGCCCCGGCTTTAAGCGCTTTACCCGCAAGCGCAATAATCGCCTCATGGCGGACTTTAAAGCCATGTTTACTGTGGTCGGCAAGCTTCACCCCAATCCGCTGAAAGCGCATTTTGCCAATAAAGTATCTAAATTCATGGGGGAAGAGCCAAAACTCATCGTCACGCACCATAATGAGATCATCGGGCAGTTCGATACCCAGATCATCGGCAAAATAGGCTTGAATGGCTTTGGCTTGTTTGGCACTCGCCTCCGTAAAGGGGAAATTCTTTTGTAATTTAGGCTCAGGTTGCAGGCGGGGCACGGAGCGGGTTTTAGTCAACTTAGCGACAAAAAAGCCTTCACTGTCGTAAATTTGCGGCCAAACGTGCAAAAAGCCTTCTGGCGTAGTGGCTTTTTCAGCGCCATCAAACAATTGGCTTAAGGACTCAAATTGCACCGCATCGCCATAGGTTAGCTGTAAATATTCGCACACGCCTTGGTTTTCGTGCCGATTGAGGGTGCAAGTGGAATACACCAAACTGCCGCCCGGTTTTAAGGCTAAAAATGCGGATTCGATTAACGCCTTTTGGGTTTCGCTAATTTCGATCACTTCATCGAGGGACCAAGATTTTAACGCGTCCGCATCTTTACGAACTGTGCCTTCACCACCGCAAGGGGCATCAATTAATACCGCATCAAAACTTTCATACAGATACTCGCCAAATACTCGTCCATCGAAGTGGGTTAGGGCGCAGTGACTTGCGCCCATGCGCAGCACGTTGGCATGGAGCACTTTGACGCGGCTAGCGGAATATTCATTGGCGACTAATAAGCCTTGATTATTCATTAACGCCGCCATTTGAGTGGTTTTAGAACCGGGCGCCGAGGCTAAATCTAATACACATTGCCAATCCGCATTTGGGGTAAATAGTGCTGTAGGGGGCAGCATGGAGCTGGCTTCTTGGATATAGAACAACCCCTGAATATGCTCTAGGGCGTTGCCGAGCTGTTCTTCTTCATCGTAGCTTATCCAGAAACCATCAGCACACCAAGGAATGGGTTCAAAGATCCACCCTTTAGGTTGCATCAAACGCTTAAAGTCTTCACTGCTGATCTTTAAGGTGTTGACGCGAATTGAGCGACGTAGTGGTCTCGAACAGGCCGCGATAAAATCATCCATTGAGAGATGGGTGGGCAGTTCTTGGGCAATAGTATTGATAAAATTTTGATTTAATTGAACCATAACGGGATTAGGCAGTGTATCAACTGCGGCAAGTATATCATAATCCCTTACTGGGCTGGGATTTTCTCCCTTGGCTTTTACCATCAAAAACCAGTTATCAAAGCAACATAAAGACAAAGCATGGATAAAAATAAGGAAGCGGCAGAGTGCTAAATCGGGTGTGGTTAGTGTTTTTCCTCACATCGCTGCTGGCGATGGCGGTACAGCTTTTTAATGGGCATATCGAGGTGCTTGCCAACGCAGTTGAGGCCTTGTTTACCAGCGCTAAACTCGCCGCAGAAATCGCCTTAGGTTTAGTGGGCGTATTATCCCTATGGATGGGATTAATGCGAGTAGGAGAAAAAGCGGGGGTTGTCGGGGCAATTGCCTTTGTGTTTGAGCCGCTGCTGCGCCGCTTGATGCCCGAAGTACCCAAGGGACACCCTGCCTTTGGCAGTATGACGATGAACCTAACTGCCAACGTGTTTGGGCTGGATAATGCCGCCACGCCCTTGGGCTTAAAGGCGATGCAGGATTTACAGAGTTTAAATCCAGTAAAAACCGTTGCGACCAATGCGCAAATTCTATTTTTAGTGCTCAATACCTCCTCGGTGACCCTAGTCCCTGTCACTGTGTTTCTGTACCGTGCCCAGCAGGGCGCCGCTGCACCTGCGGACATTTTTTTACCAATTCTGCTCGCTACGTCTGCCTCAACCTTAGCGGGGCTTTTGATCGTCGCTGTTGTGCAACGGCTTTCACTGCTCAATGCCGTGGTTCTCGGATATGGCGCTGTGCTCCTGTCAGCATTAGTTGCCAGTGGTTTTTATTTGATGACCTTAACGGCAGACGCGATTGGCACAGTGTCGACAGCCTTGGGCAACGGGGTATTACTACTGTTAGTTTTCAGTTTTGTGCTGGTGGCTGGCGTGAGAAAAGTGGCGATTTATGATGAGTTTATCGAAGGCGCCAAGGCGGGGTTTAACCAATCGATTCAATTGATCCCGTATCTTCTAGCCATGCTGCTGGCCATTGGTTTACTCAGAGCTTCAGGCGCTTTGGATTATTTGTTGCAACTGATTGCCAGTGGGGTGAGCCTTTTCGGGTTTGATACCCGCTTTGTCGATGCTATGCCAACCGCGTTGATGAAACCTTTTAGTGGCTCAGGTGCGCGGGCCATGATGCTCGAAACCATGGCGCATCACGGTGTGGACTCCTTTGCGGGGCGCTTGGCAGCGATTTTTCAGGGGAGCACTGAAACGACCTTCTATGTGATGGCAGTCTATTTTGGGTCTGTTGGGATCCGTCACGGTCGCCATGCACTTGCCTGTGGCTTAACGGCCGATTTTGCAGGGATCTGCGCCGCGATTGCGGTCTGTTATTGGTTCTATGGCTAAGGATGTGAAGCGAAATGCTGATTGATAGCGATGGTAAACACCGTCGCTTTAGCTGATAAAAATCAGGCGCATTAGAGTTTATCTAATGCGCCTGATTTTTAAGTGACATCGAATTCGCTAGGCTTATTATCAAGCTGGCCAAACTACATAAGGCTTAATTTTATTGGGCCGGAGCCCATTCCTGCCATTCGCTCTGTGCTTTATGTTGCAACTTAATCACAGCACCTTGGCTTAAGCGATTGTTTGTTTGCGTCGTTTCCTTGGTGGCGACATTAATGCCGCCTGCCAATAGGGTTTCGAGCGAGCCGGCTTCAATTTGCGCCCCAGAGAAAATCCCCACATCGACTTTAATGCCTGAAGCGTCCCAGAACTGACTGCTCTGATTCACTAAGTAACTGTACTGCGGCTCAATATGCGCTTGCATTAGCACACTGTTGCCTTGAGACGACAGGCTGTAACCATCGATTTGGCCGATTTTTATGCCACGGAAGAAGATAGGCGTGCCGACTTTCATCGAGCCAAGGTTGCTATCCTCTAAGGTAAACTTAAGCGCATCTTCGGCCACGTTGGCATAGCTGCTCTCAACCAATTTGGCTTGGAAGTGGGTGGCTTTTTGGTTGCTCTTACCCGGTAACACGCCGATATAAGGCCCTGTGATTAAGGTTTCTGGTGCTTTAATGCCCGCTAAGGAGATTTGCGCGTCAACCATATGGTACTCAGTATCACTGCGGCTGAAATGATCGGTATATTCACCATAGAGGTAGGCGGTGGCCGTGAGGGTTGTTAAGTCGGCATTGAGCTTAACTTGCGTCACTTCGCCCACTTGATGGCCTTGATAACGAATCGCGGCTTTTGCTGCCAATTTTGCTGAAGCGGGTAAGGTGAGTTTGATTGCTTGAGCCTGCGCTAAGGCGAGCTGTTTGCTTTCGTATAGTTTAAGTGCTGCACTAGGCTCCGCGAGTGGATTTTCTAACAAACCTAAGCTGATGCTACCTTTTAACGCGCCCTGTAGTGGAGCGACAGCGACATCAATGCCCGCGAGGCTGGCGCTAACATCCACGGCACTATTGCGCCAAAACACTTTAGGTTTTTGCACTAAGGGTTGGAACTGCTTATCGATAGCGATTTTAATGGCAAAATCTTCGGTTTTACTCTGCCAGTTGACCGATTCCACGCTACCGATTTGCATTTTTTTATAGTAAATCGGTGAGCCTTGGCTAACATCGGCGCCATCGACACTGCTGAGAGTAAAGTAAAGACGTTGCTGCCGAGCAAAGAATTGTTTTGCTTCATCTATCGAGCTAAAGAGTGACAGGCGAGTATTCGCCGCAAGCGGTGTGTCGCTGCTTCCTGGGATAAGACTTACAGCCCCTTTGGTGAGGGTAGCCATATCACGGGTTTTCACCGACACCCCATCGAGTGAGGCATCGATGCTCAGCGCCGACTCTGGGATAAAATAGCTATCACTGCGAACTAAGCTGGCAAACTCAGGTTGCAGCTCGAGTTGATATTCAACGGCCGACAGATCTTTGGTTAATTTAACCGCCAGCACCTGACCGATAGGCAGCTGCTTGTAACGCACTTCGGCGCCCGCAGTGAGGCCCATATTTTCAGTTGAGGTGATGGTGAGCTGGCGCTTCTTGGCCTTCAATAGATCGGGCGCGGATTCTTGCAGGGCAAAACTGCTTGGCAGCGCCGTATTGGCGTTGGTACCAGGTAAAAAGTTAATCACGCTGCCGGTGAGTAAACGCTCGGGATTTTTGATACCTGAGAGTGAAATATCCGCGCCTTCAAGCCAAAACAATCCGTCGCTGGTTAACAGATTTGCGTATTCAGGCTCAAATTTTGCCACCGCGGTCACGCCTGTCGCTGTGAGTTGTTTGCTTTGTAGAGTACCAATGGTGATACCGCGATACACAATGCGAGTACCTTTATCGATAGCGCTGCCGTCGCTCATGGTCAGGCTGACTTCAACCCCGCCAAGGGCGCTGGTTTCGGAATCATAGAGGGCAAAACTGTCGCCATTTTGGGCCGCAGGCGCTTTATCGTCGGAACTGAAACTCACACCGCCCGCCAAGATAGAAGCAAGGCTCTCTGTGTTGACTTTAATGCCCGCTAAACTGGCGTCGACTTTAACGCCGGAAACGTTCCAAAAGTGAGAGTTTTTCTTCACTAAACGCGCATATTGCTCTTGAATAAAGGCGCTGATAATCACTCTGGCGTTGCCATCTAAACGGTAGCTGACCACGCTGCCGACGGGGATCTGACGAAAGAACACCGGTGAGCCAACGTCCAACGAGCCGAGTTTATCGGCCGTCAGTTCAATCATTACCCCTTCGGAGCCAATTTGCATTGGTGGTGGTTGACGTTCTGCCTCAAAGAAGGTGGCGGCATTGCCTTTACCCGGCTGGATAGCAATATAGTTACCCGAAAACAGCGCATCTAGGCCTTCAACTCCTGTGATACTGGCTTTTGGGGTCACTAACCAAAAGAGGGTCTCTTTATTTAAGAAAGGCTTAGCGCGATAGTCCATCATGACTTTTACGTTTACGCCCTTAAGATCCTCATCGATACCTATGTCTTTCACCTTACCGACGGTAAGGCCTTGGTATTTGACTAAGGTTTTACCCACATCGATCCCCGTGGCGCTGGGGAAGTGGATCTGAATTTCAATGCCCGATTCTTTAATGCTCTTAATACCCAGCCAAGCGCCGAGTGCGAGCGCCACAATTGGGAGTAGCCAAATCGGCGAAAAGAGTTTTTTCTTCACAACTTTTGGCGATTCAATTTGTGTCATCTTGAGGTTCCAATCGATCCCAGAGTAAACGAGTGTCTAAAACTTTTGCGGCAAGTTGTGTCAGTAAAATCACCAATGCAAACGCCGTGGCCGCGGGTGCAGGCTTTGCATCGAGTAGTTGACCCATATTGACAAGAGCAACCGTTATGGAAATTACAAACAAATCGAGCATCGACCAACGGCCGATCCACTCGATAATATGAAATCCCACCATGAGTTTCTTTTTTGAAACTGGCAGATTAAAGCTGATGGCGCATAGGTAAGTGGCTAGGCCGATTATCTTCACCCAAGGTACTAAAATACTGGCAATAAACACGATAATAGCAATGGGTAACATGTCCGAATGCACTAAATGGATAATCCCAGAGAAGATAGTATCGTGGCGCACTTGCCCCTGATTGGTGAGCATTGTAATAGGATAGAGGTTGGCTGGAACCAACAAGATGGCGGCGGTGATGAGCAGCGCCCAACTTTTTTGCAAACTGCTGTGGTCACGAACTTGTAGTTCGGCTTCGCAGCGACTGCAGTGGCTATTTTCGCTGCTATTGAGCTGCCTGCAAACCCGGCACAGGCACAGGCCTAAATCTTTGCCCTGTTGCTTCATCTTAGTGACGCTCCTGCATTAGAAGACTCCACATATGCTCAATATCGTATTCACGCTGCAGGAACAGGGTGACTAAAAACAGCATGGTAAAGCAAAAGGTACCCATACCGAAGTAAATATCCGAAAAGTCAGATAATTGAAATGAGGAAACCAGAAAGCTAATCACATAAATCTCAAGCATAGTCAGCTGGGATAACAGCCCTTGGAGCTTTAATAACTGTTTGAGACTGTGGCGCCAAAATGGACTTCCAAGCCCCCATTTAATAATTAAGATTTGGCTAAGAATTGACAGGATCAATAAACCTGGGCCGATTACGGCGGCCGCGAGCACGGCTAATCCAACGACCCAATAACCTTGGTCGAACACCGCAAAGGCACCCTGAAACACTGTAGTGGTGCGAATGCTACCTAAAAAGTGAATTTCGAGTACAGGGAAGAAATTAGCGGGGAAATAGAACACCATCGCAGTAATGCACAGCGCCAACATGCCGTTTACTGAGCAGTATGGAGTGTCATAAAGTGCGGTACTGCAGCGCGGGCATAAGGCCCTAACACCCGTAGGAAGGGCGCGCTTTCGAATGGCCAAGTCGCAGGAACGACAGAGGATTACAGAGTTTTCTACTGTATTTTCATGCATATAAAGATATTAAATTAGCCCCAAAGCCATAGAGAGAGCAAATAATCCGCAATAAAACCAAATTATAGGGTGAGATAGCACATTGCTTGACCCATCTCGACAACGAAAAGCGAACCCATAATACCAGAATAATCAGAACACTTGCATCACTAGTTCACTTTATGTCATTCTGATTACTGTATATAAAAACAGTGCGAGGGCAGTCATGGCAGTTATTACACAGTTTGTCGTGGTAAGAGAAGGGGTGGAAAAGATGACATTCACATCGAAAAAGGAGGCTGATGCCTACGATAAGATGCTCGACATCGCCGACAACCTCATTCCATTTATTCAAAAAGCGCAGCTCGGAATTGATGAAACCGTGAGCGAACAGCTCGCATTCTATTTTGCTAACAATAAAGATGAGCTGACAAACTTGCTTAAAGGCGTGGTTCAAGTTAATAGTACGCCATCAAAACAAAATGCAGCGAAGAAAGCGCCTAAGAAGGATGACGCTGCGTAATAACATTTTAGGAAGTCTATGAAACCGCAATTTTATGAGTCACTGAATCGTCAAGCGCTGGCCTTACTTGAGGGCGAGGATGATTTAGTGGCTGCTATGGCTAATTTTTCTGCTTTGCTAAACGATAACCTGACCGAGCTGAACTGGGTGGGGTTTTACGTGATGCGTGGCGAACAGCTTGTGCTTGGTCCTTTCCAAGGTAAAGTGGCTTGTACCCGCATTCCAATGGGGAAGGGCGTGTGTGGTACGGCCGCGCAGACCAATCAGACTCAGCGGGTCGCCGATGTACATCAATTTGATGGCCACATTGCCTGCGATTCGGCCAGTAATTCTGAAATTGTTATCCCAGTCCGCGCCGATGGTAAGGTCGTGGCGGTGCTGGATATCGATAGTCCTATTTTTGATCGCTTCGACGAAGAAGACCAAAAGGGCTTGGAATTATTGGTAAAAAGCTTCGAAAACTGCCTATTTGCTTAATTTGCGTACAATAACGCATAATTCATAGTCGCAATCGGTGGCGTGCGCCTTATAATAGCGCATGCACTGATAAGGCTTATTTCGAGCGCAGCCTAAATAAGCCTGATAGGTTCAGCCGTGAAAAATTGTTAACTGATATTTTTTAACTTTAGTTAACTCGGCGAGAATGCTAATTTGTACTTTGGCTCATATGTGAGCTTAACCAAGATAAACGACTCGTAAGAAGCTGATTTTTATCACCTCGAATTCGATGTCCCTTTTTAACTGTGGAAGTAATGATGGAATCAACAGATAAGTTGACCGACACCAACGCAATTTTGGCGTATTTGTATGAAACATTTCCTTTGTGCTTTATTGCTGAAGGTGAAACTAAGCCATTAAAAATCGGATTGTTTCAAGATTTGGCTGAAAGGTTGGCTGATGATTCTAAAGTCAGTAAAACTCAACTGCGAGTAGCCTTAAGACGTTACACCAGCAGCTGGCGTTACCTGAAGTCGGTAAAAGCCGGTGCACAGCGTGTGGATCTTGATGGTCAACCATGTGGTGAATTAGAGCAAGAGCATATCGATCATGCTCAAGCCATGTTGAAAGAAAGCCAAGATAAAGCGAAAGCTAAGCGTGCAGCTCAAGCGCCAAAAGCGGCTCCTGCAGGCAAAGCTCCTGCGAAGAAAGCCCCGAAGAAAGTTGCCGTGCCAGCGCGTAAGACCGAGCGCCCAGCGAAAGCAGCACCTAAGGCAGAGCCTGCTGTTAATTTAGTTCAAGCGCAATTGACTGATTTAGCGAAGAAGCAGCGTGTTAATGTTAAGTTAGGGATGACGCCAGTAGCCGGCGTAATCACCGACATTAACAAAGAGGACATTCATGTTCAGCTAGATAGCGGCTTAACGGTAAAAGTGAAAGCGGAACATATCCTGCTGTAATCATTTAATCAAACGGAGTAACTTGTTGATGCGAAAACTCACTTTGGCTACATCCATTGCCGCTGTTTTTGTCGGATTCTCGGCTTGGGCTGTCCCCCCTACGATTCAAATCAGCGAGTTACCCACTCTCAAGCAGGAAGCGCAGCATAAAGTGGCGAGTAAGCGAGTGACTGATTTATACACTCGTTCCCACTATCATAGATTTGCATTAGATGATGCGTTTTCTGCGCAGATTTTTGACCGCTACCTGCAGCAACTGGACTACCGTCGTAATGTGCTGACACAAGCCGATGTTGACAGTTTTAAGCCTTATACCAATCAATTCGATGATATGTTGAGTTCGGGCGATCTAGAACCTGCCTACAAGATGTTTGATCTGGTACAAAAGCGTCGCTATGAAGGTTTTGTTTACGCGCTTTCTTTACTCGATAAAGAGATGGATTTCACCGTACCAGGTGATGCCTATGAGTATGATAGAGAAGATGCGGCATGGCCAAAAGATCAGGCTGATATCAATGAGTTGTGGCGTCAACGTGTTAAATACGATGCGCTGAATCTGAAACTCACGGGCAAAAAATGGCCTGAGATCGTCGATATTCTACAAAAGCGTTATAACAACGCCATTAAGCGTTTGACCCAGACCAATAGCGAAGATGTGTTCCAAGCAGTGATGAATGCGTTTTCCCGTAGCATCGAGCCTCACACTAGCTATTTATCTCCTCGTAATGCTGAGCGTTTCCAAATGGAAATGAACTTAAGCCTCGAGGGGATCGGTGCCCAGTTACAGCTCGAAGATGATTATACCGTCATCAAGAGTTTGATTGCAGGCGGTCCTGCGGCCAGCAGTGAAAAACTGTCGCCGGAAGATAAGATCGTCGGTGTCGGCCAAGAAGGTGGTGAGATTGTCGATGTAATTGGCTGGCGATTAGACGATGTAGTCGACCTAATTAAAGGCCCCAAGGGCAGTAAAGTCGTATTACAGATTTTGCCGAAGAAAGGCGGCTCCAATGCCAAACCGTTTAATTTGACCTTAGTACGCGACAAAATCCGTTTAGAAGACCGTGCTGCGACCTCAAAGATCATCGAGCCGAAAGATGGTGAATACGCCAACCGTAAAGTGGGTGTGATCCAAATTCCTGGTTTCTATATGAATTTATCCCAGGACGTCGAAAAAGAATTGGTGAAGTTAAATGAAGCCAAGGTTGAAGGCGTGGTCATCGATTTACGTGGTAACGGTGGCGGAGCCTTAACCGAAGCTGTGTTACTGACCGGTCTCTTTATCGATATGGGCCCTGTGGTGCAAGTACGTGACGCCGATGGCCGGGTATCTGCCCACCGTGATAACGATGGCAAGACCACCTATGCGGGTCCGTTGACTGTGATGGTCGATCGTTACAGTGCCTCTGCCTCCGAGATTTTTGCCGCAGCATTGCAAGACTATGATCGTGCCTTGATTGTTGGTGAGTCTAGCTTTGGTAAAGGCACAGTGCAGCAGCATAAGAGCCTAGGTCGTATTTACGATATGTACGAGAAGCCGATTGGCCATGTGCAGTACACAATCCAGAAGTTTTACCGTATTAACGGTGGAAGCACTCAGCTTAAAGGCGTTACGCCCAACATTGCTTACCCAAGTGCGTTAGAGCCCGGTGAATATGGTGAAGCCGAAGAGAAGAACGCTTTACCTTGGGACAAAGTGCCGATGGCGCAATATGGCACGCTAAACGACATCACCCCAGAATTGGTGGCGAGTTTAGAGAAGAAACACCTTGCCCGTATTCAGGACGATGTTGAATTTAACTATATCAATCAAGATATTGCTGACTTTAAAAAGCATCATAAAGAGAAAACTGTCTCCTTAGTTGAGAGTGAGCGTATTGCCTCACGTGAATCTGATGAGAAGAAAGTGCTCGATAGAACTAACGAGCGTCGCGTCGCCCATGGTTTAGTTGCGGTTAAATCGATGGAAGACATCAAAGACAAAGATGATGTTGAAGCACCAGATGCTTTCTTAGACGAAACGGCTTATATCACTTTAGATATGGCAGATGCAAAAAAGCTGGCTAACGCTGGCACTAAATAGGCGGTTATCGCGCTTGTTTACCTTATCTTAAAACGCGCTTATGGCGCGTTTTTCTTATTTAGAACAGTGTTAAAGGGAACGACATGACACAAGCTCAAGCAAAATACCTTAAAGATTATCAAGCTCCCCAATTCACGATTGAAACCATAGATTTAGATTTTAATCTCGATGGTAAAAACACTCTGGTTAAAGCCGTTAGCAAAGTCAAACGCACTTCATCTCACACCAATCCCTTAGTGCTCGATGGAGAAAGTTTGACCTTAGTGAGTGTGGCCATTGATGGACAGGCGGTGACGTACCACGCAAGTGAAGGGCAGTTGTCAATCGAGACAACCCTGAATGAATTTGAGTTGACCATCATCACTCAGCTTGATCCTGAAGCCAACTCAAGCCTCGAAGGGCTGTATATGTCTGACGGTGCCTATTGTACTCAGTGCGAAGCCGAAGGCTTTAGACGTATCACTTACTTCCTCGACCGCCCCGATGTGTTAGCCAAATACACTGTGCGTATTGAAGCCGACAAGCTGGCGTTTCCATTTCTCTTAAGCAACGGTAACTTGATTGAAAAAGGGGAACTCGATGGGGGGCGCCATTATGTGCGCTGGCAAGATCCCTTCCCAAAACCCGCCTATCTGTTTGCCTTAGTCGCCGGCGATTTTGATCTGTTGGAGGATGAATTCATCACCCGCAGCCATCGCAAAGTAGTACTGCAGGTGTTTGTCGATAAAGGCAATTTACATAAAGCGCACCATGCGATGGCCTCTCTGAAAAAGTCTATGGCCTGGGATGAATCCCGTTTTGGCCTTGAGTACGACTTAGATATTTACATGATTGTCGCCGTCGACTTTTTCAATATGGGCGCGATGGAAAACAAAGGTTTAAACATCTTCAATACCAAGTATGTGTTGGCCGATACTTTGACCGCGACCGACGAGGATTACCACGGAATTGAGTCTGTGGTCGGCCATGAGTATTTCCACAACTGGACGGGTAACCGCGTGACTTGCCGTGACTGGTTCCAATTAAGCCTCAAGGAAGGCTTAACCGTGTTCCGCGATCAGGAATTTAGCTCGGATTTAGGCTCGCGCGCCGTGAATCGAATTCACGCCATTAAAGTCATCAAAAACCAGCAGTTTGCTGAAGACTCAGGCCCGATGGCGCACCCAATTCGTCCCGAGTCTGTTATTGAGATGAATAACTTTTATACCGTCACTGTGTATAACAAGGGCGCCGAAGTCATTCGCATGATGCACACATTGTTAGGTGAAGAGCATTTCCAAGCAGGGATGAAGTTATATTTTAAGCGTCACGATGGGCAAGCCGTGACTTGCGATGATTTTGTCGCGGCAATGCAAGATGCCAGCGGCATCGATTTAACCCAATTCCGCCTCTGGTATAGCCAAGCAGGCACGCCAATTGTGACCGCAAGTGACAGTTTTGATGTCGACACAGGGACTTACCAGTTAACACTCAAGCAAACCTTAGCTGGCTGTGCTTCACCTTTGCATATTCCCTTTAGCCTAGAGGTGTTAGATGAGAAAGGGCAATCACTGGTAAATCAAGTGCTTGATTTTACTCAGGCAGAGCAAGTGTTTAGCTTTGAAGGTATGCAGCATAAACCCGTTGCCTCCTTACTACAGGATTTCTCTGCACCAGTTAAATTGCACTATTCCTTTGAAATCGATCAACTCGTCCATCTGATGCGCTTTGCCTCGAGTGAAGTGGCGCGTTGGGAGGCGTCGGTCACACTGGTGAGCCAAGCGATTTGGCAAAATGTGGCGCATTTACAGCAACATCACACCATGACTTTAGATGAGAGAGTGAAGGACAGTTTCAAAGGTGCCTTACTCGATGAAAAACTCGATCAGGCGCTGATGGCGGAAATCTTAGCCATTCCATCGGCCTCTGCCTTGATTGAGCAAACCGATACAGTCGATCTAGATGCATTAGCCTTAGCCCGTGAATTTGTGCTCACCGAGCTTGCCGCCTATTGTGAAGACGAGTTAACCGCGCTGTATCGTTCACTGGTTAACCTCGATTGCACTAAGGCGCGTGCGCTTAAAAACCAATGCCTCAACTGGCTAAGCCGAGTCAGCAGCGATGCCGAAAGCTTTGTCGTTGAGCAGTTTGATAAGGCCAACAATATGACGGACTCACTCGGCGCATTAAGTGCCGCGAATGTGGGCACGTTACCTTGCCGCGATCATTTGATGGCTATGTTTGAAGCGCGCTGGCGCGATACGCCACTGGTGATGGACAAATGGTTTATGCTGCAAGCTACCCACGATGTGGAAGAGGTCATCGATAGCCTACGTCAATTACAACAACACGCGAGCTTTAGCATGAGCAATCCAAACCGTGTGCGTTCACTTATTGGTAGTTTTGCTGCGGGCAATATTTATCAATTCCACCGCGCCGATGGCAAAGGTTATGAGTTTTTAACTGAATGCCTTATCAGCTTAAACCAGCTTAACCCACAGGTTGCGGCGCGTATGGTGACGCCGCTTATTCAATTCAGTAAATTTGACGAGGCGCGTCAGGGTAAGATCAAGGCCTGTTTAACGCGATTACTGGCGTTACCAGGGCTTTCGAAGGATTTATTCGAGAAAGTATCTAAAGCCTTAGCGCAATAATTGTAAGGAGGGCAGCGCTTTGCTGCCCGATCCTCCCAAGTCGTTTGAAGCGATGAGTTTCAGGCTGCTTGAGGTTGGGTGCTTTAGGACTCGATGTCTTGGGATCTAATTCAAACTATCCATTCGAAAATACATCATCTTGGAGGAATACAAGACGGCTGCAGCGTTTCTTAGCTGTGCAGTTTTTGCCGTTTAGTTAGGCCTAAGGGATGGCAATTTATAATGTTTAGCTTGTATGTCGTGTCGGTATCTCGTTCAGCACTTGCAAAACTGCACAACCTCAACTCCCTAAGGTTTGCTTTTTGCTCACATAATAGAAGAGCATGTCGACGATGCATTGCTTATCTTGAAAGCTACTAGGTCCCGCGTATACCGGTTTTTTGAGTATCAATATGGAATTATATTTTAAGTTAAACCTAACTTATCGAGAGTTTCTTCCTTACTATCAAGGGCTTGCCGATAAGGTTGAAGTACGTGAACGGCAGGGGCGGATCCTCTGGATTAATGGCCGACATTTTAGGCGTTTTTTAACCGATAACGGTATCCATGGACAGTTTAAATTGGTGCTCGATGATAAAGGGCAATTTGTGTCGTTAGAGCAATTGTCGCAATAAATTGTTGATTTTCACTTAGAGTAATTACTTTAAACGGTCGACTAATTACAATTTTGAAAATATGATATTTTCTTTGTAATTATGTTAATGAAATATAAAGTTTTTTATCAGGTTTTTCTTTCGTTTTTCAATCTTCTGCTTTTCTAATTTAAATCCTATTCCCGTACCGGATGACATAAATGTGTCTACGTGCTTAATTCTTTGGAAAATTTTCTCTAACTGTGCCTTGCTCATGGGGATTAATTGCTGTAACAATGATGTTACCTGTGAGCTAACAAGATGTTGGTTGTAATTCCAAGAACAAAGAATCCAGCAGGGTACGGAGAGCTAAAATGAAAATTGTTAAAAAAAGTTTTAACAAGTCGGCGCTTGCTTTGGGGGTGGCGTCGGCATTGAGTTTATTGATGGTGTCGAATGCTAATGCGGTTGCGTTCGATTGGGGGGAGATAGAAGGGACTTTTGACTCGACTTGGACTGCTGGTGCCAGTTGGCGTGTGGGTGAGCGCGATTGGGATGGACAAATTGGTAAGGTAAACCAGCCACAATTTGATTGGTCAAATTACACTGCATTTGGCAATACCAAATATACTTCTGCTGAGATTTGGGCGCAACCAGGTTCTTATTCTAGCAACAACGATTTAAGTAATTTGCTTTATTCTCAAGGTGATACTACATCCGAAATCGTTAAAGGTTTGCACGAGTTATCCCTAAAGTATGAGAACTATGGCCTGTTCGTTCGTGGCATGTATTTTTACGATCGTAAGCTAAACGATGGTAACTACGACTACAATGACCCGCTAACTGGGAAAGAATACGATCCTTGCCGCGACAATAAGGCTTCTGAAGTGCAATGTAAGGACATCCGCCTGTTGGATGCCTTCGTATACGCCAATTTTGATTTAAACGATGGTGCTAATCCGCTTTCTATCCGTGTTGGTAATCAAGTCGTTTCTTGGGGGGAAAGTACGCTGATCGCCCACGGTATTGGTGAAATCAACCCCGTCGATTTGAACATTCTGAACGCACCTGGTGCAGAACTCAAAGAAGCCTTCCGTCCTCAGGGTATGGTGTGGGCCTCATTGGGGATCACTGAAAACTTATCGGTAGAAGGTTTCTATCAATATGATTGGGAACCTGTTTGGATCCCAACTCCCGGCTCCATTTTTGCGACCAACGATTTCGCCGGTTACGGTGGTTATAACCAGAATGCGCAATTAGGCTTTAACGCCAACCCTGACATTAATTTAGACTTCTTGACGCAGGAATATCAGAAGCTTGCTGGCATGATCGCCAGTGGTCAAACTATTCCAACGCAGCAACTGGTCGCCATGGCACTGGCTTATCCAACTAAAGTGACCTTAGTGCAAGATGAGCAGGCACCAAGCAATGATGGCCAATATGGTATCAAGCTAGGTTATTACGCCCCTGAGTTAGGCGATACCGAGTTTGGTTTCTACTTTATGAACTATCACAGCCGCCGTCCGTTGATAAGCGGTACAGCCGCAGACTTTAGCACCGGTGCACTGTTGTCGGACCTTGCGGTACTCGGCCAAAACGCGGGTGATATTAACCGTGAATTGCTGCTCAGCTTAAAGAGCTTCTCTAAGGCGCAAATTGTTTATCCTGAAGATATTAAACTCTATGGCTTCAGTTTTAACACTTCACTGGGTGATACCTCTGTCGGCGCCGAAATTGCTCACCGTCAAGATGAACCATTGCAAATCGATGACGTAGAACTGCTGTTTGCGGGTATGCCACAGCAGTTAGCCAACGCGGGTATTCGCCCTGATTTTGATGGTATTTCACAAATTGATGGCGTAAAGCCTGGCGAAACCGTTGACGGTTTTATCCGCCTCGATACTACCCAGGCGCAAGTCACCTTCACCCATTTATTCGGCCCTACCTTGGGATTGGATAACCTGACGATGTTGGCTGAAGTCGGTGGGGTATGGATCCACGATATGCCTGGTTTTGATGAACTGCGCCTCAATGGCCCAGGTACCGCACGTTCTGGCGGTAATCCAGATATGCCTGGCATCATCCAAGCGTTGCACAATGGTCCAGAAACCAATCCATTCCCAACGGATTTCGCGTGGGGATACCGTCTGGTGGCCAAAGCGGATTTTAACAACTTGTTTGCGGGCGTGAACATGTCGCCACGGTTGATTTTCTCACACGATGTTGACGGTATTACGCCGGATCCTATGTTCCTCTTTACCGAAGGACGTAAGTCAGTTGCCATGGGTGTTAATTTTGAATACCAAAACCGTTGGGGCGCAGACTTATCCTACAACAACTTCTTTGGCGGAGTAGGAACAACCAACGCGATGTCAGATCGTGATTATATTTCTTTCAATATCAAGTATTCGATCTAAAGGATTATAACAATGAAGAAACTGTCGATATTGGCAAGCGCCGTGATGATGGCCCTTGTAGCACCCGTAGCTATGGCAAAGGTATCTGAAGCCGACGCCGCTAAATTGGGTAACGAATTAACGCCATTAGGCGCAGAAAAAGCCGGCAATGCCGATGGCTCTATTCCCGCTTGGGATGGCGGTATTACTAAGCCTGTTGCTGGGTATACTAAGGGGATGCATCACCCCGATCCTTTCCCAGAGGATAAAATTGAATTCACCATTACCAATGCGAACAAAGCCCAATACAAGGATTTCTTGACCCCAGGCCAGATGAAACTGTTTGAGCTTTACCCTGACACATACAAGATGAATGTGTACAAAACGCGTCGTAGCGCATCAGTGCCACAATTTGTCTACGATGCGACTAAAGCCAACGCGACTCGCGCTGAATTGGTTGCGCAGGGTAATGGTATTTCTGGTGCCTCGATTGGTATCCCATTCCCCATTCCTGCCAATGGGTTAGAAGCTATTTGGAACCATATCCTGCGCTTCCGTGGAGTGGATGTGGAAACCTCCCGTAGCCAAGCGGCACCTACGGCTGATGGCAGCTACAGCTTAGTGGAAACCGCTGAAGAAATTCGTTTCGAATATTCTCGCCCTGAAATCACCCTTGATCAGTTAAAGGCGAGCAACACGTTGTTCTACTTTAAGCAAGTGGTGACTCAGCCAGCCCGTTTAGCGGGTACTGCGCTGCTGGTTAAAGAAACCATGGACCAAGAGGCGCTGCCACGCCAGGCATGGACCTATAACACGGGTCAGCGCCGCGTTCGTAAAGCGCCAAACGTCGCGTTCGATACACCGGGTACAGTATCCGATGGTCTGCGTACTACGGACGATTTCGACATGTTTAACGGTTCACCCGTGCGTTATAACTGGGAGCTTGTAGGCAAGAAAGAAATCTATATTCCTTACAACGACTACAAGTTGCACTCAGATAAGCTGAAATATGACCAGATTTTAAAACCCGGTCATATCAATCCTGAGTTTGTTCGTTGGGAAAAACACCGCGTATGGGAAGTGAAGGCGACCTTGAAAGACGGTATGCGACACATCTATAAAACGCGTGTGATGTATCTTGACGAAGACTCATGGCAAGTGTCGATTGCCGATCTGTATGACAACCGTGATGAACTCTACCGTGTGGCGGTTGCCCATGGCTTGAACTACTACGAAGTCCCAACACAGTGGGACACCTTAGAAGTATTCCACGATCTGCAGTCCCGTCGTTATTTAGCCATGGGGTTAGACAACCAGAGCGGTATGTATAACTTCGATGCCAAACTGAGTGAAGCTAATTTCACCCCAGATGCGCTGCGTCGTGAAGGTATTCGTTAATCCGCCACGGTATAAAGGGGCGCTAAGCGCCCCTCATTAGTTTAAGGAAGTTTGTATGTCGTTTCGCATCCTTCAATGCGCCGCTGCAATTAGTGTTGGTTGTTTATTTTCTTCCCCTTCGTTTTCTGCGGTGTCTGAGACTTTTCCGCAAATCCAGCCCTTAGCGGCGTCTTCTTTAGTGTTAGATATTGCCCATGCGGGCCAGCATCTGGTCGCAGTGGGTGAGCGTGGCCACGTGTTAGTGCTGAACGACAAATGGCAACAAGTGCCAACACCGACCTCGGCACAACTGACAAAAGTGTTCTTTTTAAATGAAAAACTCGGTTGGGCAGTAGGCCACGATGCCACTATCTTACATACCCAAGATGGAGGTCAAACGTGGTCATTACAAATGCAGTCGAGTGAAATTGAAAAGCCGTTCCTCGATGTGTTGTTTCTTAATGATCAAGAAGGCATGGCGATAGGGGCTTACGGGTTATTTTATCGTACCCATGATGGCGGCGCGACCTGGACAGAAGAATTCCACGAGGAGTTGCTGGCTGAAGAAGACGTATCCTATCTGGCTGAATTAAAAAACAGCGATCAAGCCGCCTATCTGGCCGAGCGCGCTTCGTTATTGCCGCATTTCAATCGGATGATAGTGCTTGAGGATGGTCGCTTGTTACTGGTGGGGGAGCTGGGTCTTGTGGCGGTGTCGGCCGATAAGGGCCAAACCTTCACCCGAACTGGGTTTGATTATGACGGCTCTATGTTCAATGCGATTCAATTACAGGATGCGGTCTATGTGATGGGACTAAGGGGACACGTATTTAAGGCAGATTTGAGCCTTGGCCAATGGGATGAGATCGAGATGCCCGTGCAATCATCCATCAATGGCGCCTTGGCGAGCTCAGACACTAGCCTGTACCTTGTGGGGAATGCTGGCGTTGTTATTCAGCTAAATCAGGATGATAGTGCGAGTATTGTCACGCGTCGCCAGGGGGAGAACTTAGTTTCGATTGCCAAAGATAACCAAGGGAATGTGTGGTTATCGGGTAGCCAAGGGCTACTCACACTGAAGCCATAAATTATAAAACTACAATAACAGGGCCGATAAGATGTTAGAAAAACTGGTCAACGGATTTGAGTCATTTTTATTCCGCAACCGTGCTTGGGTGGTGAGCATTTTTATTTTGCTGACGTTTTTTTTGGGATACCAAGCCAGCCAATTAAAAATGGATGCGGCATTCATTAAAAATATTCCGCTTAATCATAGCTATATGAAAACCTACCTCAAACATCAAAAAGATTTTGGTGGCGCGAATAGCATTATGGTGGCGGTGGAAGACACCAGCGGCAATATTTTTAACCCTAACTTTTTCGATACCCTTAAAAATGTTCACGATCAGCTGTTTTTTATTCCCGGTGTTGACCGCTCGCAGGTGAAATCCTTATTTTCACCTTCGACCCGTTTTACCGAAGTCGTGGAAGATGGTTTCGCGGGTGGTCCTGTGATCCCCGCCGATTTTACGACCACTGCAACAGGCTTAAATACGGTACGCGATAACATCGAAAAAGCGGGCATTGTGGGGCGTTTGATCGCCAACGATTATAGTGCCGCTATGGTGTCGGCCCAGCTGATGGACTTTGATCCACAAACGGGCAAACCCTTAGATACTATTGCCTTTGCCGCTCAGCTAGAGAAGGAATTACGCGGTAAGTATGAAACCGATAAGGTGAAAATCCATATCATAGGTTTTGCTAAAATGGCGGGTGACGTGGCAGACGGCGCCAAAGGTGTATTACTGTTCTTTGTTATTGCTATTTTGATCACGGCAGTGATGGTCTATCTGTTTTCAAAGTCACTTATCCTGACCCTATTGCCATTAGTTTGTAGCTTAACGGCGGTTATCTGGCAGCTCGGTTTACTGACGGTCATCGGTTTTGGCTTAGATCCCATGTCAATTTTGGTGCCATTCCTCGTCTTTGCTATCGGGGTGAGTCACGGGGTGCAGATGATAAACGCGGTCAGACGCCGGGTGATGGACGGACAAACCACTAAGGCGGCATCGGCTTCTGCGTTTCGCAGCTTACTGGTGCCAGGTGGTGTGGCGCTGCTCTCCGATACGGTCGGTTTTATCACGCTGTTATCCATTGATATCGGTATTATTCGTGAGCTGGCGATTTCAGCATCCCTCGGGGTGGGCGTAATTATCTTCACTAACCTTATCCTCTTGCCCTTAGTGATTTCCTATACCGAACTTAAAGTGGCGCCGCAGGGTGAACCGACCTCGGATGAAGTACGTGCCGAGGCGATTTGGCGTTACCTTGCCAAATTTGCCACGCCCAAATACGCAATAGTGGTGATTGCTGCAACAGTCATCTTGTATTTTGCGGGTCTGCAACAAGCTAACAAGATGAAAATTGGCGATCTGCAGGGTGGCGCACCGGCATTACACCAAGATTCACGCTATAACTTGGACACTTTTTTCATTACGGATCACTTCTCTATCACCACGGATGTGATGACAGTGATCGTTGAAGCGAGTCCCGAGGCTTGTACTTATCACGATGTGCTGACGCAAATTGATGAGTTTGAATGGTTAGTACGTAATACCCCTGGCGTTGAATCGACAGTCAGCTTGGCTTCTGTGGCAAAAAAAGTGAATGCAGGCTTTAACGAAGGCAACCCAAGATGGGAAGTACTGCCCCGTACCACCGCCAGTTTAGTGCAGGCGATTGGTCAGATCCCAACGACTTCAGGTCTGCTAAATGGTGATTGTTCGGTGATGCCTGTGTATTTATTTATGCAGGATCATAAAGCGGAAACCATAGAGACAGTGGTCGCTAAGGTGAAAGCGGTCGCGGCCAAAATGGACAATGACAAGCTGCAATTTAAGCTGGCATCAGGCCCTGTGGGGGTGATGGCTGCGACCAACGAAGCGGTAGCTGAAGCCCAATTACCTATGATGATCTATGTGTATGGCGCGGTATTTGTGCTTTGCCTTATCAGCTTTAAGTCATTTAAGGCGACCGTGGCGGTGATTATTCCACTCTACGTAGTATCAACTCTAGCACAGGCTCTGATGACTCAGCTCAATATTGGCTTAGCTGTTAGTACCTTACCCGTTATCGCTCTCGGGGTAGGTATCGGTGTTGACTACGGTATTTATATCCTATCGACTATGTCGACTAAGCTCTCAAACGGTATGCCAGTACAACAAGCTTACTATGAGGCATTAGTCGAGCGGGGCAGTGCGGTGATATTCACTGGCCTGACGTTGGCGATTGGGGTGAGCACTTGGTTTTTCTCGGCGCTCAAGTTCCAAATGGACATGGGAATTCTGCTCACCTTCATGTTTGTGGTAAATATGTTGGGCGCCATAATTATCCTGCCAGCGCTGGCAGCAGTATTCTGGCGGCAGACTAAGTAGTTACAAACAATGGGGAGTTTTTGACTCCCCATTGTCTTTGAATATAAACGCTGTTTTTTTGATTTTTTGCTCACCTGTTATCGCATCTTTACGCTGTGGCTGGATTTACAGAGGATGTACCACTAAAATTTTCCTCGAAATACAGAGGATTTAGTAATAAACTTCGCGCGACGATCTGGATCACACTAATTTTCTGAGATCGTTAAGCCGAAGCATCCAAATAATGAAAAAAAGCGCTGCCATAGACGCTTAAGGAAACAGCAACATGGCCTTGAAAGATGCAATGCCTTCAGTACTACTTGAAAATGTAGTCAGTTTAATTCACGCTAAAGTCCCTAATTCACAAGCCAAGCAAGTTGAACAGTTCGCGACCTGCCTTTATGCCCACATGTCGAAAGACGACCTCAATGCGCGTAACGACAGCGACCTGTATGGTGCGGTTCTCAGTTTATGGAATGCACTAAACAAAACCCCGAAAGGGGAGACTCACCTCAGAGTATTCAATCCTAGTCAGTCTAAACACGGCTGGCAATCTACCCATTCGATCATCGAAGTTATCCAACCTGACATGCCATTCCTGGTAGATTCAGTTGGTATGGCATTGAATCGTATGGGTATTACGGCTCACATGATGTTACACACTCCGCTGGCGATTGAGCGCTCAGCGCAGGACGTCACCAAAGTGACTTATCTGAATCAAAGCCCTGATAGCACCGAACACGTTGCCGTTTTCCTGATTGAAATCGACCGTCAAAGCAGCAGTGTGGATATCAAAGCCCTTGAGCGCGAAATCCAATCTGTGCTGGGTGATGTGGCCGCGTCAGTCAACGACTGGAGCGCGATGTCAGCTAAGCTGAGTGAGACAATTAAAGAATTACCTAAGCGTCCATTCCCCGGTGAGAAGCAAGAGTTAGAAGAAGCGATTAACTTCTTAACTTATCTTAATAATCATCACTTTACCTTACTGGGTTACCGTCAATACGATTTAAAACGTGTTGAAGGTGACGTTGAGCTAGTGCCGAATATGGCTTCTAGCTTAGGCTTAATGAACAAACACCATAAGACTCAGCCAGAGCAAGGTTTGTTATTATCAAGCTTCTCTGACAGTGCTCGTAAAGAAGCCTTAGACGACAGTTTACTGATCCTAACAAAGAGCAGCGCCAAGAGCCGTGTGCACCGTCCTGCCTATGTTGACTATATCGGTATCAAACGCTTCGACAAGAAAGGCAATGTGGTTGGTGAAGACAGATTCATCGGTTTATACGCCTCAAACGTGTATAACCGCAGCCCACGTGAAATTCCACTACTGAACGAAAAAGTCCAGCGCGTGTTAGACCGTTCAGGTTTAACGCCACGTTCTCACGACTATAAAGCCCTGCTGAACATTCTCGAAAACCTGCCGCGCGATGAGCTAATCCAAGCCAATGTGGAAGATTTAGCCCACACGGCGCACGGCGTGCTCGAGATGCAAGACAGGGACAAACTGAAACTCTTTGTTCGCAAAGATGGTTTCGGTCGTTTCTTATCCTGTTTAGTGTACGTTTCAAAAGATCGTTACAACACTAAACTTCGCCAAGATACCCAGCGTATTCTGGCTCAGCATTTCAACAGCAAAGAAGATGTAGAGTTTACGACGTATTTCTCCGAGTCAACCCTGGCCCGTACTCACTACATTGTCAAAGTTGATAACAATAATATGGATGTAGATGTGGCTGCCATTGAAAACAATTTAATTGAAGCGGCACGTTCTTGGGAAGATAAGTTAAGCACCGCACTAAACACTGCCTTAGGTGAAGAAGCCGGTACTCATCTGCTGAAGCGTTACGCTAACGCCTTCGAACAAAGCTATAAAGAAGACGTATTACCAAGCTCTGCGGTTGTGGATATGCAACAGCTTGAAGCCTTGGATGACGATCACAAGTTAGGCATGTTGTTCTATCAACCGCAGGAAGCTGCGTTGAACGATAACAAAGTGCGTTTAAAACTGTTCCATAAAGATGAGCCCATCCATCTTTCTGACGTACTGCCGATGTTGGAAAACTTTGGTCTGCGCGTGATCAACGAGCGTCCCTATGAAGTGACGACCTCAGACGGTTCTACCTTCTGGATCTTAGACTTCTTAATGACGGTTAAAGTCACTAATACCGACAATATCGCCGACAGCCAAGACAGATTCCAAACTGCACTCTCTCAAGTGTGGCAAAAGAAATTAGAAGATGACGGTTTTAACCGCATCATTCTGGCGTCAGGTTTAACTGGCCGTGAAGTGTCAGTACTGCGTGCTTACGCTAAGTACATGCGTCAAATCGATGCGACATTCAGCCAAGCTTACATCGAAGAAACCTTCGGCCGTTACCCACAAATCGCTGATTTGTTGGTGAAAATGTTTATCCGTAAGTTCAATCCAAAACTGAAGACCCGTACTCTGGGCAAGTTTATGGAGCAGATCAACCTACGTTTAGACGAAGTATCGAGCCTAGATGATGACCGTATTATCCGTCGTTACCTCGATCTGATTAATGCAACGCTGCGAACCAACTTCTACCAATTGGATGCCAAAGGCGAATCTAAGAGTTATATCTCGTTTAAATTCATGCCTTCGTTAATTCCTGAAATGCCGCGTCCGCTGCCGAAATTCGAAATTTTCGTTTACTCGCCACGTGTTGAAGGCGTGCATTTACGCTACGGTAAAGTGGCTCGTGGTGGCCTGCGTTGGTCTGACCGTCGTGAAGACTTCCGTACCGAAGTACTTGGCCTGGTAAAAGCACAACAAGTGAAAAACACCGTAATTGTGCCTGTGGGCGCGAAAGGTGGTTTCGTTTGTAAACAACTGCCAACTGAAGGCGGTCGTGAAGCTTTCTTCACCGAAGGTCAAGAATGTTACCGCATCTTTATCCGTGCACTGCTCGATATTACCGATAACATCGTGAATGGCGAAATCGTTCACCCTGTTGATGTGGTCCGTCACGATGAAGATGATCCATATTTAGTGGTCGCGGCGGACAAAGGTACTGCTACTTTCTCGGATATCGCTAACGCCATTTCTCAAGAATACAACTTCTGGTTAGGCGATGCGTTCGCATCGGGTGGTAGTAACGGTTACGACCATAAGAAAATGGGTATCACGGCCAGAGGTGGCTGGGAATCGGTTAAGCGTCACTTCCGCGAAGTGGGTATCGATTGTCAAACCACTGACTTTACCTGTTTAGGTATTGGTGACATGGCGGGTGACGTATTCGGTAACGGTATGTTGTTGTCTAAGCACACAAAACTTGTAGCTGCGTTCAACCACATGCATATCTTTATCGACCCGAATCCAGATACAGCTGCCAGCTATGAAGAACGTGCCCGTTTATTCGCGCTGCCACGTTCAACCTGGGAAGACTACAACAGCAAGCTGATTTCTAAGGGCGGTGGTATCTTCCTGCGTTCATCTAAGTCGATTCCATTGTCTGCTGAAATGAAGCAAATGCTGGAAACGGAAAAGACGTCGATGACACCGACTGAGCTAATGAAAGAACTGCTGAAAATGCCAGTGGATCTGATTTGGAATGGTGGTATCGGGACTTACGTTAAGTCATCACGCGAGACTCACGCCGAAGTTGGTGACCGCGCTAACGATGCACTGCGTGTCAATGGTCGCGAACTGCGCGCCAAGATCGTGGGCGAGGGTGGTAACTTAGGTTGTACTCAGTTAGGTCGTATCGAATACGCGGCCAACGGCGGCCGTATTAACACTGACTTCGTCGATAACGTGGGTGGTGTGGACTGTTCTGACAACGAAGTTAACATCAAGATCCTATTAAACGCGTTAGTGGCTGAGGGTGAACTGACACTCAAGCAACGTAACCGTTTACTAGAAGAGATGACCGAAGAAGTTGGTCAAATCGTACTGCAGGATTGTAAAGACCAAACTCGTACGATTTCAGTAACCCAAGTCCGTGGTGCTGAGCAGTTAAAAGAGCAAATTCGCTTTATCCAGTATCTGGAAAAAGAAGGCAAGTTAGATCGCGCCTTAGAATTCTTACCATCGGAAGAAGAGCTGGCAGAACGTTTAGCCAATGGCCGCGCATTAACGCGTCCTGAGCTATCGGTACTGGTGGCATACGCTAAGATGGTGTTGAAAGAGCAGTTACTGACTCAAGAAATCACCGAAGATACATTGCTGAGCCAACTGCTTATTGCATACTTCCCGAAAAAGCTTCAGGAACTGTACAGCCACAGAATGGTGACGCATCCACTGCGCGGTGAGATCATTGCCACGTCACTGGCCAACGAATTGGTCAATGATATGGGGCTGAACTTTGTTCAACGTATGCAAGATGAGACTGGTGCCTCAGTTGCCGATGCGGCAATTTGTTACACTATGGCTCGCGAAGTGTTTGGTTTAGCTGAATTAACTAAAGCGATCACTGACTTAAACGGTATTGTACCTGCTGTGGTTCAGGGCGAAATGCTGCATCAGTTACGTCGCAACATGCGCCGTGCCTGCCGCTGGTTCCTGCGTCACCGCAACCGTACTTGGAGCATCGAGCAAACAGTTGCCTTCTTTAAACCTGTATTTGAACAAATCAAAGCCAATGTTCATTCCTACTTGGTAGAAGAAGAAGCGGCGGGAATCCAAGCTGAGATCAACGCTCTTGTTAAAGAGAATGTTCCTCATGATGTGGCTACCGTCGTTGCAAACATGAGCACACTGTTCTCGGCCCTAGATATCGCGCAGATTGCGCAGGCCGAAGAGAAAACAGTTGAGCTCGTTGCCGAGACGTATTTCAAACTCGGTGCCCGCGTTGAGCTGCACTGGTTCCTAGAGCAGATCAGTGCACAGCCTGTGGCAAACCATTGGCAAGCACTGGCTCGTGCCGCCTTTAGGGAAGAGTTGGATTGGCAACAACGTGCGTTGACGTCAGTGGTCTTAAGAACCTGTAGTGCAACCTGTGACGCTCAGAGCGTTATTTCTCAGTGGATTGATACCAATCAAGCCCTACTAGAAAGATGGTTCCATATGCTCGCTGATTTCAAATCATCGCAAAGCCATGAGTTTGCTAAGTTCTCTGTCGCCCTACGTGAACTTAACCTTCTGATCCTTCATTGCGAAGGCCAAAAGTAAACTTTTATAACAATCAGAAGCCCTGGCGATCGCCGGGGCTTTTTTTAGGTCGAGGAAAATACATGTTTTATAAAATCGCACAGAAAGTCATGTTTCAGATGGATCCTGAGCGAGCGCATAATTTAGCCATTGGCAGCCTGAGAATGACAGGTAATAGTCCTCTGAATGCGTTTTATGCCCAGAATATTGCGCCGGCGCCCGTCAGCTGCATGGGACTGACTTTTCCAAACCCAGTGGGTCTTGCTGCGGGGATGGATAAGGATGGCGAATCGATCGATGCCTTTCATGCGATGGGATTTGGTCATGTGGAAGTGGGTACTGTGACCCCAAGGCCACAACCCGGTAATGATTTACCGCGCTTGTTTAGATTAAAACCCGCGAAGGCGATCATTAATCGCATGGGCTTTAATAACAAAGGCGTCGATAATCTAGTCAAAAATTTGATCGCCAAGAAAACCGATATCATGGTTGGGGTCAATATTGGTAAAAATAAAGACACGCCGGTAGAGCAGGGCAAAGACGATTATTTGATCTGTATGGATAAAGTGTATCCCTATGCAGCTTATATTGCGGTGAATATTTCATCACCTAATACGCCAGGATTACGATCGCTGCAATATGGCGATCTATTAGACGAATTATTAAGCGCATTAAAAACCAAGCAACTTGAGCTAGCCGAGAAACATAAAAAATATGTGCCAATTGCCCTTAAAATTGCGCCCGATTTAACCATTGAAGAAATTGAAAATATTGCTCAAGCTTTGATTAAAAACAAGTTTGATGGCGCTATTGCTACCAACACTACCTTAACCCGAGACGGCGTGAGCGGACTTGCCAATGCTAATGAAAGTGGCGGTTTAAGTGGTAAACCATTAACTGAACTTTCAACCAAAGTGATTAAACAATTAGCAGCTTGTTTAAATGGCCAGATCCCAATTATTGGGGTTGGTGGTATTAATAGCGCTGAAGATGCCTTGGCGAAATTTGATGCGGGTTCGACTATGGTGCAGATTTACTCAGGTTTTATTTACCAAGGTCCAAAGTTAATTAAAGAAATTGTTGAAGCTTACCGCTTAAAATAATGATCATTAGATCTCTATAGGGATCTAAAGCACGATCATTTATCTTAACTGCGATCTAAAACGATCATAGGATCGCAGTTAAGATCTTTAAATAGATCCACTAAGTAATTGTTAACTAATTTGTATTTTATTATTTTTATTTTGATATTGAATAAAATATCTACTATGATGTGCGAGTGTTCAAATAGTAGGTAAACGTTATGTTATTATTGCCACAAAAGGATTGGCACTGGAAATATAACGATACGTATGGTGTATTAGGCGTTTCGTTAGGTTCCGAGATAGAATTTCTGACGGCTTATAAAGCAAAATCATTAATTCCTGATGCCTTATCGAGCATGGAATTTAATATTTCGCACGCCAAATTCTATATGAGCTTACTCGACAAGTTGCCTAAAACCTTAACACTTACCGATGCAGCTATAGTGCAAATTGCCCTTAATGCAACTGCAGCGCATTTTATGCTGACACCACAAATGCCAAAATCTTGGTTTTTTGATTGTAGCGATGTATGCGTATATAGCGATGTGGGTAAAGTCTTTGAGCTTAAATGTCAAAAACAACGCTCATTGGTCTTAGTGGTTGAAAACACCCTGCAGTCCGCTTTGGTGATGTTATTATCGCCAGAATGCGTTTTATCCGGTGCTAAAACAATGACGCAATTCGAAACCATTAAGGTGATGCATAATCGTTTACACCCATTAAGGGTACAACGTCATGTTGTCGCTGCATAGGTGATGGTCTAGCGAATACTCGACCGTCACAATTTGTATACCGAGCTATTTGCTAAAAGTAGTCAACAGTTATTTTCTTTTGTTTACCCACAATATTCTAACCCAAACTGTCCTTAGTACTTTAATGAGTCGAACTCATCCTTTCAAACTGACATCATTGAGTTAATTTCCATTAACAGCGTTAACACGGCCAGACTTCGTTTTAAACCCAAATAGTAGATTAATCCATACTCGGTCGTCTCGATGTTTAGGAGGAGATTTGTATGGGTTCAATAAAAGTGCAACAGCTCTTATGGCTAGCATAATCACAGTACATTAGAGAGCAGCTAAGGAACTAATTTAAGGCTAGGTTTTAGGGATTAAAATAGGAGGTATATAGAAAGCTTATTCGATTCTAAAACCTGGAATAAGTTAATCTAGCCGAATATGACAACAAAGTTATCTGCTTGTTGATGTTTTGCTGATTAAAGGGCTTTGTTTACTTATTTCATTGAGTAAACAAAGCCCAGTTCAGTTAAGTTCACTTCCTACTCGAAACATTATTGCTCGGTAAAAGGGCGGCCATAGAAGCTGTCTAGCAGTAGCTGTTTTAGCTCGCTAATCAATGGATAGCGAGGGTTCGCCCCTGTACATTGGTCATCGAAGGCGTCCTCGGCAAGCTCATCTAATTTGGTGAGGAAGTCGGCTTCGTTAACTCCTGCTTCTTGGATAGATGCTGGAATGCCCAGCGTCTTCTTGAGTTGCTCGATTTTTTCCAGCAATTTCTCGACTTTTTCCGCATCTGAATTTCCACCTAAGGCTAAATGATCGGCAATGGCCGCGTAACGACACAGTGCTTTAGGCCTGTCGTATTGGCTGAATGCGGCTTGCTTAGTGGGTAAGTCGGTCGCATTAAAGCGGATCACGTTACTAATGAGTAGCGCATTGGCCAGTCCATGGGCTAAGTGGAACTCGGCGCCCAGTTTATGGGCCATGGAGTGACAGATCCCTAGGAAGGCGTTGGCAAAGGCGATACCGGCTATAGTGGCGCCATTGTGCACTTTTTCACGGGCGATGGGGGATGCTGCTCCAAGCTGATAGGCATCGGGTAAATATTTGCATAATAGGTCGAGTGCTTGCAGGGCTTGACCATCGCTGTACTCATTTGCCATCACGCTGACATAGGCTTCAAGCGCGTGGGTTATCGCATCGATTCCGCCGAAGGCGGTTAAAGATTTGGGCATATCCATCACCAGATTCGGGTCAACAATCGCCATGTTCGGGGTGAGTTGATAGTCGGCAATAGGATATTTTTTACCGGTTTGCTCATCGGTCACCACGGCAAACGGGGTAACCTCAGAGCCGGTACCGGATGTTGTGGGGATCGCCACCATTGTGGCTTTGACGCCCATTTTAGGGAATTTATAAATACGTTTACGGATATCCATAAAACGTAGGGCTAAATCGGCAAAGTCGACATCGGGATGCTCGTACATCACCCAAATAATCTTGGCCGCATCCATGGGTGAGCCACCGCCTAAGGCAATAATCACATCGGGTTTAAAGCTATTAGCGACTTTGGCGCCTTGGCGCACGGTGGCCAGTGTGGGATCGGCTTCTACCTCGTAAAACACTTCGGTCTCTAAGCCCTGGGCTTTTAAAATCTTTAAGGTTTCGTCGCAATAACCTTGGTTAAACAGGAATCTGTCGGTTACAACGAGGGCACGTTTTTTATCACTCAGTTCTTCAAGCGCAATAGGTAAGCTGCCGCGGCGGAAGTAGATAGATGAAGGAAGCTTGTGCCACAGCATGTTTTCAGCCCTCTTAGCGACGGTTTTCTTATTGATTAAATGACTTGGGCCGACGTTTTCGGAAATCGAATTTCCACCCCAAGAGCCACAACCTAAGGTGAGTGAGGGAGCGAGTTTAAAGTTATACAGATCGCCAATCCCGCCTTGTGATGCAGGAGTGTTGATTAAAATACGCGCGGTTTTCATTCTAAAACCAAAGGTTTTGACCCGTTCGGTTTGGGTATCTTGGTCTGTATATAAGCCTGATGTGTGGCCAATCCCGCCTAAGGCAACCAAGGCTTCGGCCTTATCGACAGCGTCATTGAAATCTGCGGCGCGGTACATGCCGAGTAAAGGCGAGAGTTTTTCGTGGGCAAAAGCTTCTGCCTCAGTGATATCGGTGACTTCACCAACCAAGACCTTAGTCGTGTGGTGGACTTCAATTCCCGCCATTTGCGCTATGGTCGCGGCGCTTTGGCCGACGATATCGGCATTTAAGCCGCCATTTTTAAGGATGACTTGTTGCATCGCAGCGGTTTGTGCTGCATTTAAGAAATAACCGCCGTGGGTCGCAAAGCGTTCTTTCACTTGCTCGTAAATGCTATCGACTACAATCACCGCTTGTTCGGATGCGCACACCACCCCGTTATCAAAGGTTTTGGACATCAGAATCGAGCTGACCGCGCGTTTTATGTCGGCGGTTTCATCGATAACAATCGGTGTGTTACCCGCGCCCACACCAATCGCGGGTTTACCCGAAGAGTAGGCGGCTTTCACCATACTAGGGCCACCAGTGGCGAGGATAAGGTTCACTTTAGGGTGGGTCATCAATTGGTTGGAAAGTGCCACACTGGGCTCATCAATCCAACCGATAATGTCCTTGGGCGCACCGGCGGCAATGGCGGCATCTAGCACCAGTTTGGCCGCTGTGGTGGTTGACACTTTTGCCCTTGGGTGAGGGGAGAAAATAATTGCATTGCGGGTTTTAAGACTGATTAATGCTTTGAAGATGGCGGTAGAGGTGGGATTTGTGGTGGGGACAATCCCACAGATAATGCCCACGGGCTCGGCGATAGTGATAGTACCGAAGGTGGGGTCCTCGGATAAAATTCCGCAGGTCTTTTCATCTTTGTACTTGTTGTAAATGTACTCGGAGGCAAAGTGGTTTTTAATTACTTTGTCTTCAATGACCCCCATCCGGGTTTCGGCGGCGGCCATTTTCGCAAGCGATATGCGCGCATCGGCGGCGGCCAGTGCGGCGGCGCGAAAAATCGCATCGACTTGGGCTTGGCTAAAACTGGCATATTCGGCTTGCGCTTTGGCGACGCGCTCGACCATGAGATCCAGTTCTTGAGCATTGGTTACTGTCATGATTAAGACTCCTAAAAGATTTAGGGAATGCGCGATTCGCTAAATCTTCTTTATGGTGAAAAATTACACCTAAAGCCGAGGTGAAAGTGTGATCGTCCAATCAGTTTGGCGCTCTTATGTAATAAAAATACAATAACTATGATCTGTTTTACCCTCTTTGGCTTAAAATCCGCCAAGGATTGCCAGCAGTTATTACTCAAACTTGTGATTTAACCTCAAAAATCTCATTTTTCAGTCATCTGCGGTTAAGCTACTATACTTGCCCTTACGGTTAGTTTGATGAAATTGGCGTGACACGCTCAATAAGGACTGCAACTTGGAGTTAACACTTTACGTTAAATTTTTTCTTGGCCTGGTTGCCATTATCAACCCCATTGGTTTGTTGCCAGTGTTTGTGAGCTTAACCAGTCATCAAACCGAAGCCGAGCGTAACCATACGGGTAAAGTGGCTAACTTTGCGGTGGTGGTGATCCTGCTTGTGACCATAGTGGCGGGACAACATATTTTGAATATGTTCAGCATATCACTCTCGGCCTTTAGGATTGCTGGCGGCACGCTGATCGCGATTATTGCGATGTCGATGTTGCAGGGGAAATTGGGTGAAGTAAAACGCAACCAAGAGGAAGACCGTGAATCTTCGGCTATGGAATCAGTGGCTGTGGTGCCGTTAGCCTTGCCGTTAATGGCAGGCCCTGGTGCGATTAGCTCGGTCATCGTGTTTGCCGCTGAGCATAATTCCTTCTCCAATTTTGTGGCGATGTTTATTACCGTGATTATTTTTGGCTTGGTGAGTTTTGCCTTGTTTAGAATGGCATCAATCATCTATAAAATTCTCGGTAAAACAGGTATTAACGTTATTACCCGTCTTATGGGACTATTAATGCTCTCAATCGGAATCGAGGTGATTGCCGCTGGGATTAAAGGGTTATTCCCACAACTCTTTAGCTAATTTTTCAATTTTGGGAGGAGTTAGCTCCTCCCTTGTTATGCTTTATTATCATTCCACTCAAGGCATTATTTCTTTTTGTTTCCCTTAAGTATCTTCTCATCCGATATTGCAGGCTGTTTTGCCCAGTGAACGAATGCAAGCATCTGTTTTTTAGGTGTTTAGCGTTCACAAAATTAACGCAAAATGGTCGTTATCGTCTTAATCCTATGCTATACCTTATTTGTCTTACCTTCTAACTCCATCTAATAAGGATATCGCTATGAAATGGCAATGGATTGGTAACCTTAGCCTCAAACAAAAGTTACTTATGGTTGTGTTACCTCCGTTATTTGCGTGCTTTCTGTACGGAGCTTTGTTTCTCATTGAAAAATATGAATATCGACAAGAACTGAAGCTTATCGTACAGCTGAGTGAATTGGCGGTGACAAACAGTAATTTGGTACATGAGTTACAAAAAGAGCGCGGCATGAGCGCCGGCTTTATCGGCTCTGCGGGTAAAGCTTTTGCCGGAAAAATTCCCAGTCAAAGACAATTGACTGATTCACAGTTAAAACAATTCCAAGATTTTATTTCAAACAACGAGTTACCCGAGGTGTTCGCGCCCAAGTTACGGGAGATCAACGCTCAGCTTGGCCGCCTTTTGGGGATCCGTTCACAAATCGATAGTTTATCCATCAGTGTGGCCGAAGAAGTGGCCTATTATACCAACCTTAATAAAGAGTTATTAGCCATAGTCGATGAAACGGCAAAGGCGGGTGCCAACCAAGAAATTGCCATCAAGGCCGCGGCATTCAGTTCGTATTTACAAATGAAGGAGCGCGCGGGGATTGAACGTGCTGTACTCAGTTCTACCTTTGGCCAAACAGGTTTCAAACCTAAGGTCTATGCCAAGTTTATTACTTTAGTCTCAGAGCAAAATACTTATCTTGAACGTTTTCTGGCCTTGGCAACGCCCAATTTAGTGGATGGCATTCATCAACTGCAAAATGGCAATGAAGTCAAAGAGGTTGAAGCGCTAAGACAAATAGCTATTGACCAAGATAATCAAAAAATTCAACAACAAAATCCAGAAGACTGGTTTGCAAAATCCACGGCGCGAATCGATCGCTTACGGGATTTTGAGCAACAGGTTTCTACCGATCTTGTCAAAACCACGACAGACAGACTCTATACAGCCAACGAGCATATGTTCTTTGTGCTTGTGACCTTAACAGTGGTGTTAGTCGTAGTGTTGTTACTAAGCCTATCGGTGATCCGTTACTTGCACGACAGTGTTCATCATGTGTATTCAACAGTGACACAGGCCAGAAAACATTACGATCTCAGTGTGCGTTTAACCCAAAACAGTTCGGATGAATTTGGCGAACTAGCCTTTGCTTTCAATGACATGATGAATGATTTCGAGAATGTGATCCTTCAAGTTCGTGCCAGTGCTAGCAAGTTACAGCAAGCGGTAGAACAAATGGATGTGTGCACCCATGCCATGGAGCAAGACGTGATGGCAGGGCACAGCGAGGCCGAGCAGGTGGCTTCGGCGATGACAGAAATGAGTGCCACGGTGGCAGAAATCGCCAGCAATGCCGTTAATGCATCGGAAGCCTCAACCACAGCTAATCACGAAGCTAAAGCTGGTAATATCGAAGTGGGTCGAACTAGCGCCGCGATTAAGGCGTTGGCCGATGATATTGATGGAGCCTCCAAAGCCATCAATGAGCTTGACCGCGAAATCCACGGTATCGTCGTAGTGCTCGATGTGATCAGCGGTATTGCCGAACAAACCAATTTACTCGCCCTGAATGCGGCGATTGAAGCCGCAAGGGCTGGCGAGATGGGACGAGGTTTTGCCGTGGTGGCCGATGAGGTGAGAAGTCTCGCACAGCGTTCACAAACCTCGACGTCTGATATTAAGAATATGACAGACAGACTCAAATCAGGGGCCAGCATAGCCGTTAAAGCGATGGAGCGTGGGCTGGCGCAGGCGAATAACAGTGTGCGCGAAGCCGAACAGGCGGGGATCGAGCTTAAACGCATTGTGGAGCAAGTGGATATTATCGACCGCATGAATGAGCAAATTGCCACTGCAACCCATGAACAATCCGCTGTGTCTGAGGATGTGAATCGCAATGCATTAAAGATCAGTGAAATCTATCTCAATACCCAAAGGATCTCCGATGAATTAAGGGAATTGACCAAAGCACTGACCTACGATGCGGATCTTATGTCCAAGGAAGTGAACAAGTTTCACGTCAATTAACGGCGAAAGTCGGATATAAATCCCAATTTATCAGGCGGTTTGTTTAGCAATTGTTCAACCGCCTGAAATCAACTCTTTTTTACTTGACCACCTACAGGCTTTTGCGTACAGTACCGCTCCGTTAACGATGAAAGCTTACGAGTAAAGCTGATTAAATCGTTAGAGCGTGAATGATTAACACGTAAAACTAATCACAACAATCTGGTGAGATGTCCGAGTGGCCTAAGGAGCACGCCTGGAAAGTGTGTATACGGAAACGTATCGAGGGTTCGACTCCCTCTCTCACCGCCACATTCTAAGAACCCGATCACATGGTCGGGTTTTTTCTTTTCTAACAATAACCTATTGAATTATAGTTGCTTCATCCAATGGCTTACCAACCTTTGGCACCTTAAGGTGGTACAAAAGGGTGGTACAAAACGATGGCATTTATGATTCAACCATACAGTGATCCAAAGTCTGGAATCTGGAAAATCCGCAAGGTTATTCCTAAGCATTTACGCCCTTTTCTTGATGGTAAAGTTGAGCTTAAGCGAAGCCTAGAGACTAAGAATGCCTATGAAGCCAAAACAAGGGCTGCTGGTGTGATTGCGGAGTTCGAGTCTGCGATTGCTCGTGCTCAGTCTCGTTTCGACAATCAAGAGAACGAGCAGAAAATATCTTCCGCTCAATTAGATGCTATTGTCAGTTATTGGGTGGCTCATGAACATGGACGGCTAACTCAAGCAGACATTCAAGCAAGATATTTGCTCGAGACTCCCGAAGGACTTTCAGGCATGACTGAGTGGTTCAGCGAGCCGCTAGAAGTGCTCCATGAGGCTAATGGAACAAGCCGCCAACAAACAGAAGAACAACGCTTTGTGCGGCATATGAGTGCATTCGTTGATGAAGCCCTTGAGCTTTCTCAATACTCACTCTATGACCATTCATTAAGACTATATCTCGCAATACAATTAGCAAAAGCTTGTATCAAGCTCTGTAATTCCGCTATCGATCATGAGCAACTCGATAGGCGTAAACAAGAACTCATTCGGCGAGAGCTAAACCGAGGCTTTGAGCCGACCTTACCTGATACGAATATCGAACCTACAGATCCGAGCAGTGGTGCGTTACAGCAGCTTAAGGATTTAGGTTTAATAGTTACGGCTATGACCACCAGCAGTACAGCTCCAAGCAAACAAAAGGAAGCTGAATTATCCGTATCTTCTAGCGTTTCGCAGTTGATTGACTGGGTGAATAATCAGAAGAAGGCTCTGAGTTCAGAAGTTGCCTTCAGATCATGGCAAGGTGACCGCAATCGCCCTTGTGAGCGACTGATAGAGTTTTTTGCCGATAAGCCTATTGGTGAAATCCAAAAGCTAGATATGCGTAAATTCTTCAATTGGATTATTCGCTGTCCGAGTAAACCAAGCCAAGAGATACGAGCATTACCCTTCAGCAAGCAAATCGATATCGCGGATAAACGAGGCTTGGCTCGTGTGAGCATCAATACTGCTGATAAGGAACTTAAGCTGGTTTCGGGGTATTTCCAACAGGCTGTCAAGTTAGACATTTTGCCGAAGAATCCTTGCCATCAAGTGTCGCCCGGTAAAGAAACGGTGAGGGTGATTAGAGATCCGGGCTACTCAAATGCTGAACTGACAAAGATTTTCTCCCTGCCACTCTTTAGGCAACGTACCAATGCTCAAAAGGCAAGATATGGTGAAGCCCTTTACTGGTTGCCTGTTATTCTGGCCTATACAGGAGCAAGGGCAGAGGAGATTGCTCAGCTTTACGTGAAAGATATCAAGCAAGATAGCGATAATAGCGAGCGATGGTATTTCCATATTCAGGAGCTACGCGATGACCAATCCGTTAAAACGGGGGAGTCTAGAAGAGTGCCAATTTGTCAGGCTCTCATTCAGTTAGGGTTACTGGATTACCTGAATACCTTGCCAGCAGATGGGCGATTATTCCCAATACTCAAGGCCAACAAAAAGGCTAAGTATCACCTCGCAGTCGCACGTTATCTGAAAGACGCCTTTATGACACTCGATATTGAGCATTTTGACGCCCTAAAACCGCTACATGCATTCCGCCATCGCTTTATCACCGAAGCCAGAAAGGTCATGCGTGAGGATGTCCAAAATGCGATAACAGGGCACTCAAATGCGGGGAATACGGGGCGTAACTATGGTAGATACACAGAGTTACATCAGGAGATAGATAAGATGCCTGTTATAGTGATACCTAAGTGGAATTCCTGAAATTATGTATTTAATTACATTTTGGGGTGTTGAATAAACTTCGGCTTGGCACTAGGATTTTGATATTAAAATTTCATAAGGTCATTTTAATGTCTAACCCTACTGAGCAAGATACTATACAGTTGTTTCTACAAACAATTAGAAATTTGAACCATAGCCGAGCGAAAGATATTTTCAAGTTAATCGATGTGATGTTTCGAAAGGAAATATGGTCAAAGGACGCTAACCGTTGGTTGCTTGTATGTCAGGCCATAAATTTCGAATATAAGTCTATTTATGGTGATAATCAGGTAAACAATCACAATTATGCTTTACAGTTCTTGGCACTAGCAAAACATCCTCATATGACAATCTCAAGCGAGGCATGTGAGTTCGCCGAATCTATACTTTTCAAATCAGTCAGTGAAGACTCTGATATTGAGACAATAAAATGTGTTAATGCGGCAATGGTAACTGATGCTGGTAAAGACTTTATGAATAAAATCAGAACATTAAGGATGGAGAAGAAGGTTGGTACAAAGGGTAGTGATATTTCTAAAATTGATGATGTTCCACCAGATGTTAGGCGGGAGCAAAAAATTAGCAAGAAGAAAAGCAAAATCCCACGCTGGGATCTTCTATTAACTGCTGTGCGAAGTGAACTCGAATATGTGTTTTATGGGGCCCTGAAGAAAGTTTTTCCGATGGACTATGTGTTTATTAATGCCTCAATTAAGAACGTTTTCCCCGAGTCAGTTCTTGAAAACATGCAAAATAATCATCGTAATCTTTGGATGACAGGTCTAATTGATTTTGTGATTTATGACCCGATAACTCTTCGTCCTAAGTACTTTTTTGAATGCGATAGCCGAGAGTATCACATGAGTGCAGAAGATAGAATGCGTGACCAATTAAAAAATGACATCTTTAATAAGTACAATATTCCCCTATACAGGATAACGCCAGAATATGACTCAAACACAGTTGAGCATGATCTCGTGATCACAATACGAAAAATTATTGAGCAGGAAAGAGCCAGTACAACTTCGTTGTAGTAGCTCAGACTAATTCAGCTAGTACTTTATTGAATTTATATGAACTTCTCTGCCAATGCACGTTTACCATTCGGATCTGTAGATTGAATGAGATCTTTCTCTGGATAATAGAAACCACTTACACATAAATCATATTCGCCAATCATAATTTGAATCGAAAACTCTGAACCATCGTTCCAAGTATCGTTAATATTCGCCTTACAGGTTTCACCTCTAAGTTCAAATTCGAAGGACATATCAGTTTTATTGAAACTATTCAAAGCTGCTTTTATGAGGGTTTCACTCAATAGTTTTCTTTTTTTAGACGATAGCATTTCTAAGGACCACTCTTTAATTGGTCCATAAACCCCACTATCATTCAGTACTTCTAAAATCTTCCTAATGTGTCCTCCAGTGTGTTGATTGACCAAGACTGATGAACGAGAACCATGTGGGTCACCAAGCAGAGACATCCTCATGTTCCACCATGTTTCTGCTACTTCTGAGTTGAGAGCGTTTTTGGCTAAGTATTGTAAACTCCATTTTAGACTATCACGACTTCGTATTGTGCCATCTGCTTCAAGCTCAACATTAGATGCAGTGATCACTACAGGATAGGCATCGTCACTGTACAGTCGTTCTTGTAAGCGATATGCATTAAGACCTGTTAAGCTATTTGCGAACTCTACAAGCTCATCAGCCTTGGCTTCAGAGTATGGGCATGTTACAAAGCCCTTAACAAATTGTACGGTATGATCAATCCCTTTATATAACTCAGATAAATATAAGTCAGGATTAGTAGACTGGCCTAATGGGATCGCTAAAATCGGATGCCATTTAGGGTATGTATCAACCGCATTACCTAACTGTTGAATCAAGTTGTAAAATGTTTCTTCACCTTTGTGACGGTCGGTTAAGTGTTTTGTTAAGTAGGTTAGTGCACGTGCATTTGTTTCTGCTACAGCAGTAGGGTATCTGAATTCCATAATTTCACCTTACGTAAAGTTATATGTTTACGTAATAATACACATATCGTAAAAATGGCGCAATGCGTAAACGTGCTAATTTTCTTAAAAAGTAAGTGCTAGAATGCATCAACTGTTATTTGATTGTCCTGCACGATAGGTTAATTTTGTAACAATTTGATTATGAATGAAAAATTAAAGGATTACGGTGTTCAGCTGGTAACAAGGCCTAAGATCAAGGCGACCAAGCAACTTGATTTGTCAGGTGATCTTGGGCGACAAATCATTAATTCAGAAACAAAATTAGTACTAAGGACTCACCCTAAAACATTCCAAAAGTTGGCAGACATGTAATCTATTGCACTCTGTTATGTTGCCCTAATACGGTTTATCTCGCGTAAATACTTAGCCAGTTTTATGATGTGATTGATAGCAAAAGAGAGGCTTAAAGCCTCTCTTTACGTTTTTTGTTATCCGATACCTAAACGCTATACTCGGAGTTTGGGTTTGTAGGTGTGGCATGCCTCATCCCCATGCTAGCTTGTGGTATTTGCTCTGGGATATCATCAAACGCAGACTTCAACTTAATCCCCTTAATCATGGCTTTGCTATTGTGACGGCCTTTCTCAAAGCCTTTCTCCACCAGCCGTTTGGTCATGATATTGCGAGTCATTTTCCAGTCGCCATCCCGTTCAGCCCACTTCCTAAAGGCATCGTAAAGCTCATCGGTATACACAAAATCACCTTTGCTCGTACATTCCTCTAAGAACATCGCAAGTAAGTCTGACTCATGGCGATATTCCGCAATCCCAGACTTAATTGAGTTAGGGATAGATGCCTTAATGCCATCCTTTAGCCACATCTGAACACCTTCAAGTGCCCAATTGAGGATACCTGATAGCTCCGCATACAGCTTATCCATTAATTGCGGGTCCATTTGCTGCTGGCTGAAACTAGCGTTAAAGGGCAGTAAAATCATCCGTCGCCACATGCCGGGGCTGGTATCGCGAATGACGGGCTTATGGTTGCCGACCATGATGAGCTTAAACATGGGTATATATTCAAGCTCTACCTTGGCATACAACTGACGGGCAACAATCACATCACTACCTGTCATCGACTTTACTAAGTTCTCGTCCATTCGAGAACCCTCAGGCAACTCATTGGCCACCACTAGACGGCTACCATTTAACTTGGCTAGGGATGGGTTAGGGCCTTTACCACTGTTATTCGATTGAAGTAAGACATCGCTGCTTATCTGATGGTAATAGCTTCCCATTATCCGCTGAATGATATTCATAAAGGTACTCTTACCATTACAGCCATGACCGTAGAGGAAGAATAAAACTTGCTCATCAGTCCGTCCGGTTAGGATATAGCCTACCATTCGCTGCAAAAACTTAGCGTATTCGACATCACCACAGGTGATCTCATCGATAAACTGAAGCCAACGTGGGCAATTGACATCAGGCTTGTAGTTGATATCACTACAACGGCTGATATACATCTCCTTATTTGCAGCAAGCAGTTTTCCGGTTGCGAGGTCGAGCACACCGTTGTTAATCCCCATTAGCATTTTGTCTGCATCGAAGGCTTTTGCCGAAATCAAGTTGCTAGACTTGAAGATCTCCAACATATCGGCAAGTTTTTTGCGATTGAGTGACTGTCTACCAAACGCTAATAACTTATCTGCTTGTTGCCGCTTCGTTTTGTCCTTAAGCGTCGCGGGATCTTCTAGCATACGATTCGCTTGAGCAATAATTCCCTCTCCAATACATCGAGCCAGTGCCAATTCTTTATCACCTATAGGCCTCCAACACTGCTCATCAAACATGTACAGACAGTTGAGTTCTGGCACATAGACTAATTTTCCGTCAGCTACTTCTGCCAGCCTATCTGCGTTACCAACGTCATTTAGCGTATCTTCATCAAATACATCATAATAGGATGAATTGAGCTGCTCTGACTCGTCAGTTTGCTGGTGGCTAGCAAGGCTTTCATCCTGCATCGGTTCTGAAGTTGTCTCTATCGACGCTTGTGCGGCTACAACACCGTATTGTTCTACCAATACCTCAATAGAAAGGGCGTTGTCTTGCCGTAAATAATCATCAATATCCTTACCTTGACCTTCTGGTAAGGTGACTTGGACAAGTGCAGGTAAACCCAGTTGAACGAGCTTCTCCCGATACTTATCACCCGCAGGGTCACTGTCGAAGAAGGTCACTACATTTCTGTCATGTAGATTTTCCTTAATCCACGCCAATTGTGCTTGGCTAATTTGTCCGTTTGTTGCGATTGCCGGACCTTGCCATCCATGATCCATAAGAGCAAGTAAGTCAAATTCACCCTCAACAACAGCAACTGTACCTTGGCGATTCATCGTATGCTGTCCATAAAACTGGATATTGTTAAGCCAAAATAGCTTCGAGAGCTGGTAAGCTACTTTTTTCTCAGGGTCTTTAAAGGTGAAGCGGCAAATCGCTCCCGTTTCATCATAATGAGGGAAGATATAGACGCCTTTAGGAAAGAAATCATATGGAGATTGTGGACTTTCCTTAACGAGCCCTGATGCGTACATTTCCTCAAGGGTGAATTCACTATCAATTAAATAACGCCAAAGAGCTCCCCGTGAGTAACCCACTTCATAGTCAATTAGCACGTTTTGGCTTAGTTTTCGCTTATCCATAAGTGACTGGAGTGGTGTACTCTCACCATCTATCATTTGCTCAAAGTAATACTCCCAAGCTGCAAGGTACAGTGCTTGACGACGAGCAAATTGCTCAGCAGTGAGTTCTATTCTCTCTGCTTCAACTTTGGTCCTATTTGCCCTTGGAGCTGGTAAAATAGTGACTCCATCGAGCTCACCATTAATGAGCTTTATAGCAGCATCTCTAGAATGCTTTGCCTGATCGAAATGAACCAGAAAATTAAAAATATCACCACGAACACCACATGAATAACAGAAGTAATGTTCATTTTCGCTTTCTTCGCAATGTAGCTTAAAGCATCCTTTATGCCCACAGAATGGGCATTCGTCAGGATCAAGCTGATAGCGGTCTATCCCCCCGCATGACTTGTAGCTGGTGCCAAGAGCGGCTGAAATTACCTCTGGTAGAAAGAATTGGCTCTTTACTTCCGCAAAGTCGATACGTTTAGATGTTGCGGCTTGATTTTGTGTTGCGTAAATATTCGGCATATGCATAGCATATCTCCTGTTAAAGAGTGACCGCCGCAGACTAAAATATATATGAAATTGAGTTAGTCTATTGCTTGGCCACATGGTTATTGGTAAAGCTCAGCTTTGGCAGGGTTTTCTTTTGTTACGCCCTGTCAAAGCATTCCCTCATCTTTAGCTAAATATCCGCCTATAAAGATGAGCAGCTTGCAAACCTGCAAGTGTTCTTTGAGGTGTGCTTGTAATCAGTCCCGATTGTTCCAAGCGTCGAATATGTCTTCTTGCCGTTCTCAATGAGTAACCGCAACGTCTTACCAAAGCACTCGCAAGACTCACTTCTCCGCCTAACAAGTAGCCATCGATAATCGGCATTCTGCTGATCTCATAAACGGTTTGCCCAAACTGATCATTGAACAGTTCAAAGGGCAGTCGATATTGAACCTGATGACTGCTAGTGGAATGGATAATGTTGTCTTCGCTGATATCTTGGTTTCGCACTTGGATCTCCTCTGGATGACATAATGTGTCACACCCATATCTATAATTTAGTGTTTCTTTTGGTGAGCTAATCACCTAGATTTCCCAAGAAAATGACAAATTCGAGATAGTGGCGAATTATTGCGGACAATCATTTGCATGATATATTTTCATGATTAACTATTAGTAAATTTCAATTTGGAATTAATTGTTATCTTTATGAAATTTTTAGTTTTTTCTCGTTATCACCATCGTTCACACCATCGATTCCCCTAAGCTCCATCCTCTGCCAATAAATCAGCAGACTGGCTAAAGTATTTCTGCTTACTTTTCCTTTAGTATTTTTTATGAAATCAAATAGAAATCAGCATAATAATTCTATAAATCAATCATATGGGGCAAGATTGCTTTGTTTTGTGGGAATGGGTGTTGAGGAAAATCGGCAGCGAAATCGGCGGGGAGATTATTGAACATGGACAAAAGGTTAGGGGAGAGTGTTACTAAATCTGACCTGTTCACTCCGACTCAGGATTGGTACACTTACAACAGGACTATCTAGCAGCCAACCTCATGACGATCGAACAGAGCCAGCATTTGCATCAACTAAGAGCTTTAGCAGCAAGCCATCCTGAGGTGGAGGTATTGTGGCTGTATGGTTCGCAGGCTAAAGGTAATGCTAGCGAGCATAGCGATTGGGATTTGGCTGTCGCATTTGATCCCGTAAAGGCTGAGAGTGTGCTTGATACACGTATTAGAGCTGAGCTACTTGCTATGGATTGGCAAAGGGCATTGGGGTTACCCGAAGGAAAGTTGTCCGTTGTCGATATCAATCTTGCACCTATCCCTCTGGCCTTTGGTATCATTAACGCCAACAAACTTATCTTTAGTCGAGATGAAGGTCGAAGAATGCAAGAAGAGTCTCGCATTATGTCGCAAATGGAACTCGATTACTTTGCTCAGAGCCTATAAGGGAACTGCTGTCCTATGTCTGATAATGCCTATATCACATCATTGCGTGTAAGCCTTAGCCGGTATCAAGCCGAGCTTGAGGAATTGCGTCAATTACTCACTCAGCGTCCCTTATCGAATCTTGAATATCGTGCAGCAGAGCGGACGCTACAAGTATCTATTGAAGCCTGTATTGGCATTGCGAAACATTGGGCTAAGGCTCTTGCAGGGCATAGTCCGCAGGATGCTTACCAAGCATTTGAGATCCTGTGTCAACGAGGAGCACAACCAGCCGATGAGTTGGGTGGCTGGCGTAAAGTGATCGGTCTTCGTAATGCATTAGTACATGATTACCTGAATATTGACCCTGAAATAATCCGCAGTGTGATCTCTCAAGGCTATAGTGACAGATTATTTGTCTTTGCGGGGCAGGGACTTGAATGGTTATCTTTGAAAAATAGCTAATGGTCTGATTGAGTTTGACAGACTCACCTAATGGTTAAATAGGTGAGTCTACTGGGTGATGTCTGCTTATTTGTCAGGGTAATCGCCATACCAGTACTTAACCGCAAGCCACTCCCCAAAAGTCTGAAAATGGACTAACAGCCTGACAATCCAGTGCATATACGGCAGATGTTCTCTAGGATGAGTCGCATAGAGATTGCCGCCCTTAGTGATTGAGATAGACTCGGGGATAAAACCTTGCGCAATTAGAAACGCCCTGATCGCCTCTGGTTCCCTAAAGACACCGTTTCCCATTGCCACTTCTCCTTGAAGGTGCATCATCTTCTGATTGGTGCCACGTTTATCAGGAACTATCTCGACTGAAAAGAAGGTGCCGTTATTCTTGATGGCTTCTCGAATCTGATGCTCTCTGGTTTCGGGGGTAAAGCGGCCTTCAACAAGTAATACTGGGTACGATAGTACTTTTTCGCTGTTCATGTTTTTCTCCTATGGAAGTTAAGTGGGGCATAATATGTCACCCCCATATTTCTATTTTAATCGGTGGGTAACCGTTTCAATTCCCTTATACCGTCATTTTTCACCATGAACTAAGGCATAAGAAACCTGATGTAAATCAAATACACAGGAGAGAATATGTCTATTCGAACACTCAACAATCCCCTTCATGATAATGAGCAAGACTCTGTTATCCGGGAGGCGATAGCTATCTTGGAAACTCGCTATAGCCTCGGAGTTAATCATGAGGTATTTACTTCGCCACAAATTGTTAAGGACTATCTTAGGCTAAGGATGGTTGCCTATGAACGGGAGGTCTTTGCAGTACTATTGCTTGATAGTCAGCACCGTTTGATAGCCTATGAAGAGCTGTTCTTTGGCACCATTGATGCCGCCTCAGTTTATCCACGAGAGGTGGTAAAATTGGTCCTTCATAGAAACGCTGCTGCTGCGATATTTGCCCATAACCATCCCTCTGGCATACCTGAACCATCACAGGCCGATAAACGCATTACAGAGCGTTTAAAGTCAGCTTTAGCAACTATTGATGTACCAGCCTTAGATCATCTAGTGATTGGCCATCATGAAGTGGTGTCTTTTGCTAAGAGAGGCTGGATATGACCACAACAATTCAAATCGATCTCAAGGCCGCCAGAAGTTTATTGCCGATGACGCTAAGTTTGACGCAAATCATTCGGCGGTTACTCCTCAAGAATTTACCGCCTATTGTGAGTAACGGTGTGACGATTAACTTTCGTGACCCTAGTTACTCTGCCGATGCTGGTGGCTTTCACCCAGTCGAAATCCGCTTGGAATACTCACAGGCCACCAGCATGTGGCAAGTTTGCTATATCACGGACTTTGCCTACCAAGGACGCTACTTCCCTGAACTCGAAAAGGATATCGACTTCAACTTCTCAGAGGGTTCAGGGTATCAGGCTTATGTTGGATATCACCCGCTAAGCCATTTCAGTGGTCTTTATCGGTTATGGGAAGCCAACTTCAGAAGTTATGTGGTTGATGATCTCTATCAGATAACCATCAGTTGGGACTGATCCCACCACACCATTCAGCACTAACTAGAAAATCACTACATGGGTTCATGTGGTGAGCTTTCGGCTGCCTGAATGCCAACCCTACAGGAGAAACAACATTAGCGAGTTACTCAAGAAGGTCGCTAAAGCCGCACTACTGACCATAGTGCCAATCCTCATTCAAGCCTTTGTCGAGCGGTATTTAGCAGACGAAGAACAATGGGAAAACAAGGGAAGTGACTCAGATCAAGAAGCTGAGTAACTCCTTGTATTAATAACCAATAAACCAAGCCCATGTGACACGTTGAGGATTGACTCATAAACCATGTCACATGGGTTGTTTTCGACCTTTTGAAGGGCTTGGTCAGTATACCTTGCTCTATTGAACAGGAGTCATACATGGCAGAGATAGGATATGCCCGAGTCTCGACCACGGGACAAAGCCTTGATGCCCAGCTAAAGGCATTGATGAGCTGCGACAAAGTGTTCCAAGAAAAGGTAAGTGGTGCAAAGGATGACCGTCCGCAACTGCAACTCATGCTCGAGTTTGTCAGAGAGGGTGACATTGTGATTGTCACTAAGCTAGACAGGCTTGCTCGTAACACTCGTCACTTGTTGGAGATAGCTGAGTTCTTAGCTAAGAAACAGGTTTCACTACAAATCCAGAATCTAGGCATAGATACAGCAACCCCAACAGGCAAGCTCATGCTGACTATGGTTGGTGCCATCGCAACATTTGAGCGAGAGCTGATGCTAGAGCGGCAAGCGGAAGGGATAGCTCTCGCAAAACAGCGGGGAAAATATAAAGGACGTAAACCCACTGCAATCACTAAGGCGAAAGAAGCTGCCCCATTGCTTGCGGAAGGTTTGCCTAAGCCAGAAGTGGCTAAGAGGTTGAATATCAGCTTGTCCAGCGTTCAACGGATAGCAAAACAATTAACATCTAAGGATTAGTTATGAATAAGAAACAGAAAAACCGCTTAGAGATGTACTTTGTGATATTGATAGCCCTAACAATCTTGAGTGCCTTATCACTGGTTGCTCTTGAGGATTCGATTGGCGGCTCTTTGGACTATTTCATCCTCAAGATGTCACTAACACTCCAAGGGACTATCTCCGTTGTGGTGATGGGTGTGGGCTATATAGGGATGTGGTATCTCTCGGAAAGATTGGATTGGTTGAAGGAGGATGCTCAAAAAGCACCATCAGATAATGAAGCTAACTATCGTGAGAAAAAACTGCTCCTCAAAACAGGGATTGGTGGAGCCGCATATCTGTTGATTTATGGTGTCATTTTGATGTTCTCAATCCTCAGTTATCACGATGGAAATATCTTCAAGATAGCCACTTCAGGAGCGGGGTTGGTTGGGTTCTTACTCTGCCTTCTTTCAGGGATAGCAATTTGGCAGCTTCAGCTAAGGTTAGAGTGGATGGCAGAAGAGCAGGGGAAAGCCGAACAATCAGATAACAACACTCTAAGTAACTAATCGACAAGGCCATCAGATTCTATTGATGGCTTTTTTTAGGAGCAAACATGCGTAAACCCAGTATCTTAGCTTTACTTTTTGTCTTTGCAGGGACGACATTATCAGCACAAGTCTTGGCTTCAATTGATGATATCGTAGAGCGATACCAACAGATTTATATGTGGGAGCAAGTTGCCACATTCTGTAAGAGTAAAGCACCTAATGAGTTGCAGGAAGATTGGGTGCTTATTGAGGGTATTTTGAAATATCAGGGGGGGTACTGGGGAAGCAAAGCAATCCGTCAACTGCAATACGCAGGAAAAACCTTACCGCAAATTAAGGGAATATTTGCTTCTCTTCATAGTAGCAGTGAGGTATTAGCTGAGCATTTAATTAGTAAAGCACTATGTGACAGCAGAGATAGAGATATTGTCCAAAAAGAAATTTCAGCAGATCCGTCTTATAGATCTGCTGTCTATGTGTTAACGGGGCAGTATCCCTAGTGTGTATCTTATGATGTGGTTGTATCTAACAGATGCTGACGTTTTTTTCTATTTAAGTCGATTATGCCTGCTGTCACGATTGGGAGTAGAGCATAAATAAAGAATTGACTCATTAGTATTAGCCATGAACAAAATGTACGGCCTGCCTCATCAACAGGAACTATGTCACCATAACCAACAGAAGAGAAGGTTACCAGACAGAAGTAGAAGGCCTCGGTGAATGTTAAAACTCGTGTTTTATCCGTTTCTTCAGGAATAATTTCTGATTCTACAAGTTCTTGACTATCATTAAATGTCATCGATATCTGTACTGTCTCATCGGGGATTTTGAATCTAATCCCCTTAAGAGACAGGTAAATAGCGCTACTAACAATTAAAAGTAGTAATAAGGTAAGAATAGATACGATAGGGTGATGTTCAATAATATTGGATAATTTTCTATAAGCTTTCACTAAATTAATCCTCTGTTGATTGTTAATTTACCTGTTACCAACTATCCGTAGACAGAAGGTGAGAATTGTTAAGGTCATTATTGCATGATTTTCAATGAAAAATCCCATGTGGGATAGAAGTTAAATCGCATTCTCAGTAATATAAATGCATATATTGTTTTGTCCGCATGTTAAAGTTATATTCACTTTCGAGGGATTTCCTCTTAAACATTTAAGGATAATTATCATGGCTCTAAAACCAGGTCCAAAACCAATCGCTGAGTCAACAGGGAAGCCAGATCAACGTAGACGTGATAACAAAACTACTCCAGGTAATACTCCGGATCTCAAGCCCAGTAAATCCTCGAAAAAATAAAGAAATCGTTTAGTAAAAACTACCGTTATGGTAGTTTTTTTATCTCTGTTGAGTTGCAGGGGCATGTAGAACCGGGTCTATTCATAATTAGGAAAGACAATGTCAAATACAGTACTAAAAGTGACAGAAATATATCCAAAGGAAGTGGTGCACTCAGAAATAATTAATCCTGATTACTCTGCCAGTGTAATGTGTGGTGTATGTGGCACGGTGAACAAAAGAATATTTGACGCAGGAAGAAAGCTTGGCGATGAGTATATTGTTGAATGCAAAAACAAAAATGATGTTGGTCAGCAGTGTCAAAACAAGTTCAAAGTGTCTTATTTGATGAAGGACTGAATAGCTCGATAGTATTCAGAAACCATCTAAAGCAGAGCATTCAGCTTAGCTTTGTAGAGAATAACAATGTCTGTTTTAGTGGTCAGCGGTAGACTGTCTTGTTGGGCTGTGTCTAAGTTGTTTCATCTGTCAAATCGAGTTCAGAGTTCAGAGATGTGATATTTTTGAAGGAGTCGACTTGTCAGTCGTGCTCCTATAGTGTTTCAAGTGGTACAAAAACGTAGTACAATCTGAAAAATCAAGGTGCACAACACTATGATTTTTTAGGGTTTGTTAGAAAAGGATGTGATTCGAGGGTTCGACTCCCTCTCTCGCCAAATTTAAAGAACGGGAATCAGTAAGTTACTGATTCCCGTTTTTGCTTTGGGACGAATTTGGGAAAATGCAATTTTTGCCTTGATGACTAGCATTTTACTCTAGGTATGCCACCCCACAGCGTGGTGTATTGTGGTGTGAGTAATGCACGGCGCATTGCCCATTTCTGTTCTATGCCTTGTGCGGCTAAAAATAAGGTATCTCGCCCATAACGGGCATTTATTCCATCAAATGCCTGCATTAGTGTGGGTTTAGTTTTAGATAAATTGAACAAATCGAGTTGTTGATATTTATTTTGTTCAAGATTTATCAGACCTACTCCTATCTTGTAGTACTTAACTCCTGGTCGAAATAATCTTGGTGCTGCTAAAGACGCTGCTTGCGTCATCTCAATGGTGCAATTGGTTGCAGTGGGGAAATGGATAAGGGATTTAAAACCAACGGGTTGTTCATTGTAAGGGGAGTTATTGGCAAAAATTAGCATCGATTTGCAACATGAGCCCTGTGCTCTGGCTTTTGCCGCTGCAATCCCAACGTGTTTGCTCAATGCTTGTAGTAACGCCTCAAAATCCATGATGCGCTCACCCACGGAGCGAGTGGAAAATATCTGTTGTTTATCTGCCCGCGTGTGATCCCATTGTTTACAGGCTGTGCCATTAAGTTCTCGGACGGTTCGCTCTATCTCTATGCTGAATTGCTTGCGAGCAAGGCCTGTTGGCATTTGTGCCAGATCGTAAGCGGTGTGAATCCCCATACTCACCAGTTTTTTGCTCAGGCGGCGCCCAATTCCCCATACATCACTGACTAAGAGTTGTTTTAGAATTTCAATTCGTTGAGGTTCATTATCTATCAGGCAAACACCATGATAGCCGGGTAATTTTTTAGCGGCATGATTAGCGATTTTAGCCAATGTGAGTGTTGCACCTATGCCAACGCAAACGGGTATGCGAGCTTCTTTCCAAACGGTTTGGCGGATGCGCAGGCCGTGTGTTTTTAAGCAGGGGATGCTGGTGTGGCAGTGCTTGAAGGATAAAAATGATTCATCAATGGAGTAAATATGTTGGTCGGGAGCGAAGCGGCCGATGATTCCCATCATTTTTGCCGACAAATCGGCATAGAGCTCGTAGTTGCTAGAACACACAATTACCCCCAGTTTGGCGCATTGTTCTTTGACATGAAAATACGGCGCAAATTTGGGGATGCCGAGTTCTCTGGCCTGACGGTTGGCTGCCACGATACAGCCATCGTTATTGCTTAGAACGATAATCGGTTTGCCGCGCCAATCGGGGCGGAACACTTGCTCAGCGGAGCAATAAAACGAGTTGGCATCGACTAAGGCGTACATGACCATAAGCCCTGTAATGAAGATTTAAAATGCATTCTAATCGAGCGAATAACAATTCCTTCAACGCTAAAAGTGTCGCAATCTCGTATCGGCACGGCATGGTATTGCGGATTAGCAGACAGTAACATCCTGTGTTTTTTATCAAAAATTTTGCAGATAAACTCGCCATTGAGCTGGGCAACGATAACGGCTCCCTGTAATGCGTTAACTTGTCGGTCAATAATTAATACATCTCCATCATATATCCCTTCATCTTGCATGGAGTTCCCTTGGGCGACACCAAACCAGGTTGCGCAAGGGTGTAACACCAATAGATCATCCAGGTTTGTCCTAAGTTCAGAATAGTCTGAAGCAATATTAATAAAATCATTGAGATAGAAATGCTGCCTCAAGGTTCGGATCACGACCCCTTCAACGCAAAAATCATCGTAATCGTGTATCACTATGGCTTGGCAGTTTTCATGGGAAGAGAGCAGCATTCTCTGTTTTTCATCATAGATTTTGCAGATGAACTCACCATTGAGTTGGCCATAAATCACACACCCTGTGTGAGGCTTGATATGGCGATCGATGATCAGCAGATCGCCATCGAATATGCCGACACCTTTCATCGAGTCGCCTTGAGCGATGCAAAGCCGTGTTGCACTGGGGTGCAATACGAGTAAATCATCAAGACACAATCCAAGCTGAGTATATTCTGCTGCTGGGCTTTCAAAGCCGCTAATTCCCGCGTGAGCGGGCCAAGGAATAATAGGGTAAACACGCATAGCAATATAATTACTGTATATAAATACAGTAATTATAGCGAGCATTGTTCTATTCGCAAATGGGACTGAGTGTTAAATTGGCTTGCTAGTCAGTCAGCACAGGTTAACTACATGATTAAGTTAGCGTTTTACTTAGTATCAGTCAGTGGCGTGTTTTGAAAAATGCAGTAGCCGATTATTGGCGGGCATGGCGGTATCTGCAATCAGTGTGATGCCTTGCGCTTGGGCGAGCTGAATAATCCATTCTATGTCCCGAATACCACTCTCACTATCTCTTTGTTTTAAATACTGATCGAATTGACGATTGCTGTCGCTAGTAAACTGACCTTGGTAGTTAAAAGGACCGTAAATACAGAGGGTCTTGAGTTGTGGCAAATATTGGCCCAAGCCAGTAAAGAAGGCTTCAACCATGGTTTGACTCATAATATGCAGGGTATTGGCGCTAAACACGGCGTCGATACGGGGGTCATTGATGGGCCAAGGTTGTGTGACATCGAGTGCGAAGGGCAAGCCGAGGTTGTTGATGCCTTTTTGATGCCCTTGTTGGCAGCATCTTGCGCTAATGCCTTCAAGGTAATCGGTTTGATCGCTGGTTTGCCAAAAAAGCTGAGGCAGATTTTCGGCAAAGTAGACCGCGTGTTGTCCGGTGCCGCTGCCAATTTCAAGCACCTGTTTGGCGTTGGCAAAGGCGGTTTGTAGCACGGCGAGTATGGGCGCTTTGTTATTTTCACAGGCTTGAGAAAAAGGCAGCAAGCTAGGCGGTGTTTGGAAATCCTGAAACATGGTATGTCCTAAATTTGTCCTTGCGAGGGGCAGGCAAAATGTTTGTTCTACAGATATTGCGTTGTATCAGTCAGCCCTCGTGGTTGTAATGGTCTGTAGCTTAAGCCAATGCGGCGGTGAATTCTATTGATAAGCACGATTCTGGATGGCCGCACGGGTTGAGTTTCATTCCGTTCCCACAATCTTATGTTGACCCAGATATTAGCTTCGATATACTCAAAAATTCTGAACAAATGTAAAAAATATAAAACAAAAAACTCAGATCTGTTCAAAGGAGCCCTATGTCTGCCAAACGCTGCGCCTCATATTACAATGCCACCATCAAGCAAGAGTCTGATTATCCAGAACTTGAAGGCGATGTTCGGGTCGATGTGGCCATTATTGGCTGCGGATTTACCGGTGTGGCGACTGCTGTGGAATTGTCTGAAAAAGGCTACAAGGTCGCATTATTAGAGGCAAATAAAATTGCCTGGGGCGCGACAGGCCGCAATGGTGGCCAAGTAACCGGAAGCCTATCTGGCGATGCCGCCATGACCAAGCAATTGCGGCGTCAGCTTGGTCAGGAGGCCGAGGATTATGTGTGGGATCTGCGCTGGCGCGGCCACGATATTATCAAAAACAGAGTGGCGAAGTATGGCATTGATTGTGATTTAAAATTTGGCCATATCCAGACGGCGTATCGCCCCGCACATCTGGGCGAGTTACAGCAAATGTTCGATGAAGCCAATCGTCGTGGCATGGGTGAGTTTATGACCTTAGTGCCTGCGCAGGAGATGCCCGCCTATTTAGCTTCGCCCTTGTATCACGGCGGGTTGGTTAATCGGCGTAATATGCATCTGCATTCGGTGAATTTATGTCTTGGTGAAGCGCGAGCTGCGGCCTCCTTGGGCGCTAAAATTTTTGAACATTCACAGGTGCTGGATATTCAGCAAGGAGAGCTGGCAACTGTAGTCACGCCAAAGGGTAGGGTGAAGGCAAACAGTGTGCTTATCGCCGGTAATGCCTACCATAAATTGGGCCGACCTCAGTTGCGGGGCATGTTATTTCCCGCCTCCCTTGGTAATTGCGCGACGGCCAAATTGTCGCCAGAGCTGGCTAAGCAACTCAATCCGCAGGATTTAGCCGTGTATGATTGCCGCTTTGTGCTGGATTATTATCGCTTAACCGCTGATAACCGTTTGATGTTTGGCGGTGGCACCAATTACAGCGGTCGCGATCCTAAAAACGTTGCCGCCGAGCTGCGTCCGGCGATTGAACGCACTTTCCCCCAATTAAAGGGCGTCGACATTGAATTTGCTTGGGCAGGCATGGCGGGGATCGTGATTAACCGTATTCCCCAACTGGGCAAGATAGCGCCGAATATCTTCTATTGTCAGGGATATTCGGGCCATGGGGTGGCGACGTCCCATATTATGGCCGAGATCATGGGGCAGGCGATCGATGGTCAAATGCGAGAGTTCGATCTCTTCGCCGCGATGCGTCATATCCGGATCCCATTGAATGAATGGTTTGGTAATCAGGCCCTTGCGTTAGGGATGTTGTATTACACCCTGAGGGAAAACTGGCGCTAAATAGCGAGTAACCCGTCAAGCTCTAGCTACGTTATTAGTACCCAAATGGTGATTTGTGACTCGGGGTCTCTGCAATGGATTAGTCGCTATTCATTCACCGTCGCCAGTTTTTCCGCCAGATAATCCACGAATACCCGCACTTTGGCGCTCAGGTGACGATTCTGGGGGTAGAGTGCCCAAATGCCTTCTTTAGCTTCGCGGTGGGCGTCGAGGAAGGAGATGAGTTGACCTGCATGAATATCTTCCTCAATATAATAATCAGGGAGTTGCACTATCCCAATGCCCTTTAACGCTGCATCGCGCAGGGCGTAACCGCTGTTGCAGATAAGGTTGCCGCGTACCTTGATATTGCGCTCGCGGCCATTTTCGATAAAGCGCCAGTAATTGTGATTCCCGATCAGGCAATTATGTTGATTTAACTCCGAAAGCGTATGGGGTTCACCGTATTTTTCAACGTAGCAGGGTGAGGCGGCCACATAATGGGTGCGGCTACTCAAGGGTTTGGCCATCAGGCTGGAGTCGGCGAGTTTGCCAAGGCGAATGGCCAAATCATAGCCGCCTTCAATCAAGTCTAAGGTTCTATTGGTCAAGTCAACATTAAATTCCACACTGGGATACTGCACCATAAAATCATTGAGTAACGGCATGATAAATTTTTCGCCGTAGGCCACTGGCGCGGTGAGTTTCACCAATCCTTGGGGCGAGCCCTTTAGATCGGTAATAGCCCGTTCGGCCTCCTCGAGTCCTGTCTGTAATTGGCGGCAATGGCGATAATAAATAGTGCCTTCTTCGGTGAGGGATACCTTGCGAGTCGTACGGTAAAACAGCTTAGTGCCGAGGCGATTTTCCAGCGCGCCGATTTGCCGACTCACGTGGGCGGTGGACACATTGAGGCGCTGCGCCGCCAAGGTAAAGTTCTCGGCTTCGGCCACAGCCACAAATTCTGATATGCCATCCCAAAGGTACATTGTTACTCCTTGGTAAAAATGAATTGCCAAGATGCTAGATTATCAATCCTCAGGAAATAAATACAATCTAGTGACTGCATTACTGCACACTATTTTAAGCTTATCCGTTCGCCCCAATCTATGCTTACAAGCGAGTCGGGCTAGGATAAGCCGTAAATCGATAAGCCCATTGATTAAGAGAAGGAAAGGCAAGCATGTCGAACGAAAAACCACAGTTTATCAAGTCAAAGGCCGCCGTGGCCTGGGGGCCGGGACAGCCGCTCAAGATTGAAGAAGTCGATGTGATGTTACCTAAAGCCGGCGAAGTGTTAGTTCGCATCGTGGCGACTGGGGTATGCCATACCGATGCGTTTACCTTAAGTGGTGACGATCCAGAAGGCGTGTTCCCTGCGATCCTCGGCCATGAGGGCGGTGGTATTGTCGAGCAAGTGGGCGAAGGCGTGACCAGCGTGCAGGTGGGTGACCATGTGATCCCTCTCTACACGCCTGAGTGTGGCGAATGTAAATTCTGTTTATCGGGTAAAACAAACCTGTGCCAGAAGATCCGTGCAACTCAAGGCAAAGGTTTAATGCCAGATGGCACCACGCGTTTCTATAAAGACGGCCAGCCAATTTTCCATTACATGGGCTGTTCTACCTTCTCTGAATACACTGTATTACCTGAAATTTCATTGGCTAAGGTCAATAAAACTGCGCCATTAGAAGAGATCTGTCTGCTAGGTTGTGGTGTGACGACAGGTATGGGTGCCGTGATGAACACTGCTAAAGTGGAAGAAGGCGCGACCGTGGCGATTTTTGGCCTTGGCGGTATCGGTCTTTCGGCCATTATTGGTGCGACCATGGCCAAAGCTAGCCGGATCATTGCCATCGATATCAATGAATCCAAATTCGAACTTGCCCGTAAATTAGGGGCAACCGATTGTATTAATCCGAAACATTTCGACAAACCTATTCAAGAAGTGATTGTCGAAATGACCGATGGCGGCGTGGATTACTCCTTCGAATGTATCGGTAATGTCAATGTGATGCGCAGCGCGCTCGAGTGTTGCCACAAGGGCTGGGGCGAGTCAGTGATCATTGGTGTTGCGGGCGCAGGGCAGGAGATTTCTACCCGTCCATTCCAACTGGTGACGGGCCGCGTATGGCGCGGTTCTGCCTTCGGTGGTGTGAAAGGACGCTCGCAATTACCTAAAATCGTTGAACAATACCTAGCAGGTGAGTTTAAGCTCGATGACTTTATCACCCACACTATGGGACTTGAGCAAGTCAACGAAGCCTTCGACTTGATGCATGAAGGCAAGAGCATTCGCAGCGTGATCCATTTCGATAAATAAGCGCTCAGTTTGCCATCACAGCAGCAGATAACCGCTAACGGCTTATCTGCTGCTTGTGCGTTTTAAGCTTGTGATAGGGTCTTGAACGGCAAGCTAAACGCTGAAAGTGAACAGGAAAGGGATTGAAATGACCATAGAAAATATCAGCTGTAACAAGAGTTTTGGTGGTTGGCACAAACAGTATCGCCATCAATCTCAGGCGCTGAATTGCGAGATGCGCTTTGCGATTTACCTGCCACCCGAGGCGGCCAACAAACCTGTGCCTGTGTTGTATTGGCTATCGGGTCTCACCTGTACCGACGAAAACTTTATGCAGAAGGCGGGCGCGCAGCGTATTGCGGCTCAGTTGGGAATGGCTATCGTCGCCCCCGATACGAGTCCTCGTGGCGATGATGTTGCCGATGCGCCGGATAAAGCCTATGACTTAGGTCTTGGCGCGGGGTTTTATTTAAACGCGACCAGAGCGCCTTGGAATCGTCACTATAAAATGTACGACTATATAGTGCATGAACTGCCTGCGCTGATTGAAGCCAATTTCCCCGTAACAGGGCAGCGCGCTATCTCTGGCCATTCGATGGGCGGGCACGGCGCATTAGTGATAGGGTTAACCAATCCCCACAGATACAGTTCAATCTCGGCCTTTAGTCCTATCAGTAATCCAAGCAACGCGCCTTGGGGGATTAAAGCTTTTACCGAGTATTTGGGCGAGAATCGCGAGCACTGGCGCCAATACGATGCCTGTGAGTTGCTAAAACTGGCGATTAACGAAGTGCCCGTATTAGTCGACCAAGGTGACGCCGACAGCTTTTTAGAGGCGCAACTGATGCCGCAAACGCTCACTGATATCGCCAAAGCGAAAGGCTATCCCTTAGATTTGCGTATGCAGGCGGGGTACGACCATAGCTATTATTTTATTGCGAGCTTTATTGAAGAACACCTTAAATTCCATAGCTTGTATTTTAAATAACACAACCTAGCGTTAACCCCCCAGAATTAAACCCCATAGTTAAGCATTAAAAAGCGCGGTGAACATCAAGTTCACTGCTCTTTTTATTCTCTACGGATAAATTACTATGTAGAGCAATATTCAGTGTTGATCTATTGCGCCTGAATTATTTGAATCTTGCGGCTATATATCAAACGAGAAAAAGCTGGTAAGTTCTCGCCAATTGGAATAGCGCTGTGCAATAGCTGAGTTGGAATAAAGAGGTCGTAATCGCTCAGAAATAAAAGCTTTGCCGTAATAACTCAGCAGTCATCGCTTAGCGTGGGCATGTTGATTGAAGTAATACGCTCACGAACACCATCTAAATGGCATAGGGACATAATGCGTATCACTCTGCAGCGGCAATTAGCCCCGCAGGACTGACGGCGAAAATGTTAGCCGAAGTCTGTGCTGATATAGGGTTAAAACCATCTATTTAATGCGATAGGTTTAGCCGCAGCTAATTCTACTTAATATTAACTAATGTCACGGCTTAATATGCTGTTAACTTAATAGTGGCGAATTAATCTACAAAAGAATAGGGAGTTCAACATGAAATGGATGTTTGTACTGTTACTGGCTATATCCAGCACCGCCAATGCCATGATTATTCGGCATGATGTGGCTGACACTGAATATCAAGCGGCGGCGCAAAGCGATAATTCGACGGTCACCTTTTTAGGGCTTTATAAAGGCGATGAAATCGTGCTTGGCACTGGTAGCCTTATCGGTAAGCAATGGATTGTGACGGCGGCGCACGTGGCCAATGAGCTAAGGACAGGCAGTAAAGTGCAATTTAAAACGCATTTTTACCTGATTAAAGAGGTGATAAAACATCCTCTTTGGAAAGAAAGGCACTTTCCCTACGATATTGCCTTGGTTCAATTGGCTTCTCCCATTGAAGACGCAACACTCGCTAAATTAAATCATGCCTCAACCGAGACGGGCAAAATCGCCATCTTCGTCGGACGTGGCGATTATGGTAATGGGCTGGTGGGCGTTGTGGGGGCCGACAAACAATTACGCGCGGCACACAATGCCGTGGTCGGGGTGCAGGAGCAATGGCTGCAATTTATCTTTGACCGCGACACGAATGCCTTACCATTGGAGGGGATAAGTGGCCCAGGAGATTCGGGTGGCCCCGCGTATCTCGTCTCGGCCGATTCAGTTTGTCTTATCGGTGTCAGCTCATGGCAAAATGCCGAGTCAACTAATTGGGAAGAGGGCAAGTATGGCGTGATTGAACATTACTCACGTATTTCATACTTTCGGGATTGGATTGAGCAAACCTTATTACAGGCATCAAAGACTGTGCTTGCTGGCTGCTCTGATAGCTAACAATGCCTAATGCTGCAATGGATGCGATATGGGCGTACAGCTTCAGCATAAAACAGGTACGTTTTTCATTCCGTAATCAATGATAGAGACAATAACGCCTGCAATTGCAGGCGTTTTTGTCAGTGCTTAGTCGCTTAGCTGTGCTAAATCTCTACTTTTTAACCCATTTTCCTTGGGCGTTTTGCACATAGTTGCCTTTATCTGTGGCGGCGATGGCTTTTTCACCGGCAAGTTTGGCCACATCGGCGGCGGAGATATTGTTCTTTTTAGCGATGGTTTCGTAATGGGCGCGGCGTTTGTTGTTCACATCGTCCATCACGGCCTTGGCCTCGCTATTATTTTGCACTAGACCCAAATAGCCATTGAGCTGCTCACCTAAGTAACCTTGGGATTTGGCTTCCTGCAATGACATGGCAAAGGCATTTAAGCTGAATAAACTCAGGCCGAGCAACAGCAGTAATGTTGGCTTTTGTAGCAGGGTTTTGAGTGGCATTGATTTCATTGTATATTCCTCAATTCTTCGTGATTAGAACAACTTATCATCTGATAGAAGCTGATCTAGCTCCTTATCTACTTTGATTTTTATCTCGTGTTCAATTTTCACATTGAGATTAATCACAATCGGTTTATCAGGTGGCTCAATCTTTACCGTTGGCGCACAGCCTTGCAATGCCGCCAGTAGCAGCAATGTACCTAAACTCACTTGCTGTAATTGAATGATCTTCACTGAGGTTTCCTTGTTACTTCACGGATTTTTCGATTCTGTCCTGCAGATCGTTACCAATCTGAAGACTCCTGAATAATTGCAGCATGTTCTCTTCATGAGAGTAATTCAAGTGGATGGGGCGTTCAATCCCTCGGCTGCGGCCTTTGACTTCCACTAATAAGTTGGCATCGCCAGTTTGATTCATATCGAAGCTACTGGATAATTGGCTGTATTCTAAATGTTCTAGCGCCGAAAATACAAAATCGAGATAAGGTTGCGATTGGCGCATTTGATCGACCGCCGGATTACCTGAAATGGCGATGAGGCCGCCGGGCGCACGGGCAGCCAGTTGGCCACCGCTGATCGAGACTTTGCCATCGACCAAATCCACGGGTAACACACCATCGAAAATACCATCGGCATAGATACCAATTTGCGGCTGAATGCGCAGCACTTCCTCAAGGTTCATGCCCTGCAATAATAGATAGGCGTGGGATTTATCCTGCAATTTTAAATTAAAGTCAGGCAATAAAAACTGGCCGCTCAATACTTTGCCCTTGGCGGTCATCGACACGTCGGTATCACTTAAGCCCGTGAGTTGTTGCAGCCAATTGTCGGGCAGCTTCTCTGCATCCTTGGCGAGGACAATATCGGCCTCCACTTCGATATCGGTCAAGGGGAAGCCGGGATCGAACAAGTTAAAAGTCATCACGGTCTGCGGGCAGTTCAGTCGGCTTAAACTGCTGAAATAGCCTGGTGCTTGCGGCGACTTATAGGATTGCCCCCAGGTGAACTCGCATTGGGCCTGTAATTTCCCGCCTTCAAAGGTCGTGTCTTGATAAAAACCTTCCATCTCTGTCATCGACTGGGTAATTTGCATCGCAAATTGGGTCTGCTCTGGCTCATGTGTCAGCTTAAATTGTGCCTGTAATTGGTTATGACCGGTCACATTTAACTCAGCGGGCAAGGGCTGGGTTTGATTCAGCAAAGACAAAGCCTCTGTCATGCTGGTATCGACAACCCACTGGCCCGTTAACAGCAGAGGCTTGTGAGGCGCGGCGAACTGTAATTGATGGTCACTTTGTAGCGCAACCGTGCCGACTTGCCACTGTTCATGGCCGTGAAGGCGTTGGTTTTGCCAGTTTAATGTCTGCGCGAGCGTTAAATTATCCAGTTTAAGGACAGTCTGCTTTCGTGTTCGGCCTTTGGCGCTGAGCTGTTTTTCAATCAAGAGTTGCTGCGCTTGCCAGTTCACTTGATTACTCAACTGACTCGATTGGATAGTATTTTCAATGGATTGCAGCGAGGAGTAATCGAGCGTCATCGGCTTTGATGTCTCAAGTGAGAACGCCTTGAGGCTAATATCGTTGCGACTGCTCTGTATTGTAGTCGCCGCGCTGTTGTTCGCAAAATTGTCTACCGCTTGGCTCACGCGCAGCTGCGACAAGGCGAGTGAGAGCGGCGGCAGTTTGAAGGCAAACTCGCTCGATTGCGCGCCAGTCGTATCCTTAGTCGCTAACAGGGTTGCACTTGCGGTCATGGGGGCCTTGGCGTTGAGCTGAATACTGCTAAGGCTTAACTGCGTCTGTTTCGTTTGATGCTCGGCGGCTTGCGCTGTTTGTTGTAGCTGCACGTCTTCCAGCGCAAATTGCAGAGTGTCGCTTGAGTCACTTGGAATACTCGTCACTGGCGCTGTGCTGACTTGCCAATTCAGTCCTTGAGCCGACTGAGCAACGCTAACCTGACCCGCCGTTTGTAGCATTCCCGCGCCCCAACTGAGATCCTGCGGGGCTGCGTGCCAGAGGTCCCGCAGCGACAGCTGGGTCGTTTGTTCAAGCGCGAGCTGCCAGCGGCTCTCGACATTCCAAGCATCTGGCGTGGGCGTTAACTGGGTCTCTTGTAAGTGAATACGTGTCTCAAGTTTACTGCCTAGGGTGGTTAACTCGAATGCGGGCAGCGCTATTGGTTTATGGGTGCTCGCTTGAGATGTCAGCGGATAGTGCAGCGGCGTTGTCATTGAAAAGGCAAGGCCCACGGGCGCCTCGGTGCTTTTCAGCCCCGAGAGCAGGGTAAGGAGCGCTTGAGAGTTTTCATCGCTCAATTGCAGAGACTGATTAAGTGCTGCTAATAGCTGCGTGTGCTGTGCTGCATTTGGCGTAAGCGCAAGGCTAAAGGGCTCAAGGGTGAGATTGAGTGAGGCAAGTGATCCACTAAGCTCAAATCCCAAAGCCGGCTGCGGCGCGAGCGTTAAGTCGGCAAAATGGCTTAAGCTGATGCTGGACTGCTGAATGCTGTGGCGGCTTGTGATTTCGCCTGTGGCGAGAGTCATTGCACTCTCAGAACTCAGCTGCCCAGTTAATCCTATTCCAAGTTGCTGCCATTGTAGATCCCACAGGGTTAATTGGCTGAGGATGCTCCCTTGGGTTTGGCGCAGGCAAATTTGATGCAGGTTTTCCAGTAGCGGTGCGATATTAAGCTCGCTCTTCAAGCGCCATTGTTCGTTGCCAAGCGTCGCGGCAAACTGGGCTAACGGCTCACCCACGGGGCTACTAAATGCCGTGGTTAATTCACTTTGACGGTTAAGGCTGAGTTTATCCATCACCAGTTGATAGGGGGGAAGCTCAGCTTGCGGCGCTAATCTGAGCGTGGTTTTACCTATATCAATTAAGGGTAAGGATTTGATATTTAACGCCAGCGCCGGTGTTTGTTCGTCGGCGATGGTGGGGCTTCGCTCCAGCAGTGATGCACCGAGTTCAACGTCTATCTCGCCCGTGCTAATGCGCTTGATTTTTTGAGTCAAACTCTCTACTTGGACAAGTTGCTTCAGTTCTTCAAGGCTCTTGGGCCAGTTGAGTTCAAGCTGAATATCAAGATTATTTATTACTAAATGCGAGTCATGTACGCGTAGACTCGCAGAGCGAATTTGCCAACGTTCTAAACCCATGGGACCTAAACGAATATCGCTAAGCTCACCGTCCATGCCACTTAATGCATAATTTGCGACACGCAGGATCAGGGCTTCGGTTTGGCTGTTGACGATCCAAATGGTTAGCGCCGCGCCAGCTAACAGGCCGGCCACAGTGGTGGCAATCAGACTTTGTTTTAAGCGCTTTTTGAGTGTAGAACCGCGGCGAGGCGCCGACGAATATGGCGCTGCGGCCGCAGTCGCCTCTTGAGGCATCGCCTGATGCGCGTGCTCGGCAGTCTCCTGATTTGGCGATGTCGGCGTGTTAACCATGGGGTTCTACTGTCATCCTTATCATCAGCGCCTGGCTATTGTTCCCCGTGGGAGCGTGAGGCGATTTGGGCCTGCCTATGCTGAACGGCAAGTGGGATTAGCGGCAGTTTAACACTCAAGCCGCTGGCTGACTAATAAAGAACTTGGCAACCTTGCGCGAAGTAAGACTCAGTGCCTGTCATTATTCATCTTGATTTTACAGGCACTTATACGGCTTAAGGTAAAATAGCGTTATCGCGATTGTTTATCCGCGCTGCTTATCCTAAGAGCTGAGCGCCAATCACGGCCACTCCGCAGAGCATAGCCAAAAGTAAACCAAACTTCCCCCCCGCGACGCGGTAACCCTGAGGCAGGTTTGCCTTATCGCGCGTTTGTCTTTGTACCCACACCATGGCCACGGGTAAAAAAATTGCGAGGATCACGAGGGCGATCGCCGCATAGCCGAGGGCGGTAATAAATCCCTGCGGGTAGAAGAGGGCAAAACCCAGAGGTGGCACGAAGGTAATGGCGGCGGTAACACTGCGACCCGCGGCATTATCCTGCTGCCTTAAATTCGCCGCTATAAAGTCAAACAGGCCTAGGCTCACCCCTAAAAAGGAGGTTGCCAGCGCCAGATCGGCAAACACACTGATGGCAGATCTTAAGTATTGGCTGTGCAGTACACTGGCTAACTGATTGATAAAGCCTGAAAGACTCTGATTCGTCATCTGTTGGCTTTGACTGAGTACGCCTTGACTGCCCAGTTGCCACAGCAGGTAAATCAGTAGCGGTAATGCCGAGCCGAGCAGCATGATTTTACGCAGGCTTTTTACCTCAACGCCTAAGTAGCGCACCACGGACGGAATCGAGCCATGAAAACCAAAGGAGGTAAAAATCACTGGAATGGCCGACACGATAAGCCCTTGTTCCAGTGGCAACTCGAGTAAATGTGTACCTTCAACCTGTGGCAGTAATAGGGCCAGCATTAGGATTAACGCAATGATTTTCAAACTAAAGAGCACGCGATTGATCAAATCGACACAATGGGTGCCTAAGCCGACTATGGTGCCGATTAACAGGGTAAATAACACGGCGCCCGCCTGTGGCGGCAGATTTAATCCTAACCAAGCATTGAGCTTTTGATTGACTTGCTCGCCGCCACCCGCGATATAGGCGGCGCACAGGGCGTAGAGTAAAAACATCAGGGCAACACTGGCAATCACTTGGCCCTTAGCGCCCAAAAGTGTGCGGGCTAAGTGGTTCAGGCTCGCATCGCTCGGGGCAAATTGGTGGATTTCAACCATCAGCAGGGCGGTGTAGGCCATCAGCGCCCAGAGGAGCAACATAATCAGGCTCGATACACCAAAACCGAGTCCTGCTGAGGCGATAGGAAGTGCGAGCATGCCCGCGCCGATGGTGGTGCCTGCAATCAGTAGCAAACTGCCGAAAAATTTATTTTGTGTCATAACTTTACGCTCAAACGTCTTTATTAATGGCTCAACTGTGTCAGATGAGTGCTTTATTGAGGAGCTGTGCAGAGTGGCGCGTGATATTGGGAATTAAAGGGTACGTGATGTACCTGTATTGTGATCGTGGCGCAATCTGCGGATCGTTGGGGATATGGCCACAATGGAAGGTCAGGCGAGTGTGCCTATCTATGCCATTGCGGCTACAGATAGGGATAATAAGCTGTGGTAATACGCATAACACTCGCCTTT
>NZ_JBKEDJ010000043.1:0-1832 GCF_047975355.1 Shewanella sp. | reverse complement strand
TGTTAATAAGCACTGTGGCTGACAGCGACTAAAGTGAAATGCGGCTAGGACGAGCTATGCTCGGCTGAGTGTCGTTATTGTACGGGTTTAACTTCTTTAACCGCTGCGGGGGCTGCGACTTCGCTCACCGCCTTTTCAAGCACCGCTTCCTGTGTTGCTTTTACATCTCCAGTGGCAACCGCTTTTAGGGGCGCAGCCGCTGGGATTTGTTCTTGCAGTTTCTCCGTGCCTGCATCTATCGCCTTTTGCTGTAGTTTTTGCGGATCTGTGTAGTCAGCCAGTTCTTTAGGCCAGCTTGGTACCAGTTTCTCAGCTTGATCGGTAAATTGTTCAGAGATAATTTTTGGCGAGCCACCCGTAAGCAACATCACCGCCATTTGGTTGGTTTCTGAGTTCCACACAAAGCCTGCTTTTTCGGCCATTTCCGGCACTGGCGTATAGGTCGATACCATATAAAACAGTGGACCTTCCTGCTGGATTTTATCGGCGGTTTTCAGCAGCGATACCGTGGTCTCGTAGTTGTCACCGAGCAGGGCCTTCATCCGATCTTTAATCAATGGTTGTTCGAACAGCCCCACGTCATTTGGATTTAATCCGACAAGGGGTTTTAGCAGTGCCCACATGAGTTGGCCTTGGGGTGACATCAATAGCAGTGGGGCAACACAGGCATTAAGCATTAGTGCGAGCCAGATAATGTGTAGGCAACGCATTTTTTTGAGCAGAGTTGTACTCAAGATGATATTTCCTTTGGAAGTACCAGCAAGTCGCCGGCGGCGGATTGTAGCCGATTGCGATTCTGTAAACGAGAGGGGTGAATAAGTAAATTTTTACTGGAATTAGGGGGTAAAAGGTTAAGTTTTATCTAATTGAATTTGTATTAGTTTTACAATTATTTCTATTTTCTCCGCTGCTTTTCTCGCTCTACGAGTTTGTGATATTTCCCATCAACGTTGCCGTTATACCGTACTTGTGATGTAAAGAATGTAAAGTTAGGTTTTGTTGATAATAAATATCATTTACTCTCTGACTCATTAACTTTCGTTAATACAGGCTATTAGCCAACGGTTGGTGGCGATTTAGGCGCTCGCCTAATATCCCTTCGTGAGAGTCAGTCATTGAAATTAAAAGTTAGTAAATCATCGCTTTCCTTCGCTCGGACTATTCATGTTTATGTCTCTATGGCACTGCTGCTGTTAATGCTGTTTTTTGCCGTAACCGGGATCACCTTAAACCATCCCAATTGGTTTTCTTCAGCGGATCAAGAACCTCTACGTAAACAGTTTGATATTCCAAATTATTTAATACCTGCAGCGCCGCAGGAGCCTGAATGGCGTTTAGCGGCGGGGCATTGGTTAAAAAGCCAGTGGGATATGGATATTGGCACTGCCGATATCGATGAGGATGAGATAAGCCTAGTGAATAAAGGCCCCGGCACGTATCGCACCGTCACCTTAGATCTACTCGACGGCAAAGCCTATGTTGAGACTTTAGATTATGGCGTTATTGCGGTGCTTAACGATCTGCACAAGGGGCGCAATACCGGGATTGTCTGGGCTTGGGTGTTAGATGTCTGTGCCTTGCTGATTATTCTCTTTTCGCTCACCGGCGCTTATTTGCTGTTGCCTCAAACGAAACGACTTAAAAAATCCTTGTTTTATATGGTGCTCGTCAGCTCAGGCTGTGCACTTGTGTATGTCTATTTTGTTCCATAGGGAGAACCGATTAATGATGCGTCAGCTTATTCGCACCAGCGCCATCGGTGCGTTGTTTGTGAGTTCAGCGGTATTTGCCGCGCCCAAAATGACCGTTGATTTGACCTTGCCTGAAATTAC
>NZ_JBKEDJ010000090.1:0-21131 GCF_047975355.1 Shewanella sp. | reverse complement strand
TTTGGATCTGTTACGCATCAATCTATTAGATTTGTCTGCCTTGGGAATACAAGGCGATAATTTATGCCATTATTTGGAATGTGTGACGGTATATATTATTGGTTTAGCTGGTTATTTCAGCAAAAAGCATTAAATAATCCCTATTTATGTGGCTTTATCTATCATTTTGTTGAAATTAATAAAGAATTGTGTAAAGTAGCCCCTCTTAACAGTTTGTTACAAAATGCTACAAACTTTTATGCCAATTAGTCCATTTATGGACAACCTTTTGCGTATGTCGCCCGACACAGCTAACAGCGGTCTCGTTAGCTGTTTTTTTATGCCTACTTTGTTGTGTTTCACTTAAAAATCCATCATTTACTCATGCTTAAGCCCAACCAAGTTGAAAACTCGGCTATGCTTAATCTCGCATAACAATAACAAACTCACCTTGTTCAGGAGACGAAAATGAAACGGGTGCTGATCCGATTGATGGGAAAAGTGCAGGGCGTGGGTTGCAGACATGCAACCCTCACCAAGGCTCGTACGCTTGGCGTCACAGGCTATGTGACCAATTGCGCCGATGGCAGCGTTGAAGTTCTTGCCCAAGGCAGTAATCCAGCGGTGGATAGTCTTATCGCTTGGTGCGAGGTGGGCGTGCCTTGTACCGACGGGTTAACGGTGACGGTGGAAGAAGATCAAGGTGATGATATTTACTTGGATTTTTCGATAGTGCGCTGATGCTCTTTACTTTGATGAGCATGAGTACTTATTCATGCCATTGAGACAATAAAAAAGCGGTATGCATTGCATAACCGCTTTTTTACTCGCTCTAAGCCCATTGGTTTTAGGCGTTAGGTTGCGCCATCTTACGGATTTGTATCACCATGCCCATTTCGGGATGATCGAGATAATGGATCTCATCACTTTTCACTCGGCGATTTTGCTCCAACGGAATAGACATTAAATAAGGCGTCATCACTTTTACTGGCGCCGTAGCAGTACTTGTTGCGTTCATGCTCGCCTCATCGGCTGCCACAGGCATTAATTTGCGACCTTCTTTACGCAAATTGAGCGCGGTTTCGATGTACAGATAATGGCTAAGATAAATATTGAGTGTGCCATCAAGCTGCCACACAGGAGAGGGCAGTAATGGCGCAGATGTTTCTGTCATCATGCCTGTCGTGCCGTTAGCGCCTTGCATAGCGCTTGCCATGGCTTGCTGCACAATTTGACGACCATCGAAGTGATAACTGGCAGAATAATCCTTACCCGCAAACAGGCGAATGGGCACTGAGCCACTCTTGCCCGTCATAGGTTGTTGCCATGTCATATGCAGTAAGCTGCGGTTACCACGCTCTCTCGATAGGCTACTGATGATGCTCGCAAATTGGCCTTGGCTGCTGGCGAGTAATACTGGGCCACTGCCTTGAGACGCATAGGCCTGACTTCCGCTGCCGATTTCCGATGGAATGACACTCGGATAGCGATAGCTGGTCACCGCATTCGAGCTTGCAGTACTTGGGCCTGAAATAGCTAAGGCGCCGCCGTTACTCATCTCGGAAGTGGTATTCGTATCAGTGCTCGTGCTTTCGGCGCAATGGCTATTGGCATCGGCGTCATACACTAAGGTGCAGGGCGCGGATTCATTGCTCATGGAGACCACAGCCTGACCTACAACCGGTGAAATCAGATCGATAGCGCGGTTGGTTTTAGTCTCAATTGGCGCCATCGGCCATTGCTCAGTCGACTGGCTTTGGCGTTCAAAAATATAGACTTCAACCTCGAACCAAGCTTCAGCACGGGCAAGTGAACTGTGTGAAAGTGCAATAAGTGTAGCGATAGAGACCGCGAGTTGACGTAACACTATTTATCTCCAAGACGATGTTGCGATAATTGTTCGAGCAAGAGTTTGACTAAAGCGAGCCTATCTTTTGTCGTTTCGGCATTGAGGATGAACTTTAACTTATTCGGCCCATCCATTCGATAGATTTGTGGCTGACTTTGCAGTAATCCAATGATAAAGCCGGGATCAATCACATGATCATTACTAAATTCGATGCTGCCGCCCTTGGCATGTACCTCAATTTTAGCCGCCCCCAGCCGAGTTGCCTGATGTTTATACAGGGTCATTTCCATCAGGTTTTTGGTGGCATCGGGCAGCAGACCGAAGCGGTCGATAAGCTCAACCTTGAGTTCATCTAAGGCTTCTTCACTGTCACAACTGGCGATGCGCTTATAGAGTGATAGGCGAATATTCACATCACCGACATAGTCTTCCGGCAACAGTGCTGGAATTCTCAGCTCCATCTCACATTGCTGATTGAGCATTTGCGCCAGTGATGGTTCTTTCCCTTGTTTGAGGGCCTTGACCGCTGATTCCAGCATTTCCATGTAGAGACTAAAGCCGATTTTAGAAATATGACCGCTTTGCTCATCGCCTAAGAGTTCGCCCGCGCCGCGGATCTCTAAGTCTTGAGTGGCAAGCATAAAGCCTGCGCCTAAATCCTCGAGGGCATCGATGGCCTCGAGACGTTTGCGGGCATCGCTGGTCATGCGTTTAGGATGCGGTGTCATCAAATACGCATAGGCTTGATGGTGAGAGCGGCCGACGCGGCCACGTAGCTGATGCAGCTGGGCTAAGCCGAAGGTGTCGGCGCGTTCGATAATAATCGTATTCGCACTCGGGACGTCGATACCGGTTTCGATAATAGTGGTACAGACTAACACGTTGAATCTTTGATGATAAAAGTCCGACATCACACGCTCAAGATCCCGCTCACGCATCTGGCCATGGGCCACAACAACCCGCGCTTCGGGCAGTAAGTCGATAATGCCTTGGGCGCATTTCTCTATGGTTTCAACATTGTTATGCAGATAATACACTTGGCCGCCACGGAGGATTTCCCTAAGGATGGCCTCACGCACTGTCGCGGGATCGGATTCGCGCACAAAGGTCTTCACCGCCAAGCGCTTAGCGGGGGGCGTGGCAATAATCGATAAGTCGCGCATCCCCGACATCGCCATATTTAAGGTGCGGGGAATGGGGGTGGCCGTCAGGGTCAAAATATCCACGTTGGCGCGTAGCGCCTTAATTTTCTCTTTTTGCCTTACGCCGAATCTGTGTTCTTCATCGATGATAAGCAGGCCTAAGTTTTCAAACTTTGCCTCTGATTGCAGCAGCTTATGGGTGCCGATTACTATATCGACTTTGCCTTCCTCGAGCAGTTTGAGCACTTGGGTCTGCTCCTTGGCGGTTCTAAAGCGTGACATTACCTCAATTACCACGGGCCAGTCGGCAAATCTGTCTTTAAAGTTTTCGTAGTGCTGCTGGGCGAGTAGCGTGGTGGGCACCAGCACCACCACCTGTTTACCCGCATTCACCGCCACAAAGGCGGCGCGCATCGCGACTTCGGTCTTACCAAAGCCCACATCACCGCAGACGAGGCGGTCCATCGCGACGGGGGATTGCATATCGGCGAGCACGGCATGAATCGCACTTTCCTGATCGACGGTTTCTTCGAAGGGGAAACCCTGGGAGAATTGTGCATACTCTTCGTCGTTGATGTCACAGCTTTCACCGGGGCGTGCTTGGCGACGGGCGTAGACATCGAGCAGCTCGGCGGCCACATCGCGGATTTTTTCGATCGCTTTGTTTTTTGCCTTGGCCCAAGTGTCGTTACCGAGTTTATTGAGGTGAGCCTCGCCATCGGCGCCGACACTGTAGCGGCTGATCATGTGCAGGTTAGACACTGGCACATAGAGTTTATCGCCGCCCGAGTATTCCAGCTGTAGGTATTCGGCCACTAATCCGCCGGTATCTAAAGTGATTAAGCCTTGATACAGCGCCACACCGTGCTCTAAGTGCACTATTGGCTGGCCGACTTTGAGCTCGGCTAAGTTTTTGATCAGGGTATCGTTGCTGATCTGGCGCTGTTTTTCACGGCGGCGCTGCTGGGAGATGCGATGACCAAAGAGTTCGGTTTCGCAGATGATGCTGACGGCGGTTTGCTTTCCTAGCCCGAGTAAACAACCACGGGAGAGGGGAGATACAATCAAGCCAAGTTTGGCATCACTTTGAATAAACTCATCAAAATGGCTGAATAACGCCGGTTTTAACTGGATTTTACCTAAGAGTTCGAGCAAGGCTTCGCGGCGGCCTTCCGATTCGGCACTAAACAACATGCGCGGCGCATGTTCGGCGTACTCTTGCAGCGCAATCAGCGGTTGCTTTAACTTGTGATTAGCGCTCACCTCGGGCAACACACTGGCATCAATCTGCACTGCGCCTGCGACGGCATCGGGTTGCGGCGCAATAAACTGATAGCGAGGCAGCGGCTTAAAGGCAGCAAATAATTCTTCAATCAGTAAATACAGCTCTTTAGGTGCCAACAGCGGCCGCAGTGGATCGACCCGTCTGTCTTCATAGCGGGTTTCCACCTCTTGCAAATGGGCGCGGGCGGACTTTTCGATATCGCCTAAGGTGACTAACTGAGTGTCCTTCGGCAGGTAATCGAACAGTGTCGCGATCTCATCGAAAAACAAAGGCAGATAGTTCTCAATGCCGGCGGGCATCAAGTTGCGGCTCACCAGTTGATACACTGATTCAGGCTCTTTGACTATGACCTCAAAGCGGCGGCGATAGCGCTGCCTAAAACCTTCGATGGCGCTGCTGTCGGTGGGGAATTCCTTGGCGGGTAACAGGCGCACCGCATCCACAGGAGTGGACGAGCGCTGGGTTTCAGGATCGAAATGGCGAATGGTCTCGACTTCATCATCGAACAACTCGATACGCAGCGGCATATTCACGCCGGTGGGGAAGATATCGAGAATCGAACCACGAATGGCAAACTCACCATGCTCGTAAACCTGTTCAACCAAGTGGTAACCCGTGTCGGTTAACTGCTGGCGCACATCATGGAGCTGATATTTATCGCCTTTTTTAAGCACAAACACATTGGAGCTTAAATAGGATTTCGGTGGCAAGCGCATCATCAGCGTCGTCACTGGCACTATCACTACGCTGTGCTCGGCTTGGGTGATTTGCGACAGGGTTTCTAAACGCTGGGAAATCAAATCCTGATGGGGCGAAAAGCTGTCGTAGGGCAGGGTTTCACGGTCAGGGAACAGTCGCACCTTAATGGCGCTTTTAGCCAACAAATAGTTGAGCTCTAACTCGATACTCAATGCCGTCGGTGTATCACTGGTCACAATCAGTGTTGTGCCCTTGTGTTGGCGAACTAGGCTGGCGAGGGTAACGGCTTGACCAACCCCGGCGAGACACGACAGGGTTTGCATTTGAGTTCCATTTTTGACAACGGGCGGTGTTAGGGCTGAAATTTGTGTCATTGGCGTGGGATAAACTGATTCATTCACAATAAGTTGCGTTCATTGTAGTGACTTGGGCGCTAGGGTGCCAGCAAAAACGCTAGCCTTTATTGACGCTCGTCACGGGCCTGTTTACGCAGTTTAAGTTGTTTTTGTTGCACATTGAGGCTCGCTTTAACCAGTTGCTCGACATCTGCATCCAGTATTTGACTAAATTCGAGGTCGACGAGATAGGGCGATGCGGCATTGGCTTGTTGTGCTTGTTGCCCATCAGATTGGCCTTCCTGCGAAACTAAGCAGGCCGTGACCTTGGCAAAACATAAAATGGCGACCAATTCTTCGTGGATAAATAAGGTCACCTTATATTGGCGCCCAAGGGGGAGGGCCTCACTGCTCATTAGGCGAATGCCACTGCCACCAAACTGACAACCGCTGAATTTATCGCCCTCTTGCACTTCCTTTTCGAGCACATGCTGCAGGACTAAATCGACCTTGCGGGATTGGAGTTTGAGAAAGTCCACCACCACCTTAGCTTCGTTGTCTAAATGACGCAGTTGCAGCAGGCAACTGGCCTCGAGTGCTTTGACTTCGCTCAGTAGCTGGATCCCTAAGGATTGCATTGATCTTAAAGCCATTTCACTGGGTAGTGGCTGGTTTTCGTCCCAGAGGCTTAAGTAAGCGGTGAAGGGATGAGGCACACTAAAATACGGATTGGTGTCAGTGAACAAGGCTTGCCTCTTTATTTATAGGACCTAAACCCCTATTATCGTGCCCATCTTTATGATTTAGCAAGTTCAGCACACAGGACGCAGCCCTCTTTCAATGGATCTTCGATTTCCTCTCTACGTTGGTTACCGTTATTGGCGGGCCAGAAAAGCAAACGCCTTTGCTTCTTTTATTACCTTATTTGCCGTTTCGGGCATTTTTTTAGGGGTGGCGGCCTTAATCGTGGTCAGCTCGGTGATGAACGGCCTCGAAGGACAATTAAAGCAGCGCATTTTAGGCGCCGTACCTCAATTGACGGTGGTGACTGAGGCGCCCTTAAGCGATTGGACTATACCTGCGGACAAACTCAAAGCCTTGCCCGGCGTGCAGGGCGTGACGCCTAGCGTGTCTACCCAAGCCATGGTGCAATCGGCGGCGAATATCCGCGCCGTGCAAGTATTTGGAGTGTTTCCTGAGCTTGCCGAAAAACTGTCTATGGTGGCACAGCATACCTATTCGGGCGCGTTTAACGAGTTAACTAGTGGCCAATATAAGGTCATCTTAGGCAGCGAGCTTGCCCGCCAATTAAAGGTCAGCCCAGGTGATACTGTGCGCCTGTTAAGCGGCGATGGCGTTGTGTATTCGCCCCTCGGTCCAGTCCCTAGCCAACGCAAGTTTTTAGTGTCCGCCGTGTTTGAGATGGGCTCACAGGTGGATGCGGGAGTTGCTTATATTCACTACCAAGATGCAAAGCGTTTAATGCGTCAACCGAGTGATGAAATCAACCAGCTAAGGCTGTATTTAAACGATCCTTTTATGGCGCCTGCACTTGCTAAGGATGTGAAGCAGATTCTCACCCAGCAGGGTATTGAGGCGACAACCAGTGATTGGCGCGATACTTATGGTCATCTATTTAGTGCCGTGAAGATGGAAAAAAACATGATGTCGCTGATGCTGAGCCTGATCGTAGCTGTGGCGGCGTTTAATATCGTGTCGGCGCTAGTGATGATGGTCGTGGATAAAACCACCGATGTGGCCGTACTCAAAACTCAAGGTTTACGTACCTCGGCGGTGATGGGTATTTTTGTGGTGCAAGGTTTATTGAATGCGGTCTTAGGTTTAGTACTCGGGCTGGTGGTTGGTATTCTGCTCACTCTTAATTTGAATGGCATTATGGCGACCCTGGGGATTTCCATTTTAGGGACAGGGCAAGTGCTGCCGGTTAAATTAGAACTGGGGCAATTGTCGATGATTATTGTTGGTACTTTAGTCGTAACCTTAGTGGCGACCCTTTATCCCGCATTGCGGGCGGCGCGGGTGCAACCAGCCACGGCGCTGCGTTACGAATAGCTGCGATGTAACAAATTACAACGTCGCTCCCATGATGAGAGACGTGTTTGGACATGGGGTTTATCCATGTCATTAAGAATTAAAAGCGAGAATCTCAATGCAAGACGTGTTACTGCAAGTGCAGGCGGTGAGTAAGAGTTATCACGATGGCGATGTGACCACTCAGGTGCTGTCTGAGGTGGATTTACAGGTGTTTAAGGGCGAGCAACTGGCGATTGTCGGTACCTCTGGCTCGGGCAAGAGTACGCTGCTGCATATCATGGGCACCTTAGATAAACCCTCTGCCGGTAAAGTATTGTTAGCGGGTGAGGATTTATATCAGGTGAGCAGTGCCCGTCAGGCGCAGATCCGTAACCAAGATTTAGGTTTTATCTATCAGTTCCATCACCTATTGCCCGAATTTAGCGCGTTGGAAAACGTGGCTATGCCAGCGTTTATTCAAGGCAGAGACCGCACTCAGGCTCAGGCCGATGCCAAAGCGTTGCTCGAAAGAGTAGGGCTTGGGCACAGAATGAGCCATATTCCCGCCGAGCTTTCAGGCGGGGAGCGCCAACGGGTGGCAATTGCCCGGGCGCTGATCAACAAACCCAAGTTAGTACTGGCCGATGAACCGACGGGCAACCTCGATGCTAAGAGCGGCGAGGCGGTGTATGAGCTGATCCGCGAATTAGCCAATCAACTCGGAACGGCGTTTGTGGTGGTGACACACGATCCCAAATTGGCGGCGCGGATGGACAGACAACTCACCATGAAGAATGGTTATCTGCAAGCTGTCGCGGAAAGCGCCCAATGAAAGGACCATTAGCCCTCTCCATTGGTTGGCGTTTTTATCGTGCGCGCCAATCCAATAGTTTTATTAGCTTTATCTCCTTTGCATCGACCGCGGGCATCGCTCTGGGTGTGGCGGTGCTGATTGTGGTGCTCTCGGCCATGAATGGTTTTGAGCGTGAGTTAGAGCAGCGCTTGTTAGGGGTGATCTCCCAAGCCGATGTGGTTGGCGTGAATGAGCCGATTGCCGACTGGCGCGCTGTTGAGCAAAGCGCCATGCAGATTGAAGGGATTACGGCGGCGGCGCCTTTTATTCGGATGCAAGGATTAGTGCAAAAGCCCGGTGGTTTTCAGGGGCTTGCCGTTGTTGGTATCGATCCTGAGCAAGAGGCAAAAGTCTCGACTCTCTCGCAATTTATGTCGAAAGAGACTTGGCAAGGCTTGAGCGAGGATGATAATCACATCGTCCTCGGGGAGAGTCTGCTGAAAAAGTTGGGCCTCGAAGTTGGTGATACCCTCGCTCTGTATGTGCAAGATCTTGATCCTGAACATGCCAGCAGTTTACGCGCGGCCAAGAGCCATCGCTTTGTGGTGTCGGGTGTGTACCGCTTAGGTGGCGAGCTTGAATTAACCACGGCGTATATTCCCATGCGCTATGCGGCGCATATCCTTAATTTACATCAAGGTGTGACCGGGGTGCGGATCAGTATGGCGCAGGTGTTTGATGCGCCAGCGAAAATTCGCGAGCTGGGTTATGCCTTAAACCAGTCTGTTTATATCAGTGATTGGACGCGTACCCAAGGACATTTATACCAAGATATTCAATTGGTTCGCACTATTATGTATCTCGTTTTGGTATTAGTGATAGGTGTGGCCTGTTTTAATATTGTCTCAACGCTAGTGATGGCGGTGCGGGATAAAGCCAGTGAAATCGCTATTCTGATGACCATGGGGTTAAGCCGTCTTTCAGTTATGGGGATTTTTATGGTGCAAGGCGCGTTAAATGGCCTTGTGGGTTGTGCCCTTGGCGGCGTGATTGGGATTGCGACCGCGATTAATCTCAGTGGTATCGCCCGTGGCATTGAGCAGCTGCTTGGCATTCAACTTCTATCGGCAGATGTGTATTTTGTGGATTTTCTCCCATCGGAGCTGCATATGACGGATGCCGGTTTAGTGATTGCCACTGCGTTTGTGATGAGTCTTATCGCAACCCTGTATCCCGCGTGGAAGGCGAGCCAGATTGGCCCCGCGCAGGCATTAGCGGGAAGATAGAAAGAATTCAAGCCGACATGCTTAATTAACCAAACAGAAAACAAAAAGGCCAGTGAATTCACTGGCCTTTTTAATATGCATGATTTGTGAGAGGGCGTAATTAACGCTTTAAACCTTCATTCAATAAAGGACGCATGGTTTTCACTAATTCTGTGGTCACTTTCGGTGAACCCGCAACTATGTTGCCAGAGATCAGGTAGTTATGACCGCCAGTAAAGTCGGTCACTGTGCCACCCGCTTCACGACATAGCAGATCGCCTGCGGCGATATCCCATGGCTTTAAGCCAATTTCGAAGAAACCGTCTAAACGGCCAGCGGCCACATAGGCCAAATCTAATGCAGCAGAACCGGCACGGCGTAAGTCAGAGCATTGACCGAACACTTCGCCAAATATTGCCATGTAGCTCTCGGTGTGTTGACGTGCTTTGAACGGGAAACCAGTACCGATAACGGTCGGAGCCAGTTCAGTCACATTGGTTACGCGGATACGGAAATCGTTTAATTTAGCGCCTTTACCACGGATTGCGGTAAATAACTCTTCACGAACGGGATCGTACACAACGGCAACTTCAGTTTTGCCTTTGTATTGGAGTGCGATAGAAACCGCAAAGTGGGGGATGCCTCTAACGAAGTTGTTAGTGCCATCCAGAGGATCGACTATCCAAATATAGTCTTTGTTTTCACCGCGGTTTTCGCCTTTCTCTTCACCCACGATAGTGTGATCAGGGTAAGATTTGCGAATTTGATAGGTAATAGCGGCTTCTGCTTCCTTATCTACACTGGTAACAAAATCGTTGATACCTTTGGCACTGACTTCAACTCGGTCAAGTTCAGTGTAGGCGCGCATAATAGTTTGGCCGGCCGCGCGGGCAGCGCGAACAGCAATCGTCAGCATCGGATGCATTGCAATCCCCTGGATGTTAAAGAACGTTAAAAATAGCGGGCGGCATTATACTCGATTTGAATGTTATATCAAATACCGATTTTCATATAAGCATTCACGCACGCCTGTGATAGTATTCGCTCCCTATGTTTTGTGAATTAAATTAAGTCGTTTCATGCTAAGTAATATTCGTGTGATTTTAGTGGGGACATCGCACCCCGGCAATATTGGCTCGACCGCCAGAGCGATGAAGACCATGGGGTTGTCTACCCTGTATCTTGCCGAACCAAGATGTGAAGTGGATGGTCAATCCATCGCCTTGGCGGCCGGTGCGTCTGACATCTTAAAGCATTTGGTGAAAGTGGATTCCTTAGAAGAAGCCATCGCCGATTGCAGTTTAGTGATTGCCACCAGTGCTCGCAGTCGTACCTTAGATTGGCCAATGCTCGATCCACGTGAAGCGGGGCAAAAGCTGGTCACTGAGGGCTTATCAGGACCTGTCGCCATTGTCTTTGGCCGTGAAAACCATGGTTTGACCAATGAAGAATTGCAGCAATGTACATATCATGTGGCTATTCCTGCTAACCCTGAATACAGTTCATTGAATTTAGCGCAAGCGGTGCAGATCATTTGTTATGAGACGCGTGTGGCACACTTAGCGCAAACAGAGACGCCGCAAGTGGAGGAAGAGTATCCGCTTTCTGCCGATCTCGAGCGTTTCTTTGTGCACTTAGAAAGCACCTTATCATCGACAGGGTTTATTATTAAAAACCACCCCGGCCAAGTGATGACTAAGCTACGTCGTCTGTTTAGCCGTGCTCGTATCGAAAGCCAAGAGATGAATATTCTTCGAGGCATTTTAACCTCGATCGATAAAGTGGTGGGTAACAAACAAAAATAGCCAAAGCACATTTGGCATATAACGCTAATCGCGAAGGATTGAAGCATGGGTGTGATAGCTAGGCTAAAAGAAGACATTGAATCTATATATCACCGTGATCCCGCGGCGCGTAGCGCCTTTGAGATCTTGGTCAACTATCCTGGCATGCACGCCATTTGGCTGCACCGGATAAGCCATAAATTATGGAAGCGTGATTGGCGCTTAATGGCCCGTTGTTTATCGACTTTTTCGCGCTGGTTGACGGGAGTGGAGATCCATCCAGGTGCCACCATTGGCGATCGTTTCTTTATCGACCATGGTATGGGCGTAGTGATCGGTGAAACCGCCGAGATTGGCGATGATTGCACCCTGTATCACGGCGTGACATTGGGCGGAACCACCTGGCAAGCAGGTAAACGCCATCCAACACTGGGCAATAACGTTGTTGTTGGCGCTGGGGCTAAGATTCTAGGTCCTATCACTATGCATGATGGCGCCCGTGTCGGCTCCAACTCTGTGGTGGTAAAAGATGTGCCTAAGGATACTACCGTGGTCGGGATCCCGGGGCGCGTGGTGGCCACTCCCTCCGCACAATCCAAAGAAAAATCCGAGCGCCGTAGCGCCATGGCCAAGAAATATGGCTTTGATGCTTATGCTGTGTCCCCCGATAATCCGGATCCAGTCGCGAACGCTATTGGCCAAATGCTTGATCATATGCATTTAATGGATTCAAAAGTGCAGGAATTGTGTCAAGCCATTCAGCGTTTAGGTGGCGATGTATGTACCGAGAGATTGCCTGAGCTGAATGTGGGTGAGTTTAACGACGCCGAAAAAGCTGCCGCCGATAAGCGCCAGAGTGCGCTCGACGAGTTTGACCCTAGCATTTAACCCTAAAAGGGCAGAGTGGATGATGGACAAACATCACTCAGCCCTGTGTTTTATCACTCAGTCTTGAGTTTGATTGCACAGCTTTTATACATTGTGGACTTGCATCTTCGGCTTTCATCCCAAGATAGTGCGTTAGATCTCGATATGGGGCCGATTAACGGGATTAATTGCCCCCTTAGCATTGAATCTTAGGGCAGAAAAAGGTTAAATACCCCACCAAGATGAAAGGGTATTGGTTCACTGCACGCTTATATACCTGAGTGTTTTACTAGGTTTTATACTTGACTAAATTACTCGGGTATGTTGAAATAACCCCATACCTGTTTGGGAGCTATGGTAGTTATGAAACTTACATCTAAAGGTCGTTATGCAGTAACCGCAATGCTCGATGTGGCAATCCACTCGGCTTCGGGACCGGTTCCCTTAGCGGATATCTCTGAAAGACAAGGGATTTCGCTTTCCTATCTGGAACAACTCTTCGCAAAGTTACGTAAACATGGCCTAGTGGCCAGTGTCCGAGGTCCAGGTGGTGGTTATCGCTTAGGCCTCGAAGCTAATGATATTTCTGTTGGTATGGTTGTGCATGCCGTGGACGAGTCTGTTGATGCGACTCGTTGTCAAGGATTAGGCAATTGCCAGAGTGGAACTCGCTGCTTAACGCACTCGCTTTGGGGCGATTTAAGCAAACAAATTTCAGATTTTCTAGATGGTATCAGTCTTGCTGGCTTAATGCAGAAACGAGATGTGCAGTTTATCTCGCTTAAGCAAGACACTATGCAAAAGGAGCAAAGAGTCAGCTTATAGGCTTTTTGTTATACGATAAAAATTATTTTTGTACGTTGTATGTAGCCTCGGCAGAGACTGCTAAGTACGGAGTGTGTTATGAAGCTTCCTATCTATTTAGATTATGCCGCCACCACGCCAGTTGATCCACGAGTCGCGGAAAAAATGTTCCAATACATGACGATGGATGGCATCTTCGGTAACCCAGCATCACGTTCTCACCGTTATGGCTGGCAAGCGGAAGAAGCGGTCGATGTGGCTCGCAACCAAGTGGCAGAGCTTATCAATGCCGATCACCGTGAAATCGTGTTTACCTCAGGTGCAACCGAATCAAACAACTTGGCAATTAAAGGTGTAGCGCATTTCTACAATAAGAAAGGCAAACACATCATCACCAGCAAGACTGAACATAAAGCGGTACTCGATACCTGCCGTCAGCTTGAGCGTGAAGGCTTTGAAGTCACTTACTTAGAGCCAGAAGCCAACGGCATTATTCCGATGGAACGTTTAGAAGCGGCGATGCGTGATGACACGATTCTTGTCAGCATCATGCACGTGAACAACGAAATCGGTGTGATCCACGATGTGGATGCTATCGGTGAGTTATGCCGTTCAAAAGGCATTATCTTCCATATGGATGCGGCACAAAGCGCCGGTAAATTACCTATCGATGTGCAAAACACTAAGGTTGACCTGATCTCTATCTCTGGCCACAAAATGTATGGCCCTAAAGGGATTGGTGCACTGTACGTTCGCCGTAAGCCACGCATTCGCTTAGAAGCGCAAATGCACGGTGGTGGTCATGAGCGTGGTATGCGTAGTGGTACTCTGGCGACTCACCAAATCGTCGGTTTAGGTGAAGCGGCTGCGATTGCAAAAGCCGAAATGGCTACGGACAACGCCCGTATCGCTAAGCTGCGTGACAAGTTATGGAATGGCATCAAGCATATCGAAGAGACTTACGTGAATGGCGATATGACTCACCGCGTGAGTGGTAGCCTCAACGTCAGCTTCAACTATGTTGAAGGTGAGTCGCTGATGATGGCATTAAAAGATTTAGCGGTTTCATCGGGTTCTGCCTGTACTTCAGCCAGCCTCGAGCCAAGTTACGTGTTACGTGCGCTGGGTTTAAATGATGAAATGGCACATAGCTCAATTCGTTTCTCAATCGGCCGTTTTACCACCGAAGAAGAAATCGATCACGCTATCGAAACTATTACACAATCTATTGATAAATTAAGAGAAATGTCTCCATTGTGGGAGATGTTTAAAGATGGCATTGACCTAAACCAGGTCCAATGGGCCCATCATTAATTCGACCATTTACAATAGATAATTTTGGAGCAGTACCATGGCTTACAGTGAAAAAGTGATAGATCATTATGAGAACCCACGTAACGTTGGTTCTTTCGACAAGAACGATCCTTCGGTCGTGACCGGTATGGTGGGTGCACCAGCCTGTGGTGACGTGATGAAGTTACAGCTTAAAATCGGCGCTGACGGCATCATCGAAGACGCTAAGTTCAAAACCTACGGTTGTGGCAGCGCCATCGCTTCTAGCTCGTTGGTAACTGAGTGGGTTAAGGGTAAAACCATCGAACAAGCGGCGGCGATCAAAAACACCGATATCGCGGAAGAATTAGCGTTGCCACCGGTGAAAATCCACTGTTCCATTTTGGCAGAAGATGCCATTAAAGCGGCGATCGACGAGTACAAATCGAAACAAGCTAAGTAACATCTGGAGTTAAGATGGCGATTACAATGACCCCAGCGGCAACTGAGCGTGTCAGATCTTTCTTAGCGAATCGAGGCAAGGGCATCGGCCTGCGCCTCGGCTTAAAGACCTCTGGCTGTTCGGGTATGGCTTATGTGCTTGAGTTTGTTGATGCGCTGAATGATGACGATGAAGTGTATGATATTGATGGTGTTAAAATCATTATCGATGCGAAAAGCTTCATTTATCTACAGGGCATTGAGTTGGATTTTGTTAAAGAAGGCCTGAACGAAGGTTTCCAATTTAACAATCCTAACGCAAAAGGTGAGTGCGGTTGCGGTGAGAGTTTCACTGTTTAATTGCCGAATTGACGCATGAATTATTTCGAGCTGTTTAAGTTTTCCCCTGCCTTCGATATTGACACCGCTGTGCTTGCAGAACGTTACCGCGAACTGCAACGGGCGGTGCATCCCGATAAGTTTGCCAACGATACCGAGCAACAACGTCTATTGTCGGTGCAACGTACCGCGCAAGTGAATGACGGTTATCAAACCCTAAAAGATCCTATCCGCCGTGCCGAGCATATGCTGTCGCTGCGTGGTATCGATTTAAGCCACGAAACCACCACAGTGAAAGACACTGCATTTTTAATGCAGCAGATGGAATGGCGTGAGGCGTTACAAGACATTCGCGATAGCGCCGATCCTCAAGAAAGCATTGATGAGTTATATGATTCTTTCGCGGCCTACCGGACAAAGCTGACGAAATTGCTCACCGCACAGCTAAGCAGTGGCAGCGAAGAAGATGCCTTGTTAGCGGCAGATCAAGTACGCAAGCTTAAATTTATGGCAAAATTACACGATGAGCTGACGCGTATCGAAGACGCGCTGCTCGATTAATTTTCCCTATTACAGTTATTTAGCCGATTCAGACGGGTCTGATTCGGCGTTACTAAGTTGGATACATATGGCCCTTTTGCAGATTGCAGAGCCCGGACAAAGCGCCGCGCCGCACCAACATAGACTTGCCGTTGGCATCGATTTAGGTACCACTAATTCCCTCGTGGCCGCCGTTCGCAGCGGCGTAACGGCGACCTTACCCGATGAAAATGGCCAGCATTCTTTACCTTCTATCGTCCGTTACACTCAAGATGGCATTGAAGTGGGTCAAGTCGCGGCGTTAAGTTCAGCGCAGGATCCGAAAAACACTATCGTATCGGTCAAGCGCTTTATGGGCCGCAGCCTCACGGATATTCAATCGGGCGAGCAAGCTTTCCCATACCAGTTTGAAGCCAGTGAAAACGGTTTGCCGCTGTTTGTGACGCCTCAAGGGCAAGTGAATCCGGTGCAAGTGTCAGCGGAAATTTTACGTCCTCTGGTTGAACGCGCCGAGAAAACACTCGGTGGCGAGCTGCAGGGAGTCGTGATCACGGTTCCTGCGTATTTCGATGATGCGCAGCGTCAAGGGACTAAAGATGCGGCATCTTTGCTCGGTGTGAAAGTATTGCGCCTGCTCAACGAGCCTACAGCTGCGGCAATCGCCTACGGTTTAGATTCTAAGCAAGAAGGCGTGATCGCGATTTACGATCTCGGCGGCGGTACCTTTGATATCTCTATTCTGCGTTTAAATCGTGGCGTCTTTGAAGTGCTGGCCACTGGCGGCGATTCGTCACTGGGTGGCGATGACTTTGACCATCTGTTACAGGCTCATATGCAGCAAGTATGGCAATTAACGAGTCTTGATCCGCAGCTAAGCCGTCAGTTATTGATTGAAGCGCGCCGCGTGAAAGAAGCCTTAACCGATGCGAGTGAAGTCGAAGCGAGCCTGACACTTGCCGACGGCACAGTGCTCAAACAACTGGTGACCAAAGCTGAATTTGTTGGCTTAATCAGTGCATTAGTGAAGAAAACCATCGCCAGCTGTCGTCGCACCCTACGTGATGCGGGCGTAACGGCTGATGAAGTATTAGAAACTGTGATGGTGGGCGGTTCCACCCGCGTGCCGTTAGTGCGTGAACAGGTTGAAGCCTTTTTCGGTAAGGCGCCGTTAACCTCTATTGACCCTGACCGTGTTGTCGCCATTGGCGCGGCGATTCAGGCCGATATTCTGGTCGGTAACAAACCCGAGTCTGAATTATTACTGCTCGATGTGATCCCCTTGTCATTAGGGATTGAAACCATGGGCGGTTTAGTGGAGAAAGTGGTTTCTCGCAACACCACTATCCCAGTCGCTCGTGCCCAAGAGTTTACCACCTTTAAGGATGGTCAAACGGCGATGGCCTTCCATGTGGTTCAGGGCGAGCGGGAGTTAGTCGATGATTGTCGCTCACTCGCACGCTTTACGCTTAAAGGTATTCCGCCGTTAGCGGCGGGCGCAGCCCATATTCGTGTGACTTTCCAAGTCGATGCCGATGGTTTGCTCAGTGTCACTGCGATGGAGAAATCCACTGGCGTGCAATCGAGCATTCAGGTCAAGCCTTCGTTTGGTTTATCTGATACCGAAATCGCGACTATGCTCAAGGACTCGATGAAGCATGCGAAGGAAGACATTAGTCGTCGTATGCTGGCCGAGCAACAAGTAGAGGCGGCAAGGGTACTTGAGTCGTTAAATGCAGCGCTTGCAAAAGATGGTGACTTGCTGACAAGCGATGAGCGCCAGCAGATTGATGCGGTCATGGCGCAGCTTGCCGAAATTGCCCGTGGTGATGATGCCGATGCGATTAAGCAAGCGATTGAAGTCCTTGATGAACATACTCAGGATTTCGCCGCGAAGCGTATGGACAATTCTATTCGAGTGGCCTTTAAGGGTCAGTCAATTGACAACATATAGGTGATGTGATGCCCCAGTTAGTCTTTCTTCCCCATGCTGAGTTATGTCCTGATGGCGCAGTGTTGGAAGCCAAAGTAGGTGAAACGATTCTCGATGTGGCGCTACGTAACGGCATCAATATCGAGCATGCCTGTGAAAAATCCTGTGCCTGCACCACATGCCACTGCATCGTGCGTGAAGGCTTTGATGAGTTAGAGCCAAGCGATGAGCTTGAAGATGATATGCTCGATAAGGCATGGGGGCTCGAGCCTGAGAGCCGCTTGTCTTGCCAAGCTAAAGTTGTCGATAGCGATCTGGTGATTGAGATTCCTAAGTACACTGTTAATATGGTTAGCGAAGGTTAATCAGCCTGAAGCCGTAATATCGTCAAAAACCAGTCCATGTGACTGGTTTTTGGCTTCTGGCGCCCAGCATTTGCGCAAGCAATAATTGTCATGATTGATTTATCTTAATCCGAGCGTATGATGCGCTCAAAATGAAATGGTTGTCGGAGACCAGAATGAGAATCGCGATCCTATCGCAAGGGCCTGAGCTATATTCCACAAAGCGACTCGTTGAGGCTGCGACATTACGTGGTCACGAAGTCCAAGTGATCAACCCGCTCGAATGCTATATGAACATCAATATGCGCCAATCGAGCATCCATATTGGTGGTGAAGAGTTACTGCCTTTTGATGCGGTGATCCCCCGTATCGGAGCTTCTATTACTTTTTATGGCTCTGCGGTGCTGCGCCAGTTTGAGATGATGGGTGTGTATGCGCTCAATGATTCTGTCGGTATTTCTCGTTCACGCGATAAGCTACGTTCGATGCAGTTAATGTCACGCCGTGGCATCGGTTTACCGATCACTGGCTTTGCCAATAAGCCGAGCGATATTCCTGATCTTATCGATATGGTGGGCGGCGCACCGTTAGTGATCAAATTACTCGAAGGCACGCAGGGCATCGGTGTGGTTTTGGCCGAAACCCGCAAGGCGGCTGAGAGCGTGATTGAAGCTTTTATGGGATTAAAAGCCAACATCATGGTGCAGGAATACATTAAAGAAGCCAATGGCGCCGACATTCGCTGCTTTGTGCTGGGCGATAAAGTGATTGCGGCGATGAAACGCCAAGCCATGCCTGGGGAGTTTCGCTCAAACTTACACCGTGGCGGCACCGCAAGTTTAGTTAAATTGACCCCAGAAGAGCGCTCGGTGGCAATTCGTGCGGCCAAAACCATGGGACTCAATGTAGCAGGGGTGGATCTATTGCGTTCTAATCATGGTCCTGTGGTGATGGAAGTGAACTCTTCGCCCGGCCTTGAAGGGATTGAAGGCGCCACCGCAAAAGATGTTGCCGGTGCCATTATTGAGTTTGTTGAAAAGAATGCGGCCAAGGCAAAAAAAACAACACAAGCGTAGAGTTAAGCTGTTATTGGGCTAAACTCAGGTGAGTTGTTTACAAGCTGCAGTTTGCACAAGGGGGAGAGGATGTCATTAAAGTGGATTGATTCATTAGATATCGCCTTAGAATTGCTGGAGAAGCATTCAGAGGTTGACCCCCACAAGCTGCATTTTACTGAGTTATACGAGTGGGTGTTGGCTCTAGATGATTTTGATGACGATCCTAAGCATTGTAATGAGCGGATATTGGAAGCCATTCAGCAATGCTGGATTGAAGAGAAGTAATCTTGCCTACTTGGGCATCTTGTCCAAGTGAAAAAGAAGTCATGTGAGATTGATCACGTTTCATCTCTCCTGAAATGGGATTTTTGTAGGAGTTTGATCAGTATCAAATTCATTTTAAGTGAATGACGTACCTTGTTATGTATCAGTTAAGTGATTAATCGCTTAATGTTATTTCCGCTACGCAAGGATGTTCACATGAAACTTTTGTTTGCTATGTTATTCACACTGTTACCCACCTTGGCATGGGCTCATCCTGGTCATGGCGGCGTCGGTTTATTCCACCATCTACTCGATTTAGTTCCTGCGATCATTTTAGTTGCCTTGATTGCGTGGGCGGGTATTTGGGCTAAAAATAGAAAATAACCCCTGAGTCTTTGGCAAATATGCCAATTTAGTTGTGTTGTTATCCTTTCGCCAGTCCTTTGGTAAACATGGACTGGCGTTTTTGTGTGAACAATCCGGTTACAAATCCAGCCAATGTGCGCAATATCTCAGACTTATTTGCTTTAAAGATAGGATTTGGTTTTTAAATTTCGTATAATCCGCGCGAATTTTTTCAAACTTGCTGACAAAGGAAGCTTGTTATGGCGATCGAACGCACATTTTCTATCATTAAGCCTGATGCTGTTGCTAAAAACCACATCGGTGCAATCTACAACCGTTTTGAAACTGCTGGTCTGAAGATCGTTGCAGCTAAAATGTTACACCTGACTAAAGAACAAGCTGAAGGTTTCTATGCTGAGCATAGCGAGCGTGGCTTCTTCGGTGCTCTGGTTGCTTTCATGACTTCTGGCCCAATCATGGTTCAAGTATTAGAAGGCGAAAACGCTGTTTTAGCTCACCGCGAAATTTTAGGTGCAACTAACCCAGCTCAAGCGGCTCCAGGTACTATCCGTGCTGATTTCGCTGAAAGCATCGACGAAAACGCAGCTCACGGTTCTGACGCTTTAGAATCTGCAGCTCGTGAAATTGCTTACTTCTTCAGTGCTGAAGAACTGTGTCCACGTACTCGTTAATCTGAGTCAGGGATTTGAGAAGGGGAGCCTAAGGGCTCCTTTTTTATTGGCTACGTGTGGCTATGTGAACCGGATATCTTGCTAGCCTAGTCATTAATGCACTGTTTTTATTATATTTTTAATTTTTTTTAAATTTCTTCCTTGAAATACGATTTCCTATCCTTATATCTATTGCAGGATCGCTCGATGAGGATCCCAATCGATTCTGTGCCGTTAGGACAGAAGTTAATTTAGGCGAGACAAATACGAGTTTTTAATTGAAGACCGTTCGCCAATTTCCCATATTGCTTAATACAAGGATATGAATATGCGTACTTATGATTTAACTCCTCTTTACCGTAGTGCTATTGGTTTTGATCGTTTAGCCCAGATGGCAGAACACGCTGCCGCGAATAATGGCAACTCAGGTTATCCTCCATATAACATTGAACTCCTTGGCGAAAATCGTTATCGCATTACTATGGCCGTGGCCGGGTTCTCGATGGAAGAGCTTGAGATCAGTAGCGAAGGTGAGAAATTACTGGTTAAAGGCAATAAGGCCGAGAGCCAAACCGAGCGTAAATACCTATACCAAGGTATTGCCGAGCGCGGGTTTGAACGTACCTTCCAACTGGCGGATTATGTGACCGTATTGGGTGCCAGTTTAGAGAATGGTTTATTGAACATTGATTTAGTGCGTGAAATCCCAGAAGCGTTAAAACCACGCAAGATTGAAATCACCACCTCGCGCCTATTAGATGGTCAATCCTAATCCAGAATCGCACGGATAGAGAAGGGGAGCTTAGTGCTCCCCTTATTGTTATCTCACCAATTAAAATCCCATGAGGTCTATGTCAAAGCCTTGCGATGGCAAGCTCACATAGGGTTAATGGGGCTATGCTCTCATTGCTTTCTCGCCGCGGGCCAGACCCACAACGCCCGAGCGCGATACTTCAACGACTTTGGTCACTTCACCCATGGAGTGAATAAAGGCATCGAGTTTCTCGGTCGTGCCCACCAATTGAATGGTGTAGAGATTGGCGGTGACATCGACAATTTGCCCACGGAAGATATCGGCGGTACGCTTAATT
>NZ_JBKEDJ010000097.1:0-31740 GCF_047975355.1 Shewanella sp. | reverse complement strand
TCCCCTCCTTTCCCCCGTAGGGCGTATGCGGTATTAGCAGTCGTTTCCAACTGTTATCCCCCTCGACTGGGCAGATCCCTAGGCATTACTCACCCGTCCGCCGCTCGCCACCTCAGGAGTAAACTCCCTTGTGCTGCCGCTCGACTTGCATGTGTTAGGCCTGCCGCCAGCGTTCAATCTGAGCCATGATCAAACTCTTCAATTAAAAGTTTTGTGAACCCGAAGGTTCGACTCAATGAATTCTGATTTGTTGTTTCAACTCGAAAGTCAAAACAAACTGTACATATTGCTATGAACACTCATTCATTGATTTAAATTTTGATTACTCGCCAAACGGCAGAGTAATTTCGATTAACTCAACACCTGTGAGTGTCCACACAGATTTGCTTGATAAATTGTTAAAGAGCGTTGACCATCGCCTTATCACAAGTGATTTCAGCGGGTCAGGGCTGCGTATTCTACGCATTCCCATTTTTGCGTCAAGTAGTTTTTGCAACTTTCTTTTCGCTCATCAATGAGTGAATCACTCGATGAACTGGCACTTGAAACTGCGTATCGCTGTCTGCCGTGTCAGTGGATGCGCATTATAGGCAGCAGAACTTTTTACGCAAGGGCTTTTTTCGGTTCTTTAAATCGTACGTCGATATTTTAAACATCATGTCTATTTTTTATCTCTTTCTGCTTTGTTATTCGATTTTAAAGCGAATTTTTATCTGAGAAATGATAATTCACGCTCAATTTTTCGGCAGCGGTCTAGTGTAAAAGTAAATAATTCATTACCATATGACTTGCTGTTAACAGTTATTTATCATTTTCTATTTCATTCAGAGAGCATTTATATGCAAAAGTCATTTCTTATTGTTTTGGTTATTGCCATTCTCGGCGCAATCGCGCTATCTCAATTTGCAACTACATTACCTGCGTACATCGCTTTTGTTGCTGGCGTTATCATTACTACTCTCGTTTTTAAATTTGTCCCAGAGACAAACCAAGCTCAAGGTGCAGATGAGCAATATGTTGGCCCGACCATGACACTCTATGTAGGCAACTTGCCTTATCGTGTTCATGAGGGTGAAGTGAAGGTTTTGTTTGGTGAGTTCGGTCCCGTTAACTCAGTACGTTTAGTGCGTGATCGTAAGACGGGTCGTCGCAAAGGGTTCGGCTTTGTGGAAATGTCCGAGGCGGGAGCTCAAAAGGCGATGGTCAAGCTGAACGATTTCAACTTCCAAGAAAGAACCTTAAAGGTTAGAGAAGCGAAGACTCAAGATTCGGAAGCTGCCGACCGTACAGGTACCGATGAGTAATCCGCGTTAATTTATCCGTTTGAGTTGATTGTGGTGATTCGCTCTAAAGTTGAAAAGCCACAATCGACTAACGTAGTCGCTAATCCCTCACTAATTTCCGCTTTAGTATAAAATGCCTGCATAAGTAAATTGCTGTGCGCGTCTTCCAAAACTTGCTCCTCACTCTTAGTCTCAGCCAACAAGGTTTTGACTCGCTTGGCGATGGCCTTTCCAGAATCGAGCAAGGTGACACCTTTGCCTAATACCTGTTGCAGTTCATCACGCAGCATGGGGAAGTGAGTACATCCAAGCACCAATACATCTAAGTCCGCTGCGACGATGGGTGATAGCACCTGTGTTAACCGCGCCATATCTAATTGCCCGGTGGCAATCTTCTGTTCGGCCATTAGCACTAATTCGGAAGATCCGAACAGCTCAACGTGGCAATCATCGGCAAATTGGCTGATGAGTTCGTAGGTATAGTGACGCTTGACCGTACCAGGAGTGGCTAGTAAACCGATACGCTTACTTTTAGATAACTGCGCCGCGGGTTTAATGGCGGGGACAACGCCCACCACAGGAATAGATAAAGTGGCACGTAGCGCGGGCAACACAACAGTACTCGCGGTATTGCAAGCTACGACAACAATCGCGGCATGGGTACGCTCGACGACTTGGTCGATAAGCGCGACACAACCCGAGACAAGTTCCTGCTCTTCCAATTCGCCATAGGGCAATCTGGCATTATCGAACAAATAGCAATAATCGTGATGTGGGAGCAATTTGCGAATTTCGGCCAATACGGATAGACCGCCGATGCCTGAATCGAATACTAATATTGGTTGCGACAAGCCCGTCTCCAGTTAATTCGTTGCCCCATTCGCGAGCGGATTCTCCCACAGCTTAACTCAAACCGCAAAACCAAGATGCTGGACATTCGTGTCACCTAGTATAAAATTTGCGCCCCAATTTACAGCCACGGTGAATCGACAATGAACTTAGCAGCAATGGATCCCACGACCTATGATGCGCAACTAACTGCAAAGCGTATCAAACTAGAGCAGGCCTTTGCCAAATTTGAGACACCGAGTGTTGAAGTGTTTGCATCAGAACCTGCCCACTATCGGATGCGCGCCGAGTTTCGCATATGGCATGAGAGCGACGATTTATACTATTACATGTTCGATAAAGTATTGAACGACAAAGTTCGTTGCGATCAATACTTACCCGCGAGCGCCTTAATCAATCAGATGATGGCGGCGCTGATCGCCGAGTTAAAACCGAACCACAGCCTACGCCACAAACTCTTCCAAGTTGATTTTTTATCAACGCTCAGCGGTGAGATTTTAGTGTCACTGCTATATCACAGACAGCTTGATGACCAATGGCGCAGCGAAGCCGCCGCACTTAAAGCCAGATTGAGCAGCCAATTTAAGGTCAATATCATTGGCCGTGCGCGCAAACAGAAAATCGATTTAGATAAAGACTTTGTGGTTGAGTCACTGCAAGTGAATGACAAAGTTTTCCATTACAAACAAATCGAAAACAGCTTTACCCAGCCAAATGCCAAGGTGGCAATCAAGATGTTGGAATGGGCTATCGACGTGACTCAAAATAGCCAAGGCGATTTACTGGAGCTTTACTGTGGTAATGGCAACTTCTCCATCGCGCTGGCACAAAACTTTAATCGCGTGCTCGCGACCGAGTTGGCTAAACCTTCAGTCGATGCTGCCCAATACAATATCGAAGTCAACAATATCAATAATCTGCAGATTATCCGTATGTCGGCGGAAGAATTTAGCGATGCGATGGCGAAAAAGCGCAGCTTTAGACGCTTAGGAGGCATAGATCTGGATAGCTATGTCTGTAACACCATTTTTGTCGACCCACCACGAGCAGGTATCGACCCTGCCACGTTGGAGTTAGTGCAAGGTTATGAGCGGATCCTGTATATCTCTTGTAATCCCGACACCTTGAAAGACAATTTGCAGCAATTAAATCAGACCCATAAAGTCACCCGTTTTGCCCTGTTCGATCAGTTCCCTTATACCGACCATATGGAAACTGGTGTACTGCTTGAGCGTCGTTAGGCGACTCTATGTACCTAAAAATAAAGGAGCCATTGGCTCCTTTATTTTTGGACTAAATCACAATCTTACTTAGCGATGCTCGACCTTATGTTGTAAGGCTTCGGCGCCCTTAGCCACCATACGTAATTGCATCACCAGTTGGTCGGCAAGCACTTTACGATCGGCGCGCTTCATATCCAGTGCCGACGCTCCGGCGTTAAACACTAAGGTCACTAACGCTTCTGCCTGTGCTCTGGCCAGCATAGGCGTGCGGCCCGCTGTCGCTTCGGTGTAATGGGCCAGTTCAGAGATAAAATGTTCAATCTCACGGGCTACTGCCGCACGGAAGGCCGCCGAGGTACCAGAGCGCTCATGCAGTAAGATTCTGAAAACGTTTGGATTAGAATCAAGTACTTCCATAAAGGTATCCACAGAAATGCGGATCACACTGCCCCCAGCTTCGGCACGTTGCCGTCCCTTTCGCATCATCTGTCTTAGGGTCAGCCCACCTTCGTCGACCATGGTCAACCCAAGCTCATTCATATCCTTAAAATGACGATAAAAGGATGTGGGCGCAATGTTGGCTTCCCTCGCCACCTCACGCAAGCTTAAGCTAGAGAAACTTCGCTCAGCACTGAGTTGATTAAACGCCGCATCGACTAATGCCCGCCGAGTTTTCTCTTTTTGCTGTGCACGAATACCCATTCTTCAATCCGCTAACTGAATGTAATGACGCGATAATACCGCTTTTGCGTCTGAAACACAGCCCCATTCACCTTGACCAAACAAGATTGCTAGGCTAAATTAGCTTACAGTTGTACGCTCAAATGCGGATATTGGAAACTATAATGAATAAACCCCCTATCATCTGGCTAAATGTCATCCTCTTTAGCCTCACCTTCCTCAGTGCAGTTATCCTCGTTCCTTGGTATGGCCTAGCCCACGGTTATGGCGCCAGCGAATGGATTGCTTTTGTGGTCTTAGCCTTTGCCAGTGGCCTGTCAATCACCGCTGGATACCACAGACTCTGGTCACATAAGGCCTATAAGGCGCATCCTGCAATACGTTTTCTCTATGCTCTTGGTGGTGCATTGGCATTACAAAACAGTGCGTTACATTGGGCATCCGATCATCGAGTGCACCATAAGCACGTCGATGACAATGATAAAGATCCCTACTCTGCCAAAATGGGATTCTGGTACAGCCATATTGGTTGGATGCTGCGCGAATACCAAGCCCAACGTTATCACGACTATCAAAACGTACGCGATTTGCAGAACGACCGTATCGTAATGTGGCAACACAAGCATTATCTCGCCCTCGTCCTGTTGATGAACATTGGTCTACCTGCCCTGCTAGGCTGGTTCACTGGCAATATCGCTGGCATGTTGCTGATGGCGGGATTACTGCGCTTAGTCGTTGTGCATCACTGCACCTTCTTCATTAACTCCCTCGCACACGTGTGGGGTAGCCAACCCTATACCGATAAAAACACCGCCCGCGATAACGGTTTCTTAGCGATGTTGACCTACGGTGAGGGTTACCATAATTTCCACCATATCTTCGAAAACGATTACCGTAACGGCATAAAATGGTGGCATTACGATCCAACTAAGTGGTTGATTAAAGCATTATCCTGGGTTGGCTTAGCCAAAGACCTACGCACCAGTCCACAGGAGCGGATTGAGAGCGCACGCCTACAGATGCAACTGCTGTATGCCAAAAATAAAGTGGTCCATCTGCCCAATGCCGATGAAGTGATTGAGAAAATCCAACAGGAATACGAGTTAATGAAGGAACATTTACTCGAATACTATCAGGCAAAAAAGGCGCTGTTAGAAGCCAAGCGTAAACAACTGGTCGATCAACAGTTGTTACTGCAAGTCGAAGAATTGAAGACACGATTCCTGACTCAGCAAAAAAGCTGGAAGAGCCTCACTGCAAGTTATAGCTAGACCACAATTCTCGGTAAAAATCATACGGCCGCCTTGCATGGTGGCCGTATCCTATTATGATGATGCCTCAATCACTTTTTACAGGATGTAGGGCTCATGTCGAATTCCGCTGTATCTTCCGCCGATAGCATTAAACTCACAGAATATAGTCATGGTGCCGGCTGCGGCTGTAAAATTTCCCCTAAAGTACTGACCACTATCCTTGCCTCACAGCTGCCTGTATTTACCGATCCTAACCTGTTGGTCGGCAATCAAAGCCGTGATGATGCAGCCGTTTATAAGCTCAATGATGAAATCGGTATTATCAGTACCACCGACTTTTTTATGCCCATAGTAGATGACCCCTTTACCTTTGGCCGTATCGCCGCCACCAATGCCATTAGCGATATCTATGCCATGGGTGGCACGCCCATGATGGCAATTGCGATATTAGGCTGGCCAGTGAACAAGCTTCCCGCCGAGATCGCGCAACAAGTAGTCGATGGTGGCCGTCAAGCCTGTATGGAAGCCGGGATAATGCTGGCCGGAGGTCACAGTATCGATGCGCCTGAGCCAATCTTTGGCCTTGCGGTCACTGGGCAAATCGCCCTTACGGATTTAAAACAAAACGATACCGCAAAAGCGGGCGATCGCTTGTATCTCACTAAACCTATCGGAATTGGCATTCTCACTACGGCACAAAAGCAGAAGAAGCTCAAAGATGAAGATAGCCAAATTGCAGTCAATGCCATGTGCCAGCTCAATAGTATAGGCGCCAAAATCGCTAAAATTAAAGGCGTAAACGCCCTCACCGATGTCACAGGTTTTGGGCTTGCGGGACACCTACTGGAAGTATGCCAAGGCGCTAAACTCACCGCTAAACTTGACCTCGATTCGGTACCACTCTTGCCGCGCGCCCTCGACTATCTAGCGCAAGGCTGTATTCCCGGTGGTACCCATCGTAACTACGACAGTTATGGCGAACACTTGCCCGCACTTACCGATCATCAAAAAGCCATTTTGTGTGATCCACAAACCAGTGGCGGCTTGTTAGTGGCGGTGTCGAGTGTGGCCGAAGCCGAACTGGTAGCACTGCTGAATGCCCATCAGATTGAGCCTATCTGTATTGGTTCGCTAGAAACGCCCACCTCCACCGCTAATGTGGTGCTGTGTTAATGACAACTAAGCTCATCCCCGCCCAGCAATATCACGATATATTTATCGCTGGGCAGCCATTAATCGACTTAAGGGCGCCAATCGAGTTTGACCGTGGCGCTTTTCCTTCCTCGGTAAATCTGCCGTTAATGGTTGATAAGGAGAGGGAAAAGGTCGGCACTTGCTACAAAGAGCAAGGGCAGCAAGCCGCGATAGCCTTGGGCCATTCCCTCGTGCATGGCGTGGTAAAACAACAGCGTATTGATGCTTGGTTAAACTTTTTATCGGCCCACCCCGAAGCTTACCTTTACTGCTTTCGTGGCGGACTACGCTCACAGTTAACTCAGCAATGGCTGCAAGAGGCAGGCGTTACCGTGCCTTATGTACAGGGCGGCTACAAAGGCATGCGCCAATATTTAATTGGTGTGATTGAGGCTGTGCCAAGTCAGCAACCTTTGCTAAGCCTGAGTGGCATGACGGGAAGCGGTAAAACCGATTTTTTAAGACTGCGTAAGGAAGCAATCGATCTCGAAGGCATTGCCAATCACAGAGGCTCGAGCTTTGGTAAAAACATCGACCCACAACCGACACAAATTAACTTTGAAAATCGACTCGCCATTGCCCTGTTGCGGCATCAATTAGGCAATCACGCCTGTTTGTTGCTCGAGGATGAAAGCTTTTTGATTGGCCGCTCGGCGCTGCCGCAAAGCTTTTATAGCGCAATGCAAACGGCCGATATTGTGGTACTCGAAGAAGATGATGACATCAGGCTCACTCGCTTACTCGATGAATACGTTCATAAAATGCACCGAGGATTTAGCGAACGTCTCGGCTTAGAGGCAGGTTTCGAAGCCTTTAGCCACTACCTATTACAGGGTCTTGGCAGCATTCGCAAACGTCTTGGCGGTAAGCAATATCAAGAGCTGCAAGACATCATGCAACAAGCACTGTCGCAGCAACTTAATCAAAACCAAACCTCACAACATTTGGCCTGGATAAGCCTGCTACTGCACAAATATTACGACCCCATGTACGAATACCAGTTGCAGAAAAAAGCCGGCAATATTCTGTTTAGGGGAAGTCACCAAGCCATGCATGAGTGGCTGGATAACTATCACCGGAATAACTACTCCTTGGATAACCACCACTCAAAAGGCTGAAAACAAGAAAACCGTGTGCTAACTGCCACGGTTTTCTTTATCTATCCCGTTAACTTAATGCTTATTGAGTAGATTTGCGACACTATCCCTGAGCGAGTGTCGAGTCGCACTTTGCCCATCCACCACATCCGTTAAGCTCACCGATACCTTGGACCAGAAGCGTTTCGGCATTGTGGTCAATGCATGGCCATCTTTATGACTAAAGTAAGAGCCCCACAGTCCATTGAGCGCCATAGGGACCACCGGCACAGGATCGCGAGCGAGGATTTTATCGATACCAGGGCGAAACTCACCAAGTTCACCATCGGGGGTTAAACGACCTTCGGGGAAGATACACACCAACTCGCCATTCGCTAACGCCTCATGAATCGATTCAAAAGCTTGATTGTAAGTTGCCTCACTCTGACGCGGCGAACAAATCGGGATTACTCCTGCATGGCGGAACAGGTATTTCAGCACAGGGATTTCACTGATAGATTTATCCATCACGAAACGAATCGGCCGGGTCGACGCCCCCATAATGATCAACGCATCCACATAGCTCACATGGTTACAGACTATGATGCCAGCGCCTTCTTTAGGGATTTTTTCTCGCCCAGTAACAGTCACCCGATACATCACATGGCTGAGTAAGTAACTGATAAATCGTTGAGTAAACTCAGGCACTTGCGAATACACATAAAGCGCAACCACAAAGTTCATCACCGCCAGTAGTAAGAACAACTGTGGAATGCTCCAGCCAGCCACCCCGAGTAGCAGCATAGACAACAACGCCGACGCCACCATAAAGAGCGAGTTCATAATGTTATTCGCGGCAATCGCTTGCGCACATTCTCCTTTAGCGGAGCGCGCTTGAATAAAGGCATACAGAGGCACAATAAACAGACCACCGCTGACACCAATCATAAAGAAGTCCAACATCACTCGATAATGCTTCGGCTCGGCAATAAAGGAGTGTAAGCCATAAACAAACTGCGCATCCGCCGGTGCTGGCGGAATCGCCCAAAGCAAGTCCACACCAAACACAGTTAAGCCGAGCACCCCAAAGGGCAGCAAACCTAGCTCCACATGGCCAAAGGAAAAACGCTCACAGACAAAGGAGCCAACCGCAATTCCGATAGAGAACATCCCCAGCAGTAGCGACACTACAGTCGCGCCAGAGTGCAGGTGCAGCTTGGCAAAGTTAGGGAATTGGGTCAGATATGTGGCACCCAAAAACCAGAACCAGCTAATGGCGAGGATGGCCATCCAAATCGAAGGCGTTTGACGCGCCTTCTTTATGGTGCGCCAAGTGCCTGATAATGGGCGAAATTGGATTTTCTGAACTGTACCCTGTGGTGGTAAAGCTGGGATCGCGCGGCTAGATAAATACCCCGCCAAGGCAAGGGCAGCGACTGTGATGGCTGACCATAGGGTGGCGTTGTTTTCTGACACCAAAATCCCGGCACTCAAGGTACCAATCAAGATAGACAAAAACGTCCCCATCTCAACCCAGGCATTGCCCGTGACTAACTCATCTTCTTTTAAGGCTTGAGGTAAGAGGGAATACTTGACCGGGCCAAAATAGGCCGACTGACTACCGGTTAAAAACAGCAGTAATAACATCATCATGTAATTTTCGCTCACGATGGCCGCGGCGGCGCTGAACATAATGATGACTTCGAGCAATTTTAAGCGACGGATAAGTTTGGCCTTATCCATATTGTCGGCCACCACGCCAGCATGGGCCGAAAACAGGAAAAACGGTAGGATAAAGACCCCTGCCGCCAAATTGACAAACATGTCGACACTAATAGGTAAATCGTTGACTTGGCTGAAGGTAACCAGCAGCAACAACACATTTTTATAGATATTGTCGTTAAGTGCCCCAAGGCATTGGGTAGCAAAATACGGTAAAAAACGTTTTGTTAGCAGCATGACTCTTCCCTCTGATAACCCATTCCCTGTAAATACCCTGTCACATGACTCTCTAACAAAGCGGGTAAAGATGCCGTATCGGCAAACAATTTATTATCCAGTGATAAGGCGGTGAGGCCGTGGATTCCGCCCCAGAGCACTCGGCTCATTTGAAGTTGCTGCGCAGCAGCTTTATGGGGGAACAACAGGGCTAACTCACGCTCAATTAAACTGAATAAACCCGCGATAAGCTGGCCTTGAGATTCGGGCAAAGGTTCTGAGTCGAGTAGCTGCAGTTCAAATACCAACTTAAAACATTGGCGCTGTGCATGGGCAAACTCAGCGTATTTTTGCGCCATGCTAATGATTTGATTGCGACTATTCTCTGCATTGACCTCGGAGAGCTGACGCATCAACGCCTGCAACGTTGCCTCAGAAACGGCTAACAGAAGGTAGTTATAGCTACCAAAGATATTGATTAAGGTACTCGGCACATAGCCAATCTGGCTAGCAATCTTACGTAAACTCAGTTCTTGTGTCCCTTGCTGTTGCAGCAATGCCATTGCCGCTTCTATTGCCATAGCACGAATCTCATCATGACTATGTTCTTTGCGTCTCGCCATAGGTCTCACTCCCTGTTGAATGCAGTGAGATTAACAGTCTCAAAAATAAAAAACAACGTTCAAAATAAGTTTATTTTGCGTACAGCCTTAAATAAAAGGCATAAAAATGAGGGAAGAAAGGCTAACTTGAGGTAATCGCTCGATGGAACTCAATAGGAATTTAACTTTTAGCGCATAAAAAACGGCGCCCTCAATCGAGGGCGCCATTTCGACATTGAACTTTTACCTAGCAGCAGTGATAACTCATCACGACTCTATCGGCCCCAGCGCTAAAATAGTCCGTTTCGAAGTCGGTATCGACAAATCCTAAACGCTGGTATAAACCATGGGCAGGATTATGGGGATCGACGGTTAAATCCACCCGCTGCACCTGAAGTGGTAGCTGGGTTAAACATTGCTGGATTAATTGTTTACCAATACCTTGGCCGCGGGCTTGCTCACTCACTGCCACGGATAGAATCCACATACAGGCAGGGTCGCTACTTTGAGCGCAGAGCAAATAGCCTAAAAGCTCCCCGCCATCATCTACGGCAACCAGAAACTGCTCAGGCCAACAATCAAACCCTTGGCGGAAGAAAAAATCGGGATAACAATGATCGCCAAAGATAGCCTGCTCAAGTTGAAAAACATCGGCTAACTCTGACTTTAATACTGGACGGATAGACTGCATGTAAAACTATTCACCAATTAAAATTTTATCCCACTCTAAATTGGGCGCACCAACAACAATAAAGTTAGGATTTTCAAGCGTTTCACGCTCGTTATAGGTTAAAGGCTGCAGCTCGGTATCCATGAGCTGGCCACCCGCTTCCTCAATAATAATCTGCGCGGCGCCGGTATCCCACTCACCTGTCGGCCCAACTCGCACATAGCAATCGGCGCGTCCTTCGGCAACTAGACAACTCTTCAGGGCCGCGCCCCCCATGACCACCAGCTCACAGTGCTTAGGCTGATTAAACAGGGTCAACACGGATTGGGGATCCTGACGACGACTCACAGCTAACCTCAGGGAAACTTGCTCACGGTGCTGAATTTGCCGACTACTGATGCGCACTTCCTGCTTATCGGTGCGTTTATAGGCACCTAAGCCCGCAATGGCGTAGTAGCAAACCTGTGTCATTGGCACATAGACCACACCCATCACAGGGCGGTTGTGTTCCACCAGCGCAATGATTACCGAAAAGTCACCACTACCGGCAATAAACTCCCCCGTGCCATCGAGAGGGTCGACTAACCAATAACGTTTCCAGCCTTCACGCACGCTTAGGGGAATATCGGCAGCCTCTTCGGACAGGATAGGAATATCGGACGTCAATGCGGCTAAGCGCTCACAGATCAGCTTATTTGCCGCTAAGTCCGCCGAGGTGACAGGGGTATTATCAGACTTGGTTTCTCGTTCAAAATTACCCTTGAGGTAAATCTCACGAATAGTGCGACCCGCATCCGTTGCTATCGCAATCACCTCGTCGATTAACTCTTCTGGCTTCATAACCACTCCAATCGCAAACTTCGCGAATGATTTACAAGCACTCAGTTGCTGAACGCTTTAACGAAAAAGATTATTTAAGTTGTAGGTGTTTCTGCGCTAAAAACAATGCGCTCACACTACGAGATTCGGAAAAATCGCTATTATCGAGTAACGCTTCCCACTCGGCCAACGCCCAAGGCACCACATCTATGGGTTCTGGCTCATCGCCTTCGAGGCGACTTTCATATAAATCTTCTGCTATGAAAATTTGCATCTTGCTAGAGAAATAACCCGGCGCAAGGCTAAGTTCTTTCAACAATGTCAGCTTACGCGCCCCAAAACCGATTTCTTCCTGCAATTCTCGATTGGCCGCTTCGATAGCTTGCTCACCTGGGTCGATTAATCCCTTAGGAAAACCTAGCTCGTAATTGTCGGTGCCAGCGGCATATTCACGGGCTAACAGCATGTTACCTTGATGAATGGGCACCACCATCACAGCGCCACGACTACCACCTTTCATCCGCTCATACTGGCGCTCGACACCGTTGGAGAATTTAAGATGGACCTGTTCGATTTGAAACAAGCGGCTCTTAGCGACAACTTCGGTATGTAAGATTTCCGGCTTATGGTGCCGCTGCGACATAACTGCCCCTGGATAAAAATAGCAACAAACTAACTAGGATAAGTGACAATCTTACTATCCTGTCTTTAATCTACAACCTGAATTTAGTGCGGCTATTCCAAAGACCACCATCCAAGCCATGGGATTTAAATCACGTACTCAGCCACGACAAAGGAGAAGCGGTTAAAACTTTCCGCTTTTTATCGCGAAAATTCACCAACAAAAAAGGGGCCAAGCCCCTTTTAATGTCGACATAAACTAAAATTGATAACGCAGATTGAGTTGATAGCTCAATAGGTCATTCGGTTCAATATCAATGTATTGATATCCTAAGCCTACAGACCAAGCATCACTAAATTGGTAACTGAAACGCACTCCCGCATACCAATCGGTGCCATCTAAGTCGGTCTTGATCGTGGTATTCCCCATGGTACTGCTGATATCGGCTTGCCAATGGAACAAGCCAACGGGCACCTCAAAGCACCAACCTTGATGCTGCAGCAAGGTAAATCTCAAGCCCAACGTAACTCCATCGGCAAGGACTGGAGTGACGGCTTTCACCAACTCATGGTATTGCTCCGGCGTTAGCGTTGCGCCCTTAATTCTCGCACTTCCTTCACCGAAATCGGCATAGCCCAGTTCTAACGCTACGGTCGGCGTCCATTGATAACCCAGACTCACCCCAAAAGCAGTATCCGAGTCATCGACGTTGAGGAGCTGTCCCTCTCCCACTTGGGTGTTCAACTCAGGCAGTGTTTTATCGGCCTGAGCTTGGCCAATAAAACCCTCAACATACCAGTCTGTTGCCTGCGCCTGTTGCGTCACACTGAGCAATAACAGGCAGCCTAATGCCAATCGCTGTAACTCACGGCGACGCAACATCGCGCATACCAAAATAAATGCCAACGCCCATAAGGTCATACTACCTCCTCCTGACTTATTATCGATAATGACCTCTTGATAGGCTTTCACTGTGATAAGCACTTGCCCCGTCGCTTCACCACCTTGGCCGTCGCTAATCCTATAGGTCACGGTATCCACACCATCGAATCCTGCTTTAGGGATATAGCGCAGTTTATTCGCCTCGATAGTCACAGTGCCTTGTTGAGCCGTCGCACTAAGCAGGGTCAACGTATTACCATCCACATCAGTGTCATTACTCAGCACATCGATAAGCAGGCTGGTGCGATCATCAGTATCGGCGCTGTCATCGACAGTCACAGGTGCAGTGTTGCCATTCACCACTATCGTCAGCTCACTACTTGCCGTACCACCTTTGCCATCGGTAATGCTATACACCAACACATCAGTGCCGATAAAGTCTGCCGCCGGCGTGTAACTGATCCGTTGATCAGCTAACACTGTGACAGTGCCAAACTCACTAATCACTTGAGTGACGCTCAAACTATCCCCGTCGCTATCCGTATCGTTGGCAAGCACGTTCACATCGATACTCTGGTTCCAAGCAATTGCTGCCGAGTCGGGATTAGCGACAGGCAAGTGGTTACCATTGAGCATCACAGCAACACCACTTGGGTCAACAATAGTACGGTTAGCCACACCATCATCATCGTTAGGGCCGCCATCTTCGATGGTCAACTGCACACACCAATGGCCTTCAGTTAATCCCGGCGTCCAACGACTATCCCCAGGTGGCGGGCAGAAACCACGTTCACCCTCGGTACTGGCAACAATGTTGTTTGCATCAATCACAAAGTCTCGCCAGCCCGCTTGAGCATTGAACTTGCGGTAGACGGCATTCGCAGGAACGGGTGAGCGTTGTGGCAATACTAAGCTATAGCTTTGGCCCTGTTGTGGTAGGCCCGTCGCGATAAAGTCGAAAATACCACCCACATTTGCGGCTAAAGTATCTTCAGCCACGACTTCAGGCTGTAGCTGCATACCGCTCTGTCCACGTCTTAGGGCAATATTCCCCAAACGTAAACAGACGCCCGCCTGCCCTTCGGCCAAGAAGTAGACTGGCTGCAATTCACCTTCAGGCATAACATTACAGTCGTTATTTGCATCCAAATAATCTGGGATGCCATCACGATCGCTGTCGCTATAGCCTTCTTGATCATCGGGAATTAAATCGCCATCCGTATCGGCACTCGTCAATGCAGCTAAACTTGGGCGCACTACGATGTACACTGTTTCGGTACTCGACAGCACAGGCGAACCATCATCGGTCACCGTTAGGCTCACAGGATAAATCCCCGGTGACACCGCGGCTGGAGAGAATGTCATGCCTGTCGCATCCGCTTGCAAACTTAACGCACCGCTTGCCCACGTCAGCGTCAATGTATCTTGCTCATTGGCGTCCGAGGCAGTAGCACGGATATGCACATCACCGCCATTTTGCGCGACTATCACCTGCTGTTGGCCAGCTTGAGTCACCGCTAAACTGGCCTGTGGTGCAATATTGGCTTCGGTAATCACCACTTGAGTCTGCTGTTTACTACCAAGATTCAAGCTTGGATCTAGGCTGATAAGCACCTCTTCATCCCCTTCGCTCACACCATCATTCAGGGTCGTAAAATGGATTTCCGCCATTTGTCCCGAGGTTATCTCGACAACACCATCAACCAAATCATGGTCGCTGCTATCGGCTGAACCGGATACTGTAAATGGAATACTCAGCGGATAACTCGGTGCCTCACCATTGAGATGAACACTCACAGTCACTTGGTTACCTTCAGCAACTACTTGATCTTTGCTCAGTGAAATCAATGGATTGACTTTGACTTTCTGTGCTTTAATCGCCTTATTGCCCTCGCTGTCTACTGCCTGCCAATAGGCTAAGTAGTTGCCAGGGGCGAAGAACAAGCTCTTATTCACCAGCGACACAGGCAATGGATGGCCATTACGGTCAACCGCCTTGGCAAAACCGAGTTTCACCCGCGTAAACAGGCCAGTCGCCTTCACCTCAACATCATCAGGTAGAGTGATCACGGGTTGATTCGCTGAGTCAGCGCCTTCAATCAGCACATTCACTTTGGCGGTTGCTCGGCCTTTGTTGCCATCGCTAATGGTATAACGCAGTGCAACAGGCCCCACATAAGCCTCGGGCGCGGTAAAACTAAGGCCATCAGCAGTGATTTGCACACTGCCAATATCCGCAGCGGCACCATCAATGGTTAAGGTGTCACCATCGACATCCACATCGTTTGCCAACACCGCCAGCGAATAGGTGTCATTGGGGGTACTGGTTAAGGTATAGCTGTCATCGACCGCTTGAGGATCATCGTTCACTGGCGTAACCGTAATGGTGACTGTCGCAGGCTCTGAGCTTAACTCTGCATCTTTAGCGATAAAGCTAATAGAATCAGTACCATTAAAATCCTTCTCAGGCGTATAGAGCCAGACACTACCATGTTGCTCTAAGGTACCAGAGGCAGGTTGCGTGGTGATCTCATAGGTCAGTGGATCATTATCGACATCCTCAGCGGCAAGCGTGATCATCAGCGAACTGTCTTCCTCTAGCGTCACTGTCTGATTGGTCGCAACTGGTGCATCGTTAACGTTTGCCACCACAATCGTAAAGCTTTGGTCTGCAGTTAAGCCATCCACGTCCGTGGCGCGTAACACTACCGAATGACTGCCGACGTTAGCATTAGTTGGCGTACCACTCAGCACGCCTGTCGCCGCATTAAAGTTCAGCCAGCTTGGTAAGGTCACGGCACTTAAGGTGAGACTGTCTCCCACGTCGCTGTCTGTTGCGACCAAGGTGTAGCTATAGGCCGCATCCTGGGTCGCACTCGTTAACGCCGTCGAGCTGATGGTCGGTGCATCGTTGACGTTCGCCACCACAATCGTAAAGCTCTGGTCAATCGTCAGACCATCTCCGTCCGTGGCGCGTAACACTACTGCATGACTGCCGACGTTAGCATTAGTCGGGGTACCACTCAGCACGCCCGTCGCCGCATTGAAGCTCAGCCAGCTTGGTAAGGTCACCGCGCTTAAGGTGAGACTGTCACCCACGTCGCTGTCCGTCGCCACCAAGGTATAGCTATAGGCCGCATCTTGAGTGGCACTCGTTAACGCCGTCGAGCTGATGGTCGGCGCATCATTGACGTTAATCACATTCAAATTAAAGGGAGGCAGGCTCGCAGAAAGTGAACCATCTGAAACACTGATCACAATACCACTGATCACACCCACATCTTGATTAGAAGGCCTGCCAGATAACGTCCCCGTTGCTTTATCAAAGGTCAGCCACGAAATAGCCTGATTGATGCTAAACGCCAGATTATCTCCTAGCGAGTCAGTCGCTGTAGGCGCGAAGTGATATAGCGCCCCCTGGTTGACAGTTAACGTTGGTGTTCCACTGATTACAGGCGCACCATTGGGTTTCACCGTATTACTAGCCGCAGAAACACTGCTAGTACCTGCCGAGTTTGTCGCTGCAACAGTAAATGAATAGGAAGTACCGTTGGTTAATCCAGTGATTGTGATGGGTGAAGAAGCACCCGATGCAGTAACACCACCTGGGGTAGACACTAAGGTATATCCCGTAATTGCTGTACCACCAGTAAATCCTGGAGCGGTAAAACTCACCGAGGCTTGAGCATCGCCCGCTGTCGCAGTACCAATGACTGGCGCCCCAGGAACAACAGCATTCACTGTAAAGGAACGACTAACTTGGGTAGCAGGTAAATAACTGATGCTACCAGACTGATCTGCATTGATAGTACAAGTACCCACAGTCACGAATGTCACAGCACCAAGGCTTGTGATCGTACACACACCAGTTGTGGATGAAGTAAAGATCGGTGACAAACCTGAATCAGAAGTAGCACTAAATGTTGGTGTCGTACCAAAATTTTGCGCACCGGGGTTATTGAACGTGATGGTCTGGGTCGCTTTGGGGGTTATCGAGTTGGATGCTGCTGACGCAGGGCCAGTTCCTGCAGAGTTATTCGCAGTGACAGTAAAAGTATAAGCCTGCCCGTTAGTCAAACCCGACACTACTATCGGTGAACCTGAACCATTAACTGGTGCAACATCCGCAGGGCTGACTGTTACTGTATAACCTGTAATACTCGTGCCACCAGTATTGACCGGAGCGGTAAAGGCCACACTTGCCTGAGCATTCCCTGCCGTCGCCGTTACACTTGTAGGAACATTAGGCAATGCAGGATTAACTGTAAAAGTTTGGGAAACTTGAGTTGCAGGCAAGTAGGATGAATTACCCACTTGGTCAGCGTTAATGGTACAAGAACCTGCCGTAACGAACGTCAGGGTTCCGCCTGTTGTGATAGTACAAACCCCTGTAGTTGATGAGGTAAAGGTCGTTGTTAACCCTGAGTCGGATGTCGCGACTAAAGTTGGCGAGGAACCAAAACTCTGTGCACCAGGATTCGTAAAAGTAATTGTCTGAGGTGACACTGGAGTAACAGAATTGGACGCTGCGGAAGCAGAACCTGTCCCGACAGAGTTGGTAGCCGTAACGATAAATGTATAGGACACTCCATTTGTCAAACCAGTAACAGCAATTGGCGAGCTGTTTCCTGAGCCAATAAAACCACCGGGATTAGAGGTAACTGTATAACCCGTAACCGCTGCACCACCATTACTTACAGGAGCGGTAAAGCTAACCGATGCTTGAGTATTCCCTGCGGTTGCAGTACCGATTGTTGGTGCCGTCGGTGTTACCGCATTAACAGCAAACGAACGCGTAACCGTCATGGCGGCATTAGTCGCAGCGTTACCGGATTGATCGGCATCTATAGTACAAGTACCCGCAGTGACAAAGGTAAGCGCGCCACCGGAAGTTATAGTACAAACGCTTGAGGTTGACGACGAGAAACTTACTGTCAGTCCAGAATTAGAAGTCGCCGTCAGCGTTGGTGTAGCACCAAAGTTATAATTGGCAGGTTGCGCAAAAGTAATGGCCTGATCCGCTTTCGGAGTTACTGCATTTGAGCTCCCTGATGCCAAGCCAGTTCCAATAGCATTGGTCGCAGTTACAGTGAAGGTATAGGCAGTACCGTTAGTTAATGATCCAACTGTAATGGTACAGGCTGCAGGACCAGCACAGTTTCCAGTCGCCCCTCCAGGGTTAGCTGTTGCGGTATAAGTGGTAATAGCCGAACCACCATTACTGCCAGGAGCTGTGAAGGTCACGTTTGCTTGACCATCCCCCGCTGTTGCTGTACCTATCGTTGGTGCACTTGGTGCAGTAGGAATTGCGACCATGTGGGTTGTACCGCTGCTATAGGCGGCAGGACCTGAATTACCAGCGGCATCTGAAATGTTTGTTGAACCGTTCAGATTGAGCTTGATCGAGCCATTCCCACTGATACCACTGACCATCACTGTCACACTGGAACCTGTACTAGCAGACACACTGGCAATTGTGCCCGTTGCACTGCCAGTTGCTACTAAGCTGAAATCATCGGTGGAAATATTGCTCACCGACTCACTGAAGTTCACCGTGAAATCCACACTGGTATCAGTTGATACTGCTCCACCACTGGGGGCGATACTAGTCACCGAAGGTGTCACCGCGTCAATCACTATCGCTGTATTCGCACCTAAGGAGTTTGCTGCACCTGGCGAGGCAAGAGTTAAAGTCGCATTATTGGTGGCCGCATCACGAATAGTGCCACCATTTAACGACAGTGAATTGGTGGCGACATAATCCAAATCGTTTGAGCTATCACCGGACTGAATGGTGTAGCTGAACGTAAGTGTGCTTGAACCGCTACCGCTCGCATAATTAATCGTGCGATCTGTTGTGCCTGTTTCAAGGGTTAATTGCGGCGTACCAGTGACATTCACCACTTCACTAAAGTTAACTTGAATACTGATGTTATCGCCCACTTTATAAGTGCCATTGGCTGTACTGGCAGTCACAGAAGATATAGTGGGCGCTATGCCATCAATAACAATATTCTTATTTGCGCCCAAAGAATTGGCAGTCCCAGGGCTTGGCAAGGTTAGAATGGCATTGTTGCTGGCTGCATCGCGGATAGTGCCACTGTTTAGCGCTAAAGAATTGGTCGCCACATAATCCAAATCGGCTGAGGTATCACCAGATTGAACCGTGTAGTTGAACGTCAAGCTACTGGAATTACTGCCGCTGGTGTAGTCAATAGTGCGATCAGTAGTGCCAGTTTCAAGTGTGAGTTGAGGTGTGCCAGTGACCAACACAGTTTCATCAAAATTCACCTGAACACTAATAACATCGCCTACTTTGTAGGTACCGTTTGTGGTACTGGCGGAAATAGAACTTACCGTCGGAGCAAGAGTATCGGTAGAAAAAGCGCCCACAGGATTAAAGCCAATGCCGCTGCTGGTACCAGTGAGCGAGCTGCTATTGGTTTGACTGTCATTTACGGTAGTACCACTGGTTTCATTTAACTTCCAATAACCCAATAAACCAGTTTCATTTCCCACCAACTCCATACTACGATTGTTTTGAATTTGCGTTTGGGTGCGTGCACTACTCCATAAACGTATGTCATCAATGCTACCTACAAAATCATCGACAGATGGATGGTTTTGCATACCAAACAGCAGGTTAGTCACCGAAAATCCAGCATAATCAGGGACAACATTGATAGCCCCTTGATCAAGAACATTGATACCCTGTGCTACTCCATCGACATAAAAATCCCAAGTCCCGTTATCAAATACTACTGCAATGTGATACCAGGTCCCCGCACTTAAGGACAGTGCATTACTTTCCGTCAAGCAACCAAAATCACAGGCCAAATCGACAGTCAGTTTGCCTGCGTTCAATATGAGGCCACCGGCATCAGTACCGCCAGTGAAATCAACTAAATTAATGCTCCCACTGACGTTAGTAAATTTGGCCCAGAACTCCAGTGTAAATGTGGTGCGATTTGATAGCGCAGAAGCCGCACCTGTCAGAGTAACTGTATCACCAGTCGTAAAGTCATAGGAGGTTTGCGCATTAACTCCGAGGGACGTCATTGTCAGCACAACGCCTAGCGCAAACACTCTAATCCGGCTGCGCGTGAACGTTTTAATAATATTCCACCATGAGCTAGGTGCTTTAAAAACATGCTGAAACATGACTTCACCCCAAAAGAGATTTTTAAAATAAAGCGCGCAAACTTTGCGCACCTTGTAGTTCAATTAATGCTTTGTCTCATTAGTTACGCGAAGGGAAAATACCTTCGAGTGCGATAATGAAATTAACTGTCAAATAAGGCTGCCTTACTCCTACAGGCAAACTATTTCCAGTATTTGTAGTGGTACCTGTAAGATGCACGCTTGTGGTGGTATTGACTGGTAGCAAATTAGTATCAGGAGCAGTGGAGCTAAAAGCGTTTAGAGCATTAAGGCCGCTAGCGACCTTTGCAGGAACAGTAGTTGGGCTTGGGGTAGGTGTATTGCCATTCGCAGTCGAAGCGCCAAGTGCCACGCTAACATTGCCCGTCCCAGTCAAATCTACTGCGTGGTTATGTATAGGCATCTGACTAGAGGTGAGAGTAACGGTTTCTTGTCCAGCCATTTCACCTAGAACGTACTGTGATGTGCCTGAACCTTGTCCCTGATGGACGGGCACACGCCCTTGCATGTTCGGTAAAGCAAACGTAGTTTGGCCATTCCCACCATAAGTAGTACCGATTAGTGCAAACAAAGCCTGATTACTTTGAATGGGCAATAACTGCCCATTACAAAACGCCCAACCACGCGGAGCGAAAGTACCAGCGAACATGCGGATTTCTCCAATAAATGGATCTGCCATTGTATTTCTCCTTAAATAACGATTTTGTCTACGTAACTTCTTTCAATGGTTTAATTACTCACGACAATTAATCGACAGCGAGTTCCTTCTGCTGATTACAACATCATCCGCATCACACATAGGGGAGGTTATTATGCAACACAATTAAAACAGCTTAGTTACAACTAAACATATCTGAAAAATCGGCAAACACAATTAAGCAGAAAAAATTTTGTGTAAATTATCAGCCGACGTTTAAGGCCATCGCATTGACTCATAGGTTTCGGAACGGCTTTGAAACTGAAATCCATGCCGTAAATAAAGTGATTTAGCTTGAGTATTTTCACTCTCTACTGATAAATGAACAGGCAACTGACGCTGGCTCGCCTCAAGCTTAACTGTCTCTAATACCGCAGAGCCTAAACCGCGATTTCGCATGCTTGGCGTAATAATAAAATCAACAAGATGAACTCTCTGCTCATTAATATCTAGCATCAGTTTGCCGACCGCTTGTTGCTGATAAAACAAAATGTAGCTGATGGCATTTGGATATTGTTCCCGATAGGAGACTTGTTGCAGCCGATATTGTTGCTCCAACATGTTCTGTGCGACATCAAGGGGTAAACCAAGCTCATAGAAGAAGGTTTTAGTCGAATAAAAAAGCTCTGCCATAAATAGGTTATCGTTTGCGTTGGCAGGCTTAATACTCAAGCCAATTAATGGATTTAACTCAGCTAGCATCATGGTTTTTATCTCGAGCTAAAGGTTGCAACAGTTGCTCATAAGCATTCAATAACAGCTGCCATGAGAGAGTTTGTGATTCATTCACTAGGGTAGATTGGGCGGGTACAATGGGTACAAACAATTGCCCTTGTCGCTTTACATCAAAGTGCCAGTGGCCTTGCCAATGCTCAATATCTTCTGCGGCTAACGGCCATTCTAAAATGGCCGAAAGTGCGCTGGGTTTAAACGCATTTAATTGTTGATAATCCATTAAGATGCAACGACTTGATTGATAAAGTGCAGCAGTTTGCTGGGCAAAACCATGTAACACGCCCATTCGAAATGCATCTACACTAGGCTCACCATGTGTGTTTTCACTAAGCGGCAATGCATGGAGAAATACAGCCTTCACTCGCCCCGCCATATGCATCCCAGCCTCTCGTTGATGCGAAGCCAAAATATCTCTGGGATGGCGCATAAGACATAGCACTCGACTATTAGGGTAGAGTTCTAGCAACATGGGCCAACAAGCTAAATCCCACGCATTCCACTTGATCACTAGCTCACGCTCATCAGGCCTCAAGCGCCCTTGTAGCCTTAAACATAAATCCACCAGCTGTGGTGTTAAGGTCGAAGGCCAAGCATCATGGTGCATCACATCGCTGCAGAGCATAGATTCGGATAACACTCGGCAAGTTTTGAGTAGAGAAAAACTGCTTGAAACCAGTGTTGACCCACAACGAGACCAATGGAAAATCATCAAGTTAGGATTGATAGCGGGCAAACTTTCGCGTTGGGAGAATAAGGGTTCGAGCAAGGTTTGAGGCTGGATAAAACTGGCCAGTAAGCCACGACGAGCATCGCTGATATCGTCCTCCAAGAAAGGTTTTGATAACCGCTTAAAAACCGGAACCCAACTGATTGTTTTGGTTTGAGCATGATAACGAGAAGGAAACCACACTTGGCTGAAGCGTGCTAAATCCGGAATGAACCCTTGTTGCTGCAAGGCAATAAATGCCAGCATCTGCTCTAAATTTAGCTCAGGCCAATTGAGGAAGTCTGCCATCAGAGCAATAAAATGCTCAACATCCTGCGCTTGATGCAGTAAAAACAATGATTCAGGCTGATGCAGCAATTGCCAATAGTGTTGCTGCTGTTCATTAAAATCAATCATTATCTGGCCATTGGATAGAAGTTAATGTACTGCACCATGCGGGGTAACACGCCTCGATTTGGCGTCGGTCCATGGGGCAAGGCATGGTGCCAAATAATTAAATCCCCTGCGTTTGCGGCAATGGGTTTAATAGGCCACTCTTCCCAACGCTGTTGCTGCAACTCAATATCAGTCTTGTTTTGTTCCTGTAGCCAAGCTTCTATTTTGAGGTGAAAACCGGGAACACAGCAAAATGCCCCTTGCTCGGCAGGGGTATCCGTAAGATAAATCAATCCTTGAGTTCCAAATGGCACAGGTAGTTGCAGTGGCATATCCCAATGCATATTTGGGCCAGGAAACTGCCAAGTGGGCGTTTCAGGGGGATTAAAACTCACTCTATCAGTCGTCATCACTAAATCGGTTCGCTGCCATAATTGTTCAAAGGCTTGGCGGATTAGAGGTGCTTGCCGATTGGCATCGAGGATAGGATGACGAAATAACTGCAGCATGATTTTCTGCATCAACTCATGGGACTGATACCAAGTTGATGGATCATTTTCATTCGCGCCAAGCTGTTGCCAAATCACGGCTCGACTCGCCGCGCATTGGGCTTGTGACAACACTTGCGGGATGACTAAATAGCCCTCCCGTTGCCAAAAGGCGAGTTGGGCATCGGTAAGCACTTGAGGTAAAGCGTTACCATAAGCTAACTCGGTATTGCTGCTTTCTGGCTCAGCTTGGGATAAGGCACGCAATCGCTGATTAATACCAACAATATCCGCCGTAGTCAGCTTAGTTTGCCTTTGAACGAAGGCGATAAAATCAGTTTGTTTGTCATATTGATAGAGCGCCTTCATCCCAGGTTCTAATCCAATACCACAAAGATCCAGCAGCGCTTTATCTAGGTTCCATTCTCCCTCTGCAACCTCATTGACCAGTCCACACTTTTGCAACTGAATTTTTTGCCATAGTCGCTGCAAATGATAAATCCCCAAACAACTCAAATCCTCACTGCCAACAAGCGCCAATTTCTGCTGCTGATATTGGAAGATAAAATCGGGATAGGTTCCCAGCTCGTAGCTAAAGTCCACTCGACTCAGTGGTTTAAGCCACAGGGATTTTTTATATTGGGATAGGGTTAATTGTGATTGATTTTCAAGTAATTGATGTTCGCCATAAACCCTGATTTGCGTCGTCAATTTTAGGTTTATGGGTTGAGGATCATAATCGGGTAACAATAAGCTCCCCGCTAACCCACTCCTGTCGCCTTGAGCGAGCAAGCGGGCATGGGCTAAATCGAGACAGAATAAAGGGCCCAAATATATTGGCGGCTGCTCTTTTAGCTCGAGCCACGCATCCAACTCAATCGACTCGGGGATCAAACATCCATCCTCTGCTAAAAAATGCTGTAGATGGCTAAAAATCTGTACCTGCGGTTCCTGTTGCAACAGGTGTTTCATGGTTTCAGAAATAATTAGATCAAAGGCTTGTGTTGATGCTGGCCGCCAACGCGTAGCGTCAGCACAGTTAAGCGCATCGACACGATCCGCTACATCAAAATATGCCAGTAGCTTTTCCACACTCTCCAATGACGCTCGATGAATGTCGAGCAAGGTTACTCGCACTTGCTTAGCCGTAAATAGCGGTAATAAGGCTAAAATTAACCAAGCAAAAGGCCCAGTTCCGGCATAGAGTATGTGCACAGGATGGTTCGAGTTAGCTTTAAGTTTGTCCTGTATTGCGCAATAAATGCCCTGAATAAACACTCTGCTACGCTCGGGATCTTCTGCACATTGCGCCGCAGTTGTTGGAGATACCGCCTTGCCAAAAGGGATCATGCTGGCCTCAGTATCGAGAAACAACGCCGGGTGCAGCTCTAACCCTGTCAATTGGCATAACTGCGCCAGCATTGGATCGATAAGCCGCTTTGCCTCGCCCGCAGAGTGAGATTGCAATAGCGCCTGTGCAAACAGCTTTAATCTCAAGAGCGCATCGCGCTGCCCTGCATCAGGCTTTGATCTTGGCATCATGGATTAGCTCCTTTAACCACAAGTTGACTTCACAATCGATCACCAAATTGATTCTGGCCTCCACACCTTTGTTCGCGACCCAATGGGTTTGGTCGGCATTGATATACCACAGCTCCCCCGCCTGCATAGGCACACGCTTATCGTCCACATAAAAATGCAGTTGTGCGTGGGTTTGAATGGGAAGATGCAATCTTGCTTCGCCTTGCTCTAGGGATAAGCCTTGATCCCTATGGGGTTTGATTTCAGCGCCAGCGTGTAAACGCATTAAACGTACCGATTTAACAGGACAAGCAAGAGATTGAATAAACTGCAGCAGCGCGGGACTCGATTCCAGTGAGGGCAAATTATCCCAATCTGTCGCGGCACTAATGGAAAAGGCCTGCAAAATAGGGTGCGCAACTCGATATTCCTCGGCGCAGCGTAGAGCCAACACATCCCAACCGCCCTGAGAGCCCGCGTGATAATCACGCTGGTTAATGTGTGGTAACCACTCATGCTGCAACAAAGTCGTGAGTTCTTGCTGTAAACTAGTGATATTTGGGGCTTGGGTAAGTAAGGCAAATGAGCAGATATCCATATCCAAGTGTCTCATTTTTAGACAAAAACGAATTAATCAAGCCTAGCACAAAGTGTCATGCTGACAAGATAGGCTAATGAAAACCTCATTCTGAGCCGAGTGAACCACACAGGACATCCCATGTTTGATTGGAAGAAGATTGATACTGTACTGCTCGATATGGACGGCACCCTGCTAGACCTGCACTTTGATAACCATTTTTGGTTGAGTCTGGTACCGCAGGAGCTGAGCAAGCAGCGGGGATTAAGCCAGAGCCAGGCACAACAACTGGTAGAAGAAGCCTACGGCAGAGTCGCGGGCACGCTCGACTGGTATTGCCTCGATTATTGGCAATCCGAGTTACAACTCGACATTATGGGGCTTCACCGCAACTTAGTTGACCGTATTCAGCTGCGCCAAGACAGCATGCCCTTTCTCGATGCCCTCGCCGCCGCGGGTAAAAAACGTATCTTAGTCACCAATGCCCACCCTAAGAGTCTTGCGCTTAAGCTTGAGCACACTGAACTGGCGAGCGGCTTAGATGCGATGATTTCAAGTCATGAAACCGGTTATCCCAAGGAACACCCACAATTTTGGCAAACGCTATTTGAAAAATTCGCCCTAGTGCCAGAGCGCTGCCTGTTTATCGATGATAGCGAGCCTATTTTGAATGCGGCGCGCTTAGCGGGCGTGGGCCATCAGCTCGGGATCAGCAATCCTGATAGCCAAAAGCCCGCTAAGGCCTTCCATGATTTTCCGGCCATTAGCGACTATCGCCTGCTGTTTGCCGATCTGGCGGGTTAATCCTTTAAAACAAAAGGCACCCTAAGGTGCCTTTATCGAATCATTCTCAAGCTTATCTAAGATTAAAGCCCTGGAATACGGCCTTGATAAACCACAGGGAAGTAACCATCGCTGCCACGCTTGCCGAGCATCCCGAGGGATTTACGCATATCTTCTGGCTGTTCGTTGGTTTCTTTAATCTTAGCGGCAACCTTAACCATATTGCCTTCATCTAGCTGTAGCGTGCCGATAATCCCCAACTGGTTTTTGCTCTCATCGGTGGCGATCTGGGCTTTACCCTCAACACAACTTAGCCCCAGTTCGATATTACCCAGTGGATAATTGCCGAATTGGTTCTTCACATTGGTTTGATTTAAAAACAGCTTACCCGATAACTGCTCGCACCAAGGTTTACCTTGTTCTAGAGTTTCGACCAGCAGGCTGACTTCACCATTAATTTCGGTTCTAAAGGGCAGTTTTGCATTGCCAATCAAGAAGCTATCGGGCGCCTCAAAACGCAATCCTTGAGCGCTGATACCGCCCATAGACCAAGTGACGACACCTTTGGCACTCACTGGGGTTGCACGGCTACCCACCTGAAAATCCAGCTTCACTTTACCCAAAAACAACGCCCAAGGGCTCAGCTCCCAGCGTACTTGTTCCAATTGGCGTTGTTGCAGATTTAAGGTTTCGATGCTGCCTGACCAAATACTGCCGCTCACTCCAGAAATCCCCACGTTTGCAGGCAGTGGCGCGAGGCGCACAGCGACACTGGCGGGAAATAACGCCAGCAAAAACACTAAATAAACCAGTACACCTATAATGATTTTTTTTATCAAACTCACAGCTACACCTTAACCTATTGCGCTAGTTGGATACGTCTTACTTTGACATAGCCAGGCGCGTCGGCCTCTGCCAAATCAACACTCTCAAGTGATAGGCCTTTTTTCTGCACTAAGTCACTCAAATAATTCAGTAAGGCATCGAATGGCACATCATCCATCCACACTTGGATTTTATCGCCCTGGGGCTGCATGCGAGTGATTACTAATCCGTAAGTGCCCGCCGTTTGGTTAACGACCGAGCTTAAGCTACCTGACATTGTCGGCTTAGCGCCGCTTTGCTTGAAGCCAGCGATTTTATTCGCCGTTTGCTTTACATAGGTAAGTGTCTGCTGCTGCGCCGTTAGGTTGCGCAGTGCATTGGCTTCGGCATTGGCAATGGGTGTCCAGATGCCCCAGTAAAACACGCCGATCACTAAGAAAACGGCGCCGAATCCAACGATTTGCTGCTCGCGCGATGCAAGCCCTTGCCACCAAGTCCGCAAATTATCCATCTTATTTGCTCCTCAAGGTTAAGGTGCTGGTGACCTGATCTTCACCGCTATTCATCGTACCACCATCCATTTGGAAACGACGGCCGACTATCTCTTTAAACTTCTCAATTTGCGCGTAATTCTTGGCCGTGACTTGCATACGGACTTCATTACGGGCGCTCTCAAATCTTAGGGTGTTTGGTTTCAGCTCTGGCACTTGCTTAAAGGCATCCTGCAACCCAGCCAGCATGGCAAAAAACTCAGCGCCACTACCTTGACCTTGGAGTGAACGCAGTTGGCTCTCCATTTGCGAACGTAAATTCACAATGCGTGTATTCCCCGGCACCACTTGTTTATAAATGTCTTCACTCTGCACCTTCAGATCGGCGATTTGACCATTCACCTGATGAATAGTTAAGCCCTTATTCACCAAGGATAAGACAATGGCAACACCTAACACTATTGCGGCATTTTTCCATTGCAACAGATGCTTACTGTATTCGCGCTTCGGCGTATAAACACCCGTGAGTAAATTGATGGGCGCATGTAAGATGCCGCGCGCCAGCACCAGCATAGGTAAATCGAGTGGTTGCGGCTTAAGTTCAACACCGTCCAGTTCCATCTCAGTGTAACTGGCGACCGACACCTCATCAGTCTGAGCCGTCAGTTGCTTCATCGCCATCGGCAACCAAGGTAAAGGCAGGCTGTGACCCGTTCCTAATCCCGTGCGCAGTAATAACTCGTTACCGAAACGCATGGCCGCCCATTGGCATTCCTGCAATGGCAAGGCGAGACAATCGGGCACAATACGCTTCACTTTTAAACCCGCTTCGGCCAAACAGCTGAGCCAAGTTTGCATTTGTTCATGGGCAACGGCTACCACGCTGAGGGCATCGCCATTGCGTGGGCCAACGGTAAAGTGCATCGCATCCACATCATCGGCGATGGTTTCTTCCAGCATAAAAGGCAGGGCTTTTAAAGCTTGGCGTTGGCCTTTTTCCGGCAGATTCACGCTGGTGAGCGTCATGGCGGAGGCTGGCACCAATACATCGATAGGCCGATTTCCCGCGCGCTCGGTTAAGGTTGATAAACCTTGGGCGTTGGCAAGTTCACCAGAGGCGATAATTTCTTGTTCTTGTTCGGACCAAACCAGCCAAGAGCATGCCTGCTCTGCGGTTCTGCCTAAGCGAATAAATAGCCGTTCACTCACAGTTTTTCTCCACCAGCTTCCATCTTAAAAGATTGAGCTTTTTTGCTATTATTTTTGTCCACCAAACTGACGGGTGAGCACATCCATTTTGTTACCGCTGCTCTTTTTGAGCACGCTCTCCATTCTAAAAATGGCGTTGTCGACCTTAGCGCCCGAGGCGAGAAGGAAGTACTGACTGTCCACCACAAAACTGGACTTCATCGCATCTTCCCATTTAATCGACCCCATCGAGGAGGATTCATAAAAATCATCGATCTTGGCAAAACCATCGCCGGGACGTTGGTTGATAATGCTTTCGGCCTCGCCAACCGAAATCTGATTATCTAGCATGGCCGCCAGCAGCGCCGCTTGCTCAACCTCTATGGTGTTCACGTTTAACAGTTGTCTGTCATTCCCTGGAATGACGCAAATATAAGGCAATAATTTCAGATAAATATCTTGGGTGTAACCTATCACCGCCCGCAACTCACTCCTGTGATTCATCAGGGTATTTGCGGCGCGATATGGCACATTTCGCGCCTCGTACTCGGCATCTTCGGCACCATATGGGCTCGCGACCGTGTCCTCGTCGATATAATCCTTTAAGGTTTGGGTCAGATGATCCGCGGTAAAATCATCCATCCCTAAACTCACTAATAACGCTTTGTATTGCTTTGCCGCTAACGGCAATTTAGGTTGACCGTTTTCCACATCTTTTGTGGTGACGGACAAAGCATTTAAGTTAAAACACGAACGCATATCGGTGATCTTGCCTGCAATCTCACCATATTCAGCCGGAAATACCACGTCGCTCATGGCCCAATATTGTTGCTTGTGTACCCGGCCTTCCGAATCGTCTAAGTCCTGCTTAAGGATCTTTTTCGCCAGCTCTTCGGCGGAAATCGCGTACCAATAGGCCTGATCGTACTGGGCTAAGTTTAAGGTGCGGCGCATCGACAACTGATTACGGCTGGTAATATTGGTGGCGATAATCACCACCATGGCCACAATCAGCAACACCACAATCAGCGCGACGCCACGTTGTTTAGCAGGATTTCGCCTTATCATGCGCCATCCTCATTACCTGGGTCACCTTTGCCGGGATCTTCGTCACCGTTGCCCGAGCCATCACCGTTATTGTCTTGGTCGCCGTTGTCGTCTTTATTGTCATCGGCGTTGTCGTTTTTGTTGTCCTCATCATTGGACTTTTCTGGCGCAGCAGCACCCAAGGGCAACATAAACTTACGTTGAATTTTGCCTAGGCCTTCAATCTCAATTTCCATGGCGATGGCTTTGGGTAACTTGGTCGCTTCGACCTTACGCTCCCATTTGTCCTCCATAAAGAAGGAATACTCGACCGAGAGCACCTTATCGATAATCACAGTCTTCATTGGCTCGGCGCCAAATTCGGGTTCGGGATACGGAAAATACCAACGCTCTAATTTTCCTTCGCGCACCACGTAGGCAACTGACTGTATGCTGCCACGGGGTAATATGCCGTCGGGGTTAAGCCAGCCTAAGCGGTAGAACACTAAGGCCTCTGATTCCGAATCTAAAATATCGTTACCCGTTTGGAAGACTGTGGTACCACGGCCGCCTTCGAGTAATCTGGGTGTCCGCGCCACCATCTGCCCAAGGTCGCGCTCAATGGCGCCAAAGCCCTGCTGCAATGCCTTTAAACGCACCGAGAAGTTACGGGTCACTTCATCGTTGGTCAGCACAGTGCTTAACACCGCATTGGCGGCTAAACCTAACATGGCAAAAATCGCAATCGCGATCAGCATTTCCAGCAGGGTAAATCCCTTATGAGCCTTAGTTTGTTTTAAGGACATAACTGCTCACTTGTGCTGCAATACGCTGATAACGCTCATCTTCACTGACACTAATGCGGATCATGCGAAAGTTATCATCCGTGGTTTTCACCACTTCTTTACGCCAGTACCAATCCTTACCCGCGAGTTCAACCTGCCCTTCTTTTTTGCCTAATTCGGGAAATTGCGGATCGAGTCTGGCATCCACCATTTGATTGTCCGCCACCCATTGGGCAAGAGTACGCGACTCTAGAATCGGCATGTTAGCCATCTGCTCACCCAAGCTTTTGGTAATAGATACGGCGGCGATGGCAAAAACCGCCAAGGCCACAATGACTTCGAGTAGGGTCATACCCTTAGCGTATTTCATCGGGTCGCCCTAGGGTTAAACGGCCAAGGGCATCGCCCACCACTAACACATCGAGTGGCCCCTTGTCGGTCTTGGTCATAAAGCTCAGCTCGAAGGCGCTCATTTCACCACTCGGGAACAGTAAAATCTGCGGCTCTGGGTGCTTTTTCTTATCTTCCGCAGAAGGCTCGATTAAGGGCTCGTCGAACCACGACTCGTCCTTCTCATCCTCCTGCACTAAGGGTAAACCGTCGAGCACCAGATTTAGCACGACGCCTGGTTCCATTTGTTTTTCAGACAGAATCCTGTCCTTCTCCAATGGATTCCATTTACCATCTTTATAATAAACAAACTGATAGCTGGTTTTTTCCACCACGATACCGATAAATTGACCGCTCAATACGGTTTCATCCAGCACTAGCTCTGTGGCGGCGATAAATTGCTGCGCGTTTTTTTCCAGCGCCTGTTGTGGGCCTGAATTGCCAATAGACATAGTCACCGCCGCGGCGGTGAGTCCCATTAACAAAATCACCAGCATCACCTCCATCAAGGTGAAGCCGGCGTGGCGCAGCGTTAACATCTTATTGGAAGTTCTGTAAGTTCCAGTTACCGATATCGTCTTCGGTACCTGGCTGACCATCTGGGCCTGCACTAAAGATATCTAACTTGCTGTTTTCGCCAGGGCTTAACAGTAAGTAGTTATTGCGCCATGGATCCTGTGGTAAACGCTTCACATAGCCTTCTTCACGGTAGTTACGTGGCTCGGGTGAAATTGTTGGTTTTTGCACTAATGCTTCTAAACCTTGTTCAGTCGTTGAATAAACACCGTTATCTAACTTGTACATATCTAAGGCATTTTCGAGCGCCACTATGTCAGATACCGCTTTCTGTTGGTCGGCTTTATCTTTGTTGCCCATCAG
>NZ_JBKEDJ010000040.1:0-107837 GCF_047975355.1 Shewanella sp. | reverse complement strand
TCCCCCTCGACTGGGCAGATCCCTAGGCATTACTCACCCGTCCGCCGCTCGCCACCTCAGAAGTAAACTCCCTTGTGCTGCCGCTCGACTTGCATGTGTTAGGCCTGCCGCCAGCGTTCAATCTGAGCCATGATCAAACTCTTCAATTAAAAGTTTTGTGAACCCTAAGGTTCGACTCAATGAATTCTGATTTGTCGTTTCAACTCGAAAGTCAAAACAAACTGTACATATTGCTATGAACACTCATTCATTGATTTAAATTTTGATTACTCGCCAAACGGCAGAGTAATTTCGATTAACTCAACACCTGTGAGTGTCCACACAGATTTGCTTGATAAATTGTTAAAGAGCGTTGACCATCGCCTTATCACAAGTGATTTCAGCGGGTCAGGGCTGCGTATTCTACGCATTCCCGTTTTTGCGTCAAGTAGTTTTTGAAACTTTCTTTTCGCTCATCGAGGAGTGAATCACTCGATGAACTGGCACTTGAAATTGCGTATCGCTGTCCGCCGTGTCAGTGGATGCGCATTATAGGCAGCAGAACTTTTTGTGCAAGGGCTTTTTTCGGTTTTTTTGATCTTTTTTCAATAGTTTCAGTTAGTCACAAAATACCCACTATTTATCCTCAAACTTATCCACAAAACAGATAAAAGCGATTAATTTTAGTGCAGCTGAACTCGTTAGAATTTATAGCCGAAGGGTTTTATCGTCGGTGGAGAGTTAAAGCACTTGTTAAGCTGCAGGTATGAAAAAGGCGACTATCACAGTCGCCTTTTAGAATGAGTTCACGGATTGAATTAACTTAGCTTGCCGTGACACTGCTTATACTTACGGCCTGAGCCACAAGGACAAGGATCGTTACGACCCACTTTATCGCCATCGCGGATCATTGGCGTGTGAGCCATCATCTCGTCGCTACCATCATCTCCACCGACTAAGGCTTCGGCTGCTGCATGTTGATAGTCGCGTTGGATCTTGGCATCTTCTTCACGACGACGCGCTTCCATCTCTTCTACGTCTGACTGTGCTTGTACTTGTACCTTAGATAGCACGCTAATGACATCATGCTTTAAGGTCGACAGTAATTGTTGGAACAGTTCGAACGACTCGCGCTTATATTCTTGCTTTGGATTCTTCTGCGCGTAACCACGTAAGTGGATACCTTGGCGTAAGTGATCCATTGCCGCTAAGTGTTCTTTCCACAGACCATCGAGGGTTTGTAGCATGACGGCTTTTTCGAACTGGCGCAGTACTGGCGCACCGACCATTTCTTCTTTTGCTTTATATGCATCAGACCAAGAAGTGATGATACGCTCACGCAATGTTTCTTCGTGTAAGTCGTCTTCTTTATCCAGCCATTCTTGGATTGGCAGTTTCAGCATAAATTCTTGCTGTAAACGTTGCTCTAAACCAGGAACATCCCATAACTCCTCCACTGATTGTGGTGGAATGTATTGGTCAATCACCGCACTGATCACATCGTCTTGGATGTTTTTAATGGTGTCTTCGATGCTTTCGGCATCCATTAACTCGTTGCGCTGTGCGTAAACCACTTGACGCTGGTCGTTTGCGACGTCGTCAAATTCGAGCAGTTGCTTACGGATATCAAAGTTACGCGCTTCCACTTTACGTTGTGCGTTTTCAATCGCACGGGAAACCCATGGATGTTCGATCGCTTCACCTTCTTCCATCCCCAGTTTCTTCATCATGCCTGAGACACGATCCGAGGCGAAGATACGCATTAAGCTATCTTCCATAGAAAGGTAAAAACGTGAAGAACCCGCGTCACCTTGACGACCCGCACGACCACGTAGCTGGTTGTCGATACGGCGAGATTCGTGGCGCTCAGTACCTAAAATGTGTAAACCACCGGCGGCGACCACGGCATCGTGGCGCTCTTGCCAGTCGGCCTTAATTTTAGCTTTTTGCTCAGCGGTTGGATTCTCGAGGGCTTCGATTTCCATATTCCAGTTGCCGCCTAACACAATGTCGGTACCACGACCCGCCATGTTAGTAGCAATAGTCACAGCGCCAGTACGACCCGCTTGGGCAACAATTTCGGCTTCTTTTTCGTGGAACTTAGCGTTAAGCACTTGGTGCGGGATCTTCTCCTTCACCATTAAGCGCGCTAACAGCTCAGACTGTTCGATAGACACTGTACCCACTAGGACAGGTTGGCCACGTTCACGGCAATCTTTGATGTCTTTAATGATCGCTTGGTATTTTTCATTGGCGGTGAGGTAAACCAAATCCGCCATATCCTTACGCACCATAGGACGGTTGGTTGGCACAACCACAGTATCTAGACCATAGATGTGTTGGAACTCAAACGCTTCGGTATCGGCAGTACCTGTCATACCCGCTAACTTCTCATATAAACGGAAGTAGTTTTGGAAGGTAATCGATGCCAGGGTTTGGTTTTCGTTTTGAATACGAACGCCTTCTTTGGCTTCAACGGCTTGGTGTAAACCTTCTGACCAGCGACGACCTGGCATAGTACGGCCAGTGTGTTCGTCAACGATGATCACTTCGCCATCTTGAACGATATAGTCAACGTCACGCTCAAACAGGGTATGCGCACGCAGTGCGGCGTTCACATGGTGCAGCAGAGAAATGTTGGCCGCTGAATAGAGTGAGTCGCCTTCGGCTAACATGCCGCGCTCAATCAACAGGTTCTCAACCTTCTCTTGCCCACGCTCGGTGAAGTGCACTTGTTTGGCTTTTTCATCGATGCTGTAGTCACCCTCACCCACATACTCTTCTGAGTCTTCTTTATCTTGACGGATAAGACTTGGGATTAAGGTGTTGATCTTGATATATAGCTCAGAGCTGTCTTCCGCAGCACCAGAGATAATCAGTGGCGTACGAGCTTCGTCGATAAGGATTGAGTCGACCTCGTCGATCAGAGCATAGTGCAATGGACGTTGAACACGCTCTTGTGGCGAGAACGCCATGTTGTCGCGCAGATAGTCGAAACCAAATTCGTTGTTGGTACCATAGGTAATATCAGCGTTGTAGGCGTCTTTTTTCGCCTGCTGACCCAAACCTGCGACGTTAATGCCGACAGTTAAGCCTAAGAATTCGAACAGTGGGCGGTTATTCTCCGCGTCACGACGAGCCAAATAATCGTTGACGGTAATGACGTGCACACCTTTACCCGTTAGGGCATTTAAATAGGCAGGCAGAGTCGCGGTTAAAGTTTTACCTTCACCGGTACGCATTTCGGCGATGCGGTTACTGTCGAGCACCATACCACCGAGTAACTGCACGTCGAAGTGACGCATTTCGAACACACGCTTCGATGCTTCACGCACGGTCGCGAAGGCTTCCGCCATAATGCTCTCTAACGACGCTCCGGCCGCTAAACGCTCGCGAAACTCGGCGGTTTTCGCTTTAAGCTGTTCATCGGTTAATTTTTCATAATCGGCTTCAAGCGCATTAATCTTATTAACTACTTTTTGTAACCCTTTGAGGGTACGGTCGTTGCGACTACCAAATACTTTTGTCAGTAATTTACCAAACATCTGAATCACTTATTTTCTGTAGGCCAAGTCCATGATGGAAACTAGAAGCCAATGTTTCAATTAACCTGCCTTGCGGTAGACAAACTTCTGTGGATCTATCTGCTGTCCGCCACGCAACACTTCATAATGCACGTGAGCCCCTGTTGAGCGCCCAGTGCTTCCCATACTGGCGATGGTTTCACCTTTCGCGACCACATCACCTACAGCTACTGACAAAGCTTTATTATGACCATAGCGAGTACGTAAACCGTTACCATGGTCGATTTCGACCAATTCGCCATAGCCAAACATATTCCCAGCCCAAGTCACCACGCCTGCAGCAGTCGCGACAACTTTAGCCCCTTCTCGACCGGTAAAATCGATCCCTTTATGCATGGTTCGACGACCGTTAAAAGGGTCATTACGTAATCCGTAGGGCGACGATAACCAACCTTTATCGAGTGGGAGCCCTGATACATAACGTTCAGCATCTATATGGTGGTTAGATGACACTGTTTCAAGTAGTGATAGTTGAACATTATTGTTGTCAATTCGTGACGCCAGTTTATCCATATCATCGATAAGCTGACCAAGTTCGATATTCGAGCCTAATTCGCTCAAGCCACCCACACCCACTTCAGAGGAGAAATCAAAGTCTTCATCCAATTTGTTTTGTTTAGCGACTTGTTGACCTAAGGCCTCGAGACGGGTGATTTTGGCTTGCATGCGTGCAACATGGGTCGCCAGCATGGCTAGCTGTGACTCTGTGGCACTCTTTAGTTCTAAGACTTGCTTCTTTTGTTGTTCGCGTTGGATCCGATCGTTATCGACACTGGCTTGCTGATTTTCAAATTTAGCAGAGTTGTGTTGATAAATACCGGCACCAGTAGCCAACAATAGCATGGGAAGGAGCAACCAGCGTTTACTGGGTTGCCAGCGCGTGACGCCATTCCGACCTTGAATAAATACTGTTACACTCATAGCCTAATTCAGCCATCTTATTATCATATGAAAAAGCCCCCTCAGGATCTCAGCCAATTACTACACCAGTCAGGCACATTGCCCGATATAGCTGAGAAAGCGGAACTACTTTTATATCTGGATCAGCACGTGAAGCAGATTGTCGCAGGTCCTGTTGCGGAGCAGCTGAAAGTCGCCAATTTCCGCCAGGGTGTTCTTGTGGTTGAAACCACTTCGGCAGCATGGGCTGCACGGATTAATTTCCAAAAGCCGAAACTACTAGCGCAGCTTCAAGCAGAAACGCTCCCAATCCTTACCGCAATTGAAGTTAAAGTCAACCCGAGATTAGCATTGTATGACGCAAAGCCGAAACAGGCGCACAAGCAACTCAGTCCAGCTGCGGCAGAACATATTGCTGCGCTTGCAGAAAATGTGAGCGGAACACTAGGCGAAAAACTAAAACGGCTGGCCACATTGGCCAGCCGTAATAAGTAAACATCAAGCGCTATTAAGCGTAAACCGCGCCACCTGGCACAGTAAAGCTGACGGGAACATCGGCTTCTTTCTCAAAGCTCACCAGCTCCCACGCATCCTGCTGCGCCAATAAGGCTCGCACTAATTGGTTATTCAGTGCATGACCCGTTTTATAGGCAGTAAACTCACCAAGAATGGCGTGTCCTGCCACGTAGAGATCACCAAACGCATCTAAAATTTTGTGCTTAACGAACTCATCCTCATAACGCAGGCCGTCGGGGTTGAGGACGCGATATTCATCAAGTACAACCGCGTTTTCCATGCTGCCACCTAATGCTAGGTTGTTCGCACGCAGATACTCAATATCACGCATAAAACCAAAAGTACGGGCACGGCTGATGTCTTTAACAAAAGCAGAAGTAGAGAAGTCCATCACCACATGCTGTTGACTGCGAGCAATTTCTGGGTGAGCAAAGTCAATCTTGAAGTTGACTCTAAAGCCTTTGAATGGCTTCAGCTCGGCCCACTTATCACCGTCTTCAACACGCACTGGGCGTTTAATCTTTAAGTACTTCTTAGGTGCAGTCTGCTCTTTAATACCTGCAGACTGAAGTAAGAAGACAAATGGGCTCGCACTGCCATCCATGATTGGGATTTCAGGCGCGTCCACTTCGATTACGGCGTTATCAATGCCTAAACCAGCTAGGGCTGCAAACAGATGCTCAATAGTCGAAATACGAATACCTTCATCATTGACAAGTGCCGTGCACATAGTGGTTTCGCGAACTTGTTCCGCCTTTGCTGGAATAGCAACGGCAGGACTCATATCGGTACGCACAAGTACGATCCCTGTATTGACTGGTGCGGGCATAATGCTCAAGGTGACCTTGTTCCCAGAGTGCAAACCGACTCCGGTAGCTTTCACCATTTTTTGAACAGTTCGTTGAAATATCATTCAGTTACCCGTTTAGATTTCAATAATTAAGCCTAATATTTGCACACGCAGCGGCAGCAAAACGACCACATAGGTTCGACATGGTAACATAAGTTGACCATGTCATACAAATGTAGTCATTGGATGGTATTACCTCGCTAAGCAAGACACCACCCAAAACGCTGGACTCAAATACCCGTTTTAGTCAGCTTGCTTACGCAAAAACGCTGGGATATCTAAGTAATCCAATTCATGCTTTGTTGAAGGTGCAGGCGCCGGAGCTGGCGATGCAGGTAACACATTACCTTTTGGCGCCGCATAGCTCACATGAGTTGCCTCTTCGACATAAGCTTCTGCTTTTGGTTCCACAACGACTGGCTCTGGACGAGGCGCAGGCTTAGAAACCAATTGAATATCAGGACGCTTTTCAGCACCGATACCGGTTGCAACTACAGTTACACGCAGCTCGTCGCTCATTTCAGGGTCGATAACCGCGCCCACAACCACTGTCGCGTTGTCAGAAGCATAAGCTTTAACATGGTTACCCACGGTTTCGAATTCTTCGATGCTCATGTCCATACCTGCGGTAATGTTAACTAATACACCACGGGCACCGGCTAAGTCGATGTCTTCTAATAATGGGCTTGCGACAGCGGCCTCAGCGGCCTCTTCCGCACGGTCTTCACCACGTGCAACACCCGTACCCATCATGGCATTACCCATTTCGGACATAACGGTTTTCACGTCCGCAAAGTCGACGTTAATCAGACCTGGGCGAGTGATAAGCTCGGCAATACCTTGTACTGCACCGAGTAACACGTTATTCGCTGCGGCAAACGCATCGAGTAATGACGTACCACGGCCCAATACTTTTAATAATTTTTCGTTAGGGATAGTGATTAACGAATCCACGTGCTTAGCCAGCTCGCTAATACCTTGCTCGGCATAAGCCATACGCTTCTTGCCTTCGAAAGGGAAAGGCTTAGTCACAACGGCAACTGTTAAGATGCCTTCTTCGCGAGCAATTTGCGCAACCACAGGAGCCGCACCTGTACCCGTACCACCGCCCATACCGGCGGCGATAAAGATCATGTCTGAGCCTTTGATCGCCGCACGAATATTTTCGCGGTCTTCTTCAGCCGCGGCACGACCCACTTCTGGGTTGGCGCCAGCGCCAAGACCTTTAGTGACATCTCGACCTAATTGAATCGTTGAGCCAGCGCCTGATTTACGTAGCGCCTGTGCGTCTGTGTTGGTAACGACAAACTCAACACCTTCAATGTTGTGTTTGACCATATGTTCGACAGCATTACCGCCGCCGCCGCCAACGCCGATGACTTTAATCACCGCGTCGTCTGAGTGAGTGTCCATGATCTCAAACATTGTCTGATCTCCGTGTTGCCTGCGTTATTAAAATTCACCCTTAAACCAGCTTTGGACCCGATTCCAAGCACTGGTAACCCCTTGACGCTCAGGACGCTCGAATTGACGCTCAAGCACCCGTCTTGCACCGTAATGGAGCAATCCAACTCCAGTGGAGTAAATAGACTGATCCACGTATTCGTATAACCCTTTAACTGGCAATGGTGAGGCGACGCGAACTGGCATCCCAAAGGTTGCCTCCGCAATGTCCACCACGCCTTGAATCGACGCCGTACCGCCTGTTAGCACGATACCTGCGGCGATTTGATCTTCTAAACCACTGTCTTTCAGCTCCTTGAGCACTAACTCAAACAGCTCTTGATATCTCGGCTCAACCACTTCAGCCAGAGTGTGGCGCGACATGCTGCGTGATGGGCGACCACCGACCGATGGCACTTCGATACTGTCTTCGCGGCTCACCATGGAGCTGCGCGCACAGGCGAACTGCACTTTAATTTGTTCAGCATGTGACGAAGGTGTGCGGAAAATCTTCGCGATATCGTTGGTCACTTGGTTACCCGCAACTGGCACAACCGCGCAATGACGCAGTGCACCATTGGTGTACACGGCGATATCCGTCGTACCACCGCCGATGTCGACGATACACACACCTAAGTCTTTTTCATCGAAGGTTAATACCGCATCCGCCGACGCAATACCGGAGAACACTAAGTCATCGACCTTCAAACCACAGCGCTCGACACTCTTAGTGATGTTCTTCGCCATATCATTGGCGCAGGTCACTATGTGTACCTTGGCTTCCATCCGCATGCCTGACATGCCGATAGGGCTGCGAATGCCGTCTTGTACGTCAATCGCGTATTCCTGTGGTAACACATGCAGAATGCGACGTTCGGTCGGGATCTTCACCGAGCGAGCGGTGTGGATCACGTTGTCGACGTCTTCCTGTGTCACTTCTTCATCGTTAATCGACACCATGCCATTTTCGTTTTGACAGGCGATATGTTTACCGGAAATGCTCAGGTAAACCGATGATACTTGACAGTCTGCCATTAATTCCGCTTGATCGAGCGCGCGTTGCACACTGCGCACGATGGAGTCTAAATCGTTAACGCCACCTTTATCCATGCCCCTTGAAGGATGGTTACCAAGGCCGACTATGCTGATTTCGCCATCGGGCAGAACTTCGCCTATGATCACTGCGACTTTAGAGGTTCCTATGTCCAATCCGACGATCAGATTTCTATCTTGGTTTTTGGTCATTAATTATCGGCTCTCTTGTTTGTGCATCGCCCCAGCCTACGGCCAACCCTGTGTCGTAGCGCAAATCCACTCTGGCAATCGGTTTATCTTGTTTCGCCAATAGCGGATAAACAGTGATAAACCTTTGTATCCTTGCCATTTTATCTTCTCGACCTAGGTCTAAAACAATACCGTTACCTAGTGTCGCGTGCCACGCATGCCGTGGCGTTAAACTCAAATTGGCCAAGGTAAAGCCATTAATCTTCAGTAGCGAGTTAACCTGCGCGTAGGCGGTTAACACTTCGGTCCCCATATCATCTGGCCCAGATAAATAAGGCAGATGCTCTAGCTCAGGATGCGATGGTGCTTCAAACACTTCACCATGCACATTGAGCCAAGCGGTGCCATTCCAATGGGCGACCGGTTGTTGCTCCTGTAAATACACCCTGAGTTTCGCTGGCCATTCACGCCTCACTGACGCGCGATATACCCAAGGTAAGGCTTCTAACGCCTGTTGCACTAAGGTGATGTCTGCGCTGAAAAAACTCCGCTGCATTAAATCCTGTAGTGCAATTTGTATATCTCTATCCGTGGTGTAAGTCCGTTCACCTTTGATGGCCACAGCTTCAATGGGCAACGTATTGGCATCACTTAAAAATTTATGCAGTTGGTAGCCACCAAAGACAAAACTCCCAATGACTAACCATAAAAACCCAATTCCGCTCCACAGGTACCAATTAACCTGTGACATCCTCGCCCACCAGTGTCGCCTCTTATCACTCCAAGACACGTTTGTTTCCACCTTTCAACGACACTACTAAAAACCACAGAAAATCGGCCATTATATAGAGCTAAAGCCTCGGGTCAAAATTTCCTTTAAACCCGAGTTGTCCCGCAATACATCAAGGTTTTACCTCGGTTGTCGCAGCAGTGCTAAAGCCCAATTCAGAGGCGGCTAACTGGCGCGACAGGGCGCCTATATTACCCGCACCTTGGGTCAACAATAAATCCCCCTCCTGCAACACATCGGGTAGCACTTCGGCTAACTGATCTGGGCTGGCGATAAAGATGGGATCTAACTGTCCGCGCAAACGAATCGAGCGGCACAGTGCACGGCCATCGGCACCGGGGATCGGCGCTTCACCCGCGCTATACACCTCGAGCAATAACAAGCAATCTACTTGAGATAACACTTCAATAAAGTCTTCGTACAAGTCACGGGTACGAGTGTATCTGTGTGGCTGGTAGGCCATCACTAAGCGCTTGTCTGGCCAGCCAGCACGCGCCGCTTTAATGGTCGCCGCCACTTCGCTGGGGTGATGACCATAGTCGTCCACTAACATCACTTCGCCCTTTGGCGTCGCGAACTTGCCTAAGTGTTGGAAACGACGGCCAATACCCTGGAATTCAGCTAAGGCTTGAATGATGGCGCTATCATCGATTTCATCTTCTGTCGCCACGGCAATCGCCGCGAGCGCATTTAATACATTGTGCTGACCCGGCAGGTTAAGCAGCAGATCTAAATCTTCTTTGCCTTTACGTCTGACGGTAAAGCGGCATTGGTGACCCTGCTGATGGAAGTTCAGCGCCTGCACGTCGGCATCATCACTGAAGCCATAGGTGATCATATGGCGGCCAATACGCGGCATAATCTCGCGCACCACTGCATCGTCGATACACACCACAGCCACGCCGTAGAATGGCAGGTTATGTAAAAAGTCCACGAAGGTCGATTTGAGCTTTTCAAAGTCACCGCCGTAGGTGTCCATATGGTCGGCTTCAATGTTAGTCACCACGCTGACCATAGGTTGCAGGTGCAAGAAGCTGGCATCACTCTCATCGGCTTCGGCGATAAGATAACGACTCGTGCCTAAGCGAGCGTTAGTGCCTGCGCTGTTGAGCAAGCCGCCGATCACGAAGGTCGGATCGCGACCCGCTTGACCATATACACTCGCAATCAAACTGGTGGTCGTAGTTTTACCGTGAGTCCCCGCAATCGCCACACCATGGCGATAACGCATCAACTCGGCCAACATCTCGGCGCGGCGCACGATAGGAATACGCAATTCCTTCGCCGCAATAATCTCTGGATTCTCAGGATTAATCGCGGTCGAGACCACAACCACATCGGCTTGCTGCACGTTATCGGCTCCATGGCCGATATGAATTTTCGCCCCAAGCAGACAGAGTCTATCGGTGACTGCGTTTTGCGCTATGTCAGAACCACTGACTACATAACCTTCGTTTACTAATACTTCAGCGATCCCGCCCATACCCGCGCCGCCAATGCCGACGAAATGAATACGCTTAATCCGGCGCATTTCTGGGATCATACTTCTTAGCTGTAAGTATCTTTCTGTCTTAGTCATACTTATCCTTTCTCGGCGAGAGCGATACACACTTGGGCCACCTGCTCGGTCGCATCCAACACGGCAACATATCTCGCTCTTTGGCCCATTTGGGCTAATTCTGCTCTGTCATTGGCGAGTAACTGTAATTTACTCACCAGCTTATTCACGTCCAAGATGGCCTGCGGCAATAGGAAAGCGGCGCCAGCCTCAACCAATACTTGGGCGTTACGGGTCTGATGATCATCCACAGCATGGGGATAAGGCACCAGAATACTCGGTAGCCCCACCGCCGCTAACTCGGATACCGTCAGCGCGCCGGCTCGGCACAATACCACATCCGCCCAGCGATAGGCGGCTTCCATATCATCAATAAATTCGGCAACGTTAACGCCGCCATCCTGTCCCTGCTGTTGATAAGCCGACTTAACTCCAGCCAGATTATCCTTACCCACTTGATGCCAAACCGTAATCGACTGCTGTTTACTCAGCGCGGCAACCACTTCGGGCATTAAGTCGTTAAAGACTTTGGCGCCTAAGCTGCCACCAACCACTAAGACTTTTAGAGCATCATCCGCGGTTTGCTTAGGCTCGGCACCTAAGGCAATTAACTCACGGCGGATTGGGTTACCCACTACCTTTGCCTTGACCTGGGTAAAGGTATTTTTAAAGGCACACAGTACTTGGCTAGCAATCCGCGAGAGTAACTTGTTGGTCATTCCCGGAATGGCATTTTGCTCATGTAGCACTAAGGGCACACCCGCCAATTTAGCGGCCACACCACCTGGGCCACTGGCAAAACCGCCCATACCCAGCACCACATCGGGTTTAAATTCGGCAATCACGGCCTTAGCTTGCAGAATCGAGCGCACCACTTTAAAAGGCGCCGCCAATTTACGCACTAAACCATTGCCACGCACACCCTTGATGTCGATAAAATCGATATCGAAGCCATACTGAGGCACTAAACGCGCCTCCATACGGTCGGCGGTGCCTAACCAACGCACTTGCCAACCTTGCTGCGCTAAATATTTTGCCACCGCGAGCGCCGGGAACACATGTCCGCCCGTGCCGCCAGCCATGACTAAAATACGTTTACCTGCATCGGTCATTACTTCAATCTCCCTTGCACGGCCTGAACTAAACTCATACGCCGCTCATAATCGATGCGCAGCAATGTCATTGCCGCCGCCGTCATGACCCATAGACTACTACCGCCGTAACTCACAAAGGGCAGTGTTAACCCTTTAGTTGGTAACATACCAATGCTTGCGCCCACATTAACGACGGTCTGGAAACAGATCCAAATCCCGATGGCATAGGCCAGATAACCTTCGAAGGCTTTGTCCATCGCCAGGCATAAATTGCCGAGGCGAATGGCCCTCAATGCCACAAACAGCAGCACAGATAACACTGCGATAATGCCGATAAAACCTAACTCTTCACCGATCACGGCAAAGATAAAGTCGGTATGTGCCTCGGGAAGGTACTCCAACTTCTGAATACTGTTACCTAGGCCCTGACCAAACCAATCACCCCGGCCATAGGCCATTAGCGATTGCGTTAACTGATAGCCACTGCCGAACGGATCCTGCCAAGGATCTAAAAACGAGGTCACCCGGCGCATACGGTAAGGCTCGAGCAGAACCAGCGCCACGAATGCCAACACCCCGGCAAAAATCAGCGCGAAGAAGTCCAGCAAACGCGCGCCCGCGAGGAACAACAGCCCCACAGTACCGACGAACAACACAACCACAGTTCCTAAGTCGGGCTGCATCAGAATCAAAATCGCATAGATTGCAAATACCGCAATCGGCTTATAGAAGCCCTTAGCATTTTCACGCACTTCCTGATGCCGACGCACAAGATAGCCCGCCATGTACACAGAGAACGCAAACTTAGCGACCTCGGCCACCTGAATACGGATGGGACCTATGGATAACCAACGGGTCGCACCGTTGACTGTGGTCCCCACAACCAGCACCGCCAGCAACATCAAAAACACGCCTAGCAACATGATGGGGCTCATCCGCTGCCAAGTTTGCATCTCGACCCTCAGCACAAAAGCGGCAATCACTAAACATCCCAACAGATAACCCACATGGCGGGTCATAAAGTGGAAGGGATTGCCCGTCAGCGTTTGCGCCTCAGGCATAGAGGCCGACATAACCATGACAAAACCAAAGCCAATCAAAGACAGCACGGCCGTGAGTAAAGCCCGGTCGTACAATTGCACGCCCGGCACCTCGTTATCACGTTGCCAGTTAGGCAGTGCGTTCAGCACTCGCCCAAAAAGGCTGAGCTGTCTTGCATCACTCGCCATCGAGTTGCTCCACTTGGCTTCTAAAATCATCCCCACGAGCCATAAAGTTGCTGTACATATCTAGACTCGCACAGGCTGGCGATAGGAGTACGATATCGCCCGAAGTGGCTAACTCGGCGGCCTTAGCCACCGCAGCCGCCATAGAGTCCACCTTGATGGCCCCTTCCTTCAATGCGGCTATCTTATTACCATCGCGGCCTAAGGTGATGAGGTGTGTCACTTTCGTTAACGGCTCGACCAACGGACTGAAATCCGCCCCCTTACCATCACCACCGGCAATCAAAATAATGTCACCTAAGTGGTCGCTTAACCCATCGAGCGCCGCGACGGTGGCGCCAACATTGGTCGCCTTAGAGTCGTTCACATAGGTCACGCCCGCTTTCACACCGACCACTTCACAGCGATGAGAAAGACCTGTAAAGGTACGAGCCACTTTAGCCATGACTTGTTTATCCACACCCACCGCGTAGACCAAAGCCATTGCAGCGAGTAAGTTGGCATGGTTATGACTACCAATCAGCGATACTTCGGTGATCGGCATAATTTCACTGTGACCGTGATAAATCTTGCTATCACAAATGCCCCACTCGTCGCCCTCTGGCGGCGCTAAACCAAAGCTGTTTTGGTTCATCGGCTCAGTCGGGATAGTCAGCGCATCATCACGGTTAAAGATGATGGAGCGGCTTTGATGATACAGACGCAGCTTGGCCTTGCGATAGGCATCCATATCGCTGTATCTGTCCATATGGTCTTCGGTCACGTTCAAACAGGTCGACGCCACGCAGTTCAAGCTGTGGGTGGTTTCGAGTTGGAAGCTCGACAGCTCAAGCACAAAAATATCGGCATTTTCCGTCAGCAGATCGAGCGCCGGAATACCAATATTGCCACCCACTGCCACTGCCATGCCTGCTTCACGCAGCATTTCACCCACTAAGGTGGTGACGGTCGACTTGCCGTTTGAGCCAGTAATCCCAATCACACAAGGTTTACGGTCGGCAATCTCACGGGCAAATAGCTCTACATCGCCAATGACTTCAATCCCCATATCCAGTGCAGCGCGCACCTCAGGCGTATCAATCGCAATACCTGGGCTGATAATGATTTGCTTTGCTTGCACTAAGTAACGGCAATCGAATCCGCCCGCAATCAGCTGCACCTCAGGGAATGCGCTGGCAAGGGTGTCCGCACCTGGAGGTTGGCGACGGCTATCCATCACCAAGGGTGTGATCCCTTTTCCACACAAATAGCGCACTACCGAGAGCCCGGTGGCACCCAAACCTAACACTATGTGTGAATACTGACTTTGCATGAGCGATTACCTTAACTTCAACGTGGCTAAGCCGAGTAACACTAAGAAAATCGAGATAATCCAAAAGCGGACAATCACGCGTGGTTCAGGCCAACCTTTTAACTCATAGTGGTGATGGATAGGCGCCATGCGGAAAATGCGCTGACCACGTAATTTGTAAGAACCGACCTGCAGGATCACAGATACAGTTTCCATCACAAACACACCGCCCATAATCACTAATAGGATTTCTTGGCGAACTAGAACCGCAATCGCGCCTAAGGCTGCGCCTAAAGACAGCGAGCCCACATCGCCCATAAAAACCTGTGCTGGATAAGTGTTAAACCATAAAAAGCCTAAGCCTGCGCCCACAATCGCAGTACAGACGATCACTAGCTCACCCGAACCGGGTAAATGCGGAATGTGCAGGTAATTAGCAAACTGAGCATGGCCAGACAGATAAGCAATCAAGGCGAATGCCGCGGCCACCATTACTGTTGGCATAATCGCCAAACCATCGAGACCATCGGTTAGGTTCACCGCGTTGCTCGAGCCAACAATAGTGAAATACGCCAATACGATAAACACAGCGCCAAGCTGTGGCATCACATCCTTAAAGAAAGGCACGACTAACTGGGTTTCACCCGGGTTAGACGCGGTGGTGTAGAGGAAGAAGGCAATGATCAACGCCGCTAAGGATTGCAGAATATACTTCCAACGCGCGATCAGTCCCTTAGTATCTTTACGCACGACTTTGCGGTAATCATCAATAAAACCGATCATGCCGAAGCTGCCTAATACAAACAGCATCACCCACACATAACGGCTACCGAGATCGCCCCACAACAGCACACTGATAAAGATGGCACCTAAAATCATCAGGCCGCCCATAGTCGGCGTACCGCGTTTACTGAAATGCGACTCTGGCCCATCGTTACGCACGACTTGACCAATCTGCATTAACTGCAAACGCTCAATCAGTTTAGGACCCCACCATAAACTAAACATTAATGCGGTTAACAAGCCTAAAATGGCTCGAAATGTCACATAGGAAAATACGTTAAACCCAGTATGAAAACGGGTTAAATACTCGGCCAGATACACCAGCATCTACACTAACTCCCCACGCCCGAAGGCTACTGTTAGGCCATCCACGACCCGCTCCATTGCGGCACTACGTGAACCTTTAACTAAAACCGTCACCTGTCCCGGCAACTGGTTGATGTGTTTTATGAGTTTTTCTACTAACGTCGCCACGCTGTCATGGTGCTCCGCCCCGAAAGCTTGGCTAGTGTGCTGAGTTAAGGTGCCGGTACAGAACAGAGCATCGATGCCCTGTTGCTTTGCCAGTTGTCCCAGTTCAGCGTGTAAAAGGGGCGCATTGTCGCCTAATTCGCCCAAATCTCCCAGTACCAAACAGCGATTTTCAGAAATTTCCTTTAACCAAGCGATAGCCGCCCCCACTGACACGGGATTGGCGTTATAGCTATCATCGATTAAGCGAACGCGTCCTAATTGAGTTGGTTGCATGCGCCCCTTAACAGGGGTCAACTGGCTCAAGCCTTCAGCGATTTCCTTCAGGCTCAATCCCAAAGCAATACAAACACTTGCCGCAGCTAGCGCGTTGCTGACTTGGTGACGACCCGCGAGAGGCAGAGTCACTTCGCAGGACTCTCCCGCGTAGTTGAGGATGAAACGGTAACAGCCTTCGCTATTGGCTTTGTGGCCAGTGGCAATCACATCGATTTGACGTTTAGCCGCGCCTTCCTGCTGGGAGAAGCTTAATTGCTTATATTGTTTCGCTTTCACCCGCATCACATCGGCAAAGGCATCATCGGCATTGATAATTGCCGTGCCGCCGGGTTGCAGATGGTTGTAGATTTCCGATTTGGCCTGAGCGACACCCGCCTGTGAACCAAAGCCTTCTAAGTGGGCGCTGCCAACGTTATTGACTAACGCTACGTGAGGACGCACCAAACTCGAGGTGTAATCAATCTCACCTTTGTGGTTAGCACCAAGTTCAAACACCCCATACTTATCCTCAGGCGTTAAGCGCAGCAAGGTGAGTGGCACACCGATTTCATTATTAAAATTACCTGCGGTGTAAAGCACTTGATGCTTCGCCGATAAAATCGTGGCGATCATTTCTTTCACGCTGGTTTTGCCATTGGAGCCGGTTAAGGCCACACAAATGGGATCCACTTGGTCACGTACATAGGCACCAATCGCGCCCATGGCTTTTTGGCAATCGGCAACAATAAGCTGCGGCACATCGAAGGCCAATTGACGTTCAACCAGCAGTGCAACGGCACCATTTTCAATTGCCGTGGCCGCAAAATCGTGGCCGTCGAAACGCTCGCCCTTTAAGGCGACAAACAGGGTCGCTGGGCCGATTTTACGGCTATCGCTGCTTAATGCTTGGATGGTGACATCGTCACCGACTCGATGCGCACTTAAGTGTTGGCTCAGCGCCTCGAGAGAAATTGGGATCATTGGCTTTGCTCCGATAACTGACGTGCCAGGGCGCGCTCATCATAGTCATGACGCACACCTGCCGCCTCTTGGTAAGTTTCATGGCCTTTGCCCGCAAGCAGAATCACATCCCCAGGTTTAGCCTGTGCCACGACGCGTTTAATCGCAGCCACACGGTCAACCTCGGTCAGCGCACGCTCTGGGTGAGTCAGCCCTTGGATAATATCGGTAATAATTTGGTTAGGATCTTCGCTACGAGCATTATCGCTGGTCACCATAATGCGGTCGGCAAATTGCTCCGCCGCTTGTCCCATAAGCGGACGTTTGCCCTTATCACGGTCGCCGCCACAGCCAAATACGCACCAGAGCTCTCCAGCACAGTGACGACGCAGAGCATTCAGCGCCTGCTCAATCGCATCCGGGGTGTGGGCATAATCGACGACTAAGGTGATGTTGTCCGCGGTAGTAAAACGTTCCATACGGCCAGCCACGGGCACTAAATAAGGCACTTTGGCGGCCAGGGCACGCATATCCACGCCCTGTAAATACAAGGCAGATAAAGCAGCGAGTAAATTCGAGAGGTTAAAGGCACCTAATAAAGGAGAACGAATGTCGATTTCGCCCTCGGGCCAGACTAATGTCGCCTGCACGCCTTGATCGTTAAATTGGGCATTCTTAGTGTAAAACGCCGCCTCGGTATGCGCTTCAATGCTAAAGCCCCACATTTTCGCGGGGACATTTGCCAGCTCGGATAACCAAGCGGCTCCCACGGGATCATCAAGATTCACTAAGCCGTGACGCAGGGCCTCGAAACGAAACAGCATTTGTTTGGCCGCGGCATAGTTTTCCATATCGCCGTGGTAGTCCAAGTGATCACGGGTCAGGTTAGTGAATACCGCCACATCGAAGGGCACTGCATCAACTCGACCTTGGACTAAACCATGACTTGAGACTTCCATCGCACAGGTATTAACGCCTTTGTCTGCAAACTCATGTAGTTGGCGCATCAGAGTAATGGCATCGGCGGTCGTATTACCGCTATCGACTAACTCGCCCCACAGGCCATTACCGAGCGTGCCCATCACCGCCGCTTTACCTTCAAGCAACGTCACTAATTGCGCGCAGAGCTGACTGGTAGAGGTTTTACCGTTGGTGCCGGTGATCCCGACAATGCCCATAGACTGGCCTTGGACAACGGGATAACGCACTGCGGCAACCGCTGACACTCGTTTCGCTAACTGATAAAAATAAATCTGTACGCCTTGCTCAGTCGCAATCACCTTGCCTTGTTCTTCAATGCTATCCGTATGCACTAACACCGCAGTCGCACCTTGGGCTAAGGCCTTATCGATAAATTGACGACCATCGACCTTATGGCCAGGCAGCGCTAAAAACACATCGCCGCGACGTATTGCGCGGCTATCTAAAGTCAAATCTAAGAAGGTTTGTTCGCCCGCATAGGGGAACCAAGGCGCTAATAGATCCCTTAATAACATCATTCAGTTCTCCCGGCGAGTCCCGCCAATTGCACCTGTTCTTTATCGGAAATGGGTTCGACATTTAACATTTGCAGTGCGCCTGACATCACCTTAGCGAATGCAGGCCCTGCCACTGAACCACCATAATAGAGATCGCCCTTTGGCTCGTTCACCACGACCACGATCGCGAGTTTAGGATTATTCACGGGCGCCACGCCAGCAAATAACGCAACATAATCATCGCCATAACCACCGGCTACTGCCTTACGACTGGTACCCGATTTACCCGCTACTGGATAACCATCGATATGGGCAAGCGTACCTGTACCGCCTTTTTCGGTCACACCCACCATCATTTGCAGCACATCGTGAGCCACTTCTTCTGAGATCACTCGCTCACCTTCGGGCGGCTTTTTCAGTTTTAAAATCGATACTGGATATAAGGTGCCGCCGTTACCTAAAGTCGCGTACATCCGCGCCAATTGCAGCGTTGTAGCCGTTAAGCCGTAGCCGAAGGATAAAGTCGCGCGCTCAAAATCAGACCAGCGGTGGCGGTCTTGGATCAAACCCGCGCTTTCACCCGTGAGGTTAATCCCCGAGAAGCTGCCTAAGCCCATGGATTGATAAGTGCCTAATAACTGCTGCACTGGAATAGACAGGGCAAGTTTACTGATCCCCACGTTACTGGATTTCGCCAGAATACGTGCCAGCGTCATATCGCCATAGTTTGCCGCATCCCGTACTTGGCGACCGCCTAAACGCATCCAACCCGGAGAGGTTGGGATCACATCGGTAGACTTAACCGTGCCCGCTTCTAATGCCGCAGCAACCACAAAAGGTTTAATGGTCGAGCCTGGCTCGAAGGTGTCCGTCATAGCGCGGTTACGCATTCTGAAGGTTTGTAGATTGTCGCGCGAATTAGGGTTGTAGGACGGCGTATTCACCATAGCCAAGACTTCGCCAGTATGGATATCGAGCACCACAATCGAGCCAGAGGTCGCTTGGTTCATCTCGGTAGTGCGCTTTAACTCACGGTAAGCAAGTTGTTGAATACGTTGGTCGATACTCAACACAAGATCATTTGGACTCTCGCCTTCCTGAACGATATCGAGGCGCTCAACCACATGGCCATCGCGGGATTTACGCACTTTTTGCTTGGAGGGTGTACCTGTAAGCCAACTGTTGTAGGCGTTTTCGACCCCTTCAATACCGACATCGTCGATATTGGTAATGCCAATTAGCTGGGCGGTGATCTCACCACCGGGATAGTAGCGGCGTGACTCGGACTTTAAAAACACCCCAGGCAATTTAAGCTGAGTGATGTAGTCAGCTACCGCGGGAGTCACTTGGCGTTTTAGGTAGGTAAAACGTTTGGTTGGATTGCTGCGCACCTTTTCGAGCACATCTTCCACGGGTTCGTGCAATACGTCCGCCAGCGCTTGCCAGCGGCGCATATCGGTAAAACCATTGTTATCATTGACTTGTTTAGGGTCGGCCCACACGGCACGCACCGGCACACTCACCGCCAGCATATCGCCGTTACGGTCGGTGATTAAGCCACGCTGCACCTCACGACTGGTGGTACGCAAGGTACGCATGTCGCTCTCGTGACGCAATTTATCGGGCTCAATAATTTGAATATAAGCAGCACGACCCACAAGGCTCGAAAACATCGCAAATACAAAGCCAACCACGACGTATAAACGCCAGTGGATCAGTTGTGGCTTTTGCTTTTTGCTGGCCTGTTTGGTTTTTGCTTGCCTAGTCATATCTTCCCTATGTTCACGGCACCTTTACCACAACTTCTTCGCTGGGTAAGGGTCGACTCATGTTGAGATCCTTTGATGCAATCCGCGTGATCCGGCTGTGCTCGGTCTGGGATTGCTCTTCCAATAATAAATTGCGCCACTCGATATCTAATCTGTCACGCTCCTGCAGTAGCTGATCCCATTGGGTGGTGAGCTTACGGCTCACATGGCTGGTATAGACAACAGCCACAGCATTACTGAGCACGAGCAGTGCGAGTAACAAGATCCATTTGTGTTGCCACAGGTCGTTTAATACTATCCGTGGCAGATTTAATGAGGGCTTACTCACTTTGTTTGCCCTCTAGTAATCTAATCGCTCGGCAATGCGTAACACTGAGCTGCGCGCTCTGGCATTGCGTTCAATTTCCTCATCGGAAGGCATAATCGCCTTACCTATGGCGCGCAATTTACGCGACTTGTTAATTTGATCTTCGGTGATTGGCAGACCGTGAGGCACGCTCTCACCTTGGCTATGGCGACGAATAAAACGTTTTACGATGCGATCTTCCAGAGAGTGGAAGCTGATAATCGATAAACGTCCCTGTGGCGCGAGTACGGTTAATGCACCTTCAAGCGCTTGATCAATTTGATCTAACTCACTGTTGATATAGATACGAATCGCCTGAAACACCCGAGTTGCAGGGTGTTTGTTACGCTCTTTATTTTTGGTGATCCGCGCAATCAAGTCGGCTAAATCTTTGGTACGTAAAAACGGGGTTTTATCACGGTCAGCCGCAATACAGCGGGCAATGTGGCGCGCATTTTTCTCTTCGCCATAGGTTTTAAATACCCACGCCATGTCTTCAATTTCGGCGCGCGCTAACCACTGGGCCGCCGTTTCGCCTTGGCTATTATCCATGCGCATATCGAGTGGACCATCGCGCAGGAAACTAAAGCCACGTTCGGCATCATCGAGCTGCGGAGAAGACACGCCTAAGTCGAGTAACACGCCATCAATCTTGCCAACCAGACCAAGCTCTTCGACGTAATCGGCTAGTTGGCCAAAACCACCATGTACGATTTGAAAACGGGGATCATCGGCGAATTGTTTAGCCGCTTCAATGGCTTGAGGATCACGATCGATCGCAATCAAACGTCCGTTTTCACCCAGTCTTTGCAGCACTTGTCTTGAATGACCACCGCGGCCGAACGTGCCATCGATATAGATGCCATCGTCTTTGATGTTCAAACCGCCGACCGTTTCTTCGAGCAGAACGGATAAATGGGCAAATTCTTGACTCATTACTCTCTTCTTATTTAGTTATGCGACTCGTTAGAGTGAAAAATCCGCCAGACGCTCGTTATTCGCGAGCTCCTCGCTTCGAATCGTTTCCTGACACTCATCAATTTGCTGCAGCCATGCTTGCTCATCCCACAGCTCAAACTTGTTTAACTGTCCCACCAGCATGATGCGCTTATCTAAATTGGCGTATTGCCTTAGCGGCGGTGGCAGTAATATGCGCCCGTTGCCATCGAGTTCCACCTCATGGGCATAACCCAGCAACATGCGCTTAAGGGACCGTTGGGTTTTGTCGGTATCTGAAAGCTTGAGTAACTTAGCTTCGATCAATTCCCACTCGTGGAGGGGATAAAGGAGTAAACACGCAGATTGAATATCAACTGTGATGACGATGCGGCCTTGGTGCTCTAGCTGCAAAGGTTCGCGGTATCGCACTGGAATAGCGATCCGTCCCTTTGTATCTAAGTTGATAGCACTGGCTCCACGAAACACGCTAATTCATCCTATCCTTTGATTTTTGATCCACAAATATCCACTATTTCCCACAAATGCTAAGTTTAGGGATAGTAGACAAGCATTGTCAAGGGATGGGATCCTTTTATAAAGCCAGTCGGCAAGCGGGTTAGCAGCATGTTGGTCCCATAACTTAGCGACAAAGTTTTGACAAAAAGATCAGCTTAAAATCTGTTAAACGGTGGAAACTACAGGAATAAAAAGCGGACAAAAAAACAGCAACCTTTTGCTTTCAGGCAGTTGCAGTGAAATATTTACCCTAACGTTTCGTTAAATGTGGGATTTTACCCCCTAGGCAAATCACGCTAGACTCATAGAGCACAACAAAATAGACTCAATTCTTACATCCACATAAGCTTATAGACCGTCAATTTTTAGCATAAATCGCTGAAATATTATTTTTTATTGCGGATTTATTCTGCAATTTAGGAATACTTTTATTTCACGATTGCGAGGAAGATCAAAACTCCCATGGGATTAACTCAAAGTATGACGCTATGACAACCACTCAGATCCGTACCTGCCACAAGTGGTTTGCACTGATTGCCGCGATGCAATTGCTGATCTGGTTAGCAACTGGCGCTTATATGGTGTGGATGGATATTGAATTTATTCGTGGCAAGCCACTGGTAAACAAGGCAAACACTGCCATGTACCAAGTGAAGGCACCCGCTTACAGTTTCGCGGACTTCTTCAAGACTCACCCCGATGCCACAGAGATCAGTCTATATACTTATCAAGACACACTCTATTATCGCGCCAAAATAGCGGGGAAATTACAGCGCTTTAGCAGCGAGACTGGTGAAGTATTACCGCTACTCGATAACCAGCAAGCGCTCGCCGCCGCAGAGCTGGTCTATACCGGCAAGGCTAAGTTTGCCCACTCAACACTCATAGAGCAGAGCGCACCGAGTGAAATCCCTACACGTGTTCTGCCCGTTTGGCAGCTGGAGTTAGACGATGCCATGCACTCGACACTCTATATCTCAGCAGTTACAGGGCAAATGGTGAGTGCTCGCCATGATTATTGGCGACTCTTCGATATTATGTGGATGCTGCATATCATGGACTACGAGACTCGGGAGAATGTGCAGAATCCGCTACTCACGATAATGAGTACACTCGCCCTGCTAACAGCACTCTTCGGTATCGCCTTGGCTTATATCAGTTTTAGAAGCATCCCATCCCGTGAGGAGCAAATATGAGCTTCTCAAATAAGTTGAATGCGAGCACAACAGGTTCTAAGCGCCCAATTAGTTTAGTGCTGCAAACCTTACATAAATGGTTAGGGCTTATCCTTGGCCTGCAATTATTCATTTGGATCGTGACAGGGCTGACCTTTAACCTGATCGACGAGCCGTTTCTGGATGCTAATCAATATCGCACCGCCGAGAAGGCGTCGAGTATCAGTACAGCACTCGCCCCCACGGCGAGCCTACTGCAGATATATCAAGCCGAAGGTATTATCGAACTTAAATTAACCTCAGTGCTCGGCCGCGCCGTGTACACACTCACAACAACCCAGCAGACCCGCTGGGTTTGGGCTGACTCCCTCGAGCCGCTATCCTTAACCAATGCAGAGATACTCACCCTGGCCAAGGAGAGTTATTCTGGCCCCGGTGAACTCAGTACACCACAGATTCTCAACCGCGAAACGCCATTCGATGCCAGCGGCCCGGTGGTAATGCTGACAGCCTCAGACGAAGTCGGAACACGCATTTACATAGATACGGCCTCGGGTACGGTTCTTGCCCACCAAAATCGCCAATCGGATCTCAAAGATTTACTCTTTATGCTGCATTTTATGGACTATTCCCCTGACAACGGCATTAGTTTTAACCACTTATTGGTACAACTCGTCAGTATCGGCGCACTGTTTTTAGGTCTTTCGGGGATTTACATCCTTGGGCATAAATTCCATCAAGGTCAGCTATCTCTTCCATTCTTAAGACGAAAAACCGCCATAGGAAAGCTGGCGCTTTATACTCAAGACGCTCAACCACTTGCCGAGTTTACCGATCTCAATGGCACCTATTTAGAGAGCATTAATCAAGGGCAGGAAAGATTAAGAACCCAATGCGGCGGTGGCGGACGTTGTGGTCTATGTAAACTGAGGTTTGTCGAAAAGCCACCTGCGCCCAACGACTATGATCTGGATAAACTCACCGCCACCGAGCTAACACAAGGTATCCGCCTGAGCTGCCAACACGAGGCAAGTCCTAGCAAACTTGCACTAGTCACTAAGGCGCAACACAGATATTGGCCGCAGTCAGAACACTAGAGGAGTGTCGCATACAGGCCTAAAACGGCGTATAGTCTAAATATTAATCAATCCCAGCCGATAAAGGGTTAAGAGGTAGCAAACCAAGGAGGCGCTATGAGTGGATTGGACAGTCTTTACGCTATGCTGGCACAGCCAGTAAAACCCGTATTTACCCCCAAACGGGTCGTCGATCAGGTTAGCGGTGCGACAGCCAATGCGCCCGATAGCCATGAAACACCGCAGTCGCAATTACCCCCAACCTTAGATGTCAAAGTCAGGGAAAGACGCAAAAACAACAATGCCAGCCGCAATAAAAAACGCCGCGCCTCGGACAAACAGCAAGACTTGAAAGAGGGTATGGTGTTTGAAGTCACCGACGATACCGCTGACACAGCGCAACCGCCAAATAAACACATTATCGATATCGAAGTTTAACGTACTGGCGTTAAATGAATAAGGCGCAACCTTAGGGTGCGCCTTATTCATTTCAATCTATTAATATCAATAGCTAAGAGCGCGTTCTTGCCACCGCATCCTGCCAGCCCGTATACAACCGCTCCCGCTGAAGCGTATCAATATTGGGTCTAAAGTGTTTGTCGATACAGGCTTTATGCTCGAGTTCGGTCACTGAGGTCCAAAATCCAACCGCCAGCCCCGCTAAAAAGGCTGCGCCAAGGGCAGTGGTTTCGCACACACTCGGTCTTAACACTTCAACATCGGTAATATCCGCTTGAAATTGCATGAGAAAATCATTTGCAACGGCGCCACCATCCACTTTAAGGGATTTAAGCCGCTCACCGCTGTCCTTAATCATGGCATCGAGTAAATCCTTACTCTGGTAGGCAATCGACTCTAATGCCGCGCGGATAATATGATTACGGTTAGCGCCACGCGTTAACCCAAACAATGCGCCACGGGCATTGGGATCCCAATAGGGTGCGCCAAGCCCCACAAAGGCTGGCACTAAATACACACCATTGGTATCCGCAACTTTAGAGGCAAAATATTCGGTATCACTGGCATCGCGAATCAATCCCAGCTCATCCCGCAACCATTGAATCGTCGCGCCGCCCATAAATACAGAGCCTTCGAGGGCGTAGTTCACTTCACCTTGGGCGCCTACCGCTACTGTGGTTAATAATCCATGGGATGAACGTACGGCTTTATTGCCTGTATTCATTAATAAAAAGCAGCCAGTGCCATAAGTATTTTTAGCCATTCCCGGCTCGACACAAAGCTGGCCAAAGAGCGCCGCCTGTTGATCGCCCGCGATCCCCGCGAGTGGAATTTCACTGCCCTCCCCGGCAATACGAGTTGTACCATAGACACTGCAGGAAGGTTTGACTTCGGGCAACATAGCCGCAGGAATATCGAACGCCTCGAGCAGTGTTGCGTCCCAACTTAGGCTGTGGATATTAAACAGCAGCGTACGGGCGGCATTGGTGGGATCGGTCACATGCACTTTGCCTTCGGTGAGTTTCCACAGCAACCAGGTATCGACTGTGCCGAATAAGAGCTCGCCTCGTTTGGCTTTCGCACGCGCATCCGGCACATTATCGAGGATCCATTTGATCTTAGTGCCTGAAAAATAAGGGTCGAGCAGGAGTCCCGTATTCTCCCGCACATAATCTTCTAAGCCTTGGGCCTTGAGTTGCTCACAGATCTCTGAGCTGCGGCGACACTGCCACACAATGGCGTTATAGACGGGTTTGCCAGTGGCTTTTTCCCAGATAATGGTGGTTTCGCGCTGATTGGTGATACCAATGGCCGCCACTTCATCGCTGTGAATACCCGCTCTGGCAAGGGATTCGATCAACACCGAACTTTGGCTCGCCCAGATCTCCATGGGGTCATGCTCCACCCAGCCGGGGTTTGGGTAAAGCTGAGTAAACTCCCGCTGCGAGACGCTGACAATATTGGCATCGTGGTCAAACACAATCGCCCTTGAGCTGGTTGTGCCTTGGTCTAACGCCACTACGTATTTTTTCTGCACACGACTATCCTATTTGTCCTCTGCCATATTCAAATCGGCAGATTCTTAATGACTCATTGATTATGCTCTGAATATATTCGCAATTGGCGGCCATGACTAGCCAACATCTGGCAAATGCGCATCAAGCCACGTTATTTTAGGCACAAAAAAGCCCTGAAAATTCAGGGCTTTTTCATCAGCTAGATGATTACATCTTGTAGCTCATTTGGATACCGGCTAACCAAACATCACCGCTCGCATCACCGTTGAAACTCACTGTAGCAAGGTTAAGCAGATTTTGCTGTTCGTTGATTGGCGCATCACCCGTTGCACGGATATAGGTCAGTGCGAAATCGACATTCAGATTCTTAGTTGCCTGATAACCCACACCGACAGAGAACCACAGACGGTCTGAGTCAGGGATAGTCGTAGTACGCCATTCATTAGTGGCCGCCGTTTTATCCAAGGCCACACCCGCGCGCACTAACCATTCATTGCTGACTTGATAGGTGGTACCTAAGGCAAAGCGCCAGTTATCTTCAAAGTGCTCTTCTTTGACTAAGTCAGACTCTAAGTCACCCTTTGGTTTAACTTCACCAGGGAAGTAAGCCACTAACTGATCGAATACGCTCCAATCGGTCCAGTTAACGCTGGCATGCATTGCCCAGTTATCCGTTAATTGGTGATAAGACGACAGCTCGGCAAACGCAGGCAGTTCGAGTGGGATATAACCTTCAATTGACAGATTTTGGCCACCATCGTAAATCACACCTGATGCATGACCTTCTAAATCAAGCTTTACGCCGCTGTGATACGCCAGACCGACACGGTGTGCTGGATTAATCTGCCAGCTCGTGCCTAATTGCCAGCCGTAGCCAATGTCGTCACCTTTCATGCTTTTCAGCTCAGTACCACCCGGCGGTAGCATGGCAGACACTTGTGCTGGTAATGCGGGCTTAATGCCATCGACCCAACCCGGTAACGAGGCACCGATTTCACCTTCACCGTAAACGATACGTACACCACCACCGACGCTCACAGCATCATTTACGCGGTAAGCGATGTTAGGGTTAAACTCAACAGTGGTCACCGCAGTTTTATTACCAAAAATCGCCGCGGCGTGGGTTTTAGGTAACTCGGTAGACAGACCATAGTTTGAGTTAACCGCCAGACCCCAAGTCCATTGGTCGTTTAACTGGTTGGAATAATAGAAGTTAGGCACTAACGCATCATCGGCCACATCTAAGGCATCACCACCTTTCATTTCAACGGGATTTGGACCCAGTAATGGTGAGCTTAAGCTCACATCACCTTTAACATCCACATTAGGCATAACATAGATACCACCAGCAGACAGCTGACGACCTTCTAAATAGGTCAGCATTGCTGGGTTGCGGCCTTGTACTGAAGCGTTATCGGCAATCGCGGCTTCACCGGCGAAGGCGCGGCCTAAACCCGTCGCTGAGTATTCAGCCAGTTGGAAACCCGCAGCTTGGACTTGAGTCGTTGTGCTTAATAAGGCCGCAGTCACAGCCAAAGTCAGAAGACGTTTTTGCATTGTTATTCTCAGAAAATATTATTGTTATCTGTGCCAGTAACTTGGTCACAATGGCGTTCACACAAAATAGAGTAAACACTCCAGATTGAATGCGAGGCAGTTTACCGATGCAGAAGATGTTTGCAACAAGCGGGAATAAAACAGACAAAAAAACTAGCCATTAAAAGACATTCAATATTTTTAGTGAGATAAATCACTTTTAAAACAAGAATAATAAGTGAAAACGCGAAGCATCATTTGCTAAAAACATTTTTCAAGTGACTGCGCATACAATTAAATCAATTTAAAAACAATGCATTAATAGACGAAAAACCTATAAACACTTGTAAGCCATTTTACCCATTAAAATTCAGCATAAATCACTAGCAATCATTTTGATTGCGATACAGGAAAGACTACATTCATTTTAAATCAATAAATACAATAAATTAGGCTTAAGTGCTTAAGCGTAGACAATAAAAACGCCTAGTTTTCGAACTAGGCGTTTAAGATTAATATCCATTAAGGTACAAGTGTTCGCCGAATGCTTAGCGGCGCCAACTTGGGATTTGTGATTCGTACTCGCCTATCTGCGCCCCGTGGGACAAGGTCAAGCCAATGGCATCTAAACCATTCAGCAATTTATGCCGCGCCGACTCGGCCAGTGTAAAACTAAACTCAGCTCCCGAAGGCGATGTCACCTTACGAGTCGTTAAGTCCACGGTGATTTGTGCGCCTTCTTCGCTCGCCACCTCATCCATTAACTGACGCACTTCATTCGCGCTCAGCTTCACCGGCAACAAACCGTTATTGATGGAGTTTCCATAAAAAATATCGGCAAAGCTCGGGGCGATAATGGCGCGCAGGCCAAAATCCGCCAGTGCCCATGGGGCGTGTTCACGGCTGGAGCCACAGCCAAAGTTTTCCTGTGCCAGCAGAATCGACGCACCGCGATAGCGAGGCTTGTTTAGAGTGAAATCAGGATTAGGCACATCCCCGGCATCATCGAGATAACGCCAGTCGTGGAATAAGTGCACACCGAATCCATCCCGCGTCACCTTAGATAAAAATTGCTTCGGGATAATTTGATCGGTATCGATATTGGCGCTGTCGATCATGACCGCAAGCCCGGTATGGCTAGTAAAAGGTTGCATTAACTTCTCCTCTTGGGATTACGGTTAGTAAGGTTTGCGGATATCGACAAAATGCCCAGCAATCGCCGCCGCTGCCGCCATCGCTGGACTCACCAAATGGGTACGGCTACCACGACCTTGGCGCCCCTCGAAGTTACGGTTACTGGTCGAGGCGCAGCGATCGCCCGCTTCTAATCTGTCATCGTTCATCGCCAAACACATAGAGCAGCCCGGTAAACGCCATTCGAATCCAGCCTCGATAAAGATTTTATCTAAACCTTCGGCCTCGGCCTGTGCTTTCACTTGGCCAGAACCCGGCACTACGATTGCCGTAACGCCCGAAGCCACTTTACGCCCTTTGGCCTGTTTCGCAGCGCTGCGCAAATCTTCAATCCGCGAGTTAGTGCAAGAACCAATAAAGACTTTGTTAATCGCGACGTCTGTCATCGGCGTGCCTGCGGTCAAACCGATATAGTCCAAGGCCTTTTCCATGCTAGCGCGAATTGTTGGATTCACCTCATCGGCAGGATTAGGCACGGGCGCATCGATGGCCACCACTTGTCCAGGGTTAGTGCCCCAAGTCAGCTGCGGCGCGATATCGGCGGCATCCAACACGACGGTGGCATCAAATTCGGCGCCAACATCGGTTTTCAGCGCCTTCCAGGCGGCGACAGCTTGCGCCCAATCTTCACCCTTTGGTGCAAACTCACGACCTTCTAGGTAATCGAAAGTGGTTTGATCCGGCGCGACCATGCCCGCCTTAGCGCCCATTTCAATCGCCATATTGCAGACTGTCATGCGCCCTTCCATCGACAGCGCTTCAATGGCCTCGCCGCAAAACTCAACCACATAGCCAGTGCCGCCATCCATACCTATCTTACCGATAATCGCCAGCACGATATCTTTGGCGGTGACGCCATCAGTGACCTGACCACGTACTTCGATTTTCATGGTCTTGGCTTTTAATTGGCGTAGGGTTTGCGTCGCCAGCACATGCTCCACCTCGGAAGTGCCAATGCCGAAAGCCAAGGCGCCAAAGGCACCGTGAGTCGCGGTATGGGAATCACCGCACACAATCACTGTGCCGGGTAAGGTAATCCCAAGCTCAGGCCCCATCACATGCACAATCCCTTGATTAGGATGGTGAATGTCATATAAGCGCACGCCGAAGTCTTTACAGTTTTGCGCCAAGGTCTCGACCTGAGTCCGCGCCATAGGGCTTAAAGCATCTAGGCTAGCACTGCGCGTCGAAGTGTTGTGATCCATGGTCGCGAAGGTTTTCTCTGGAGCGCGTAACTTACGCCCAGCCACTTTTAAGCCACTAAAGGCTTGGGGTGATGTCACTTCGTGAACCAAATGTCTGTCGACATAAATGATCGGCGCTTCGCCCTCTGGGGTTGCCACAACGTGGGCATCCCACACCTTTTGATACAGGGTTTTCGGAGCGGTTGATGTTGAAGGAGTACTCATTACACACCTGCCTTAACTGCATCGGCGATAAAGTCGCCCATTTCGACTGTCGATTTGGCCTTATGGCGTTGGTCGCTACTTAATAGCTCACCGGTTAAATAGCCAGAATTGAGCGCCTTACTCACGGCACGTTCAATCGCGCTTGCAGCTTCTTCTTGCTTTAAGCTGTGGCGTAGCATCAGCGCGGCCGACAGAATTTGTGCAATCGGGTTAGCAATACCTTTACCCGCAATATCCGGCGCACTGCCACCAGCGGGTTCAAACAAACCAAAGCCAGTGCTATTCATACTCGCCGAAGACAACAAGCCCATAGAACCGGTCAACATGGCAATTTCGTCCGATAAAATGTCGCCAAACAGGTTAGAACACAGCATAACGTCAAACTCATCGGGGCGGCGCAGCAACTGCATGGTCGCGTTGTCGATATAAATGTGTTCCAGCTCAACATCGGGGAAGTCAACTGCAACTTCTTCTACTACTTGGCGCCACAGTACCGAGCAAGCTAAGACGTTTGCCTTGTCGACCGAAGTGACTTTTTTACGACGACCGCGGGCGGCTTCAAAGGCAATGCGTGCAATACGGGCAATCTCGCGGCGGCTGTAACGCATGGTATCGAAGGCTTCTTCGCTCTCACCTTCACCTTGGCGCCCCTTAGGCTTACCAAAATAGATCCCACCCGTTAACTCACGCACGCAAAGAACATCGAAACCTCGGGCAGAAATATCGCTGCGCAGCGGTGACATATGCTCTAAACCATCATGCAATTTAGCTGGGCGCAGGTTACAAAACAGTTCGAAGTGACCACGTAATGGCAATAATGCACCACGCTCGGGTTGTTCATTCGGCGGCAGTTTTTCCCATTTAGGACCACCGACTGAACCGAATAGAATGGCATCAGCCGCTTCACAACCTTTCAGTGTTGCCTCAGGCAATGGACAACCGTGATTGTCGATGGCGATACCGCCGACATCATATTCAGAGTATTCAATGTTAAGACCAAAACGTGCCTCAACCGCCTTTAACACCTTACGCGCCTCGGCCATCACTTCAGGCCCAATACCATCCCCGGCTAATACTGCAATTTGATAACTCATACGCCCGCTCACTCCTTCAATGTGAAAACTTTATGCTCGATAGTGCTTGGGCTATACGCCGCCCAGCTCTCTGTTTTTATGCATATTCTGTTTGTAATCTGCGACCTTATCGGCGCGGCAAGTCAGGTTCATCACGTGCACTAACGCACGGGCTGATGCCTCAACCACGTCGGTCGCTAAGCCGACACCGTGGAAATTTTGTTCATGGTAAACCGCGGTAATGTCGACTTGGCCTAGGGCATTTTGTCCCTCACCCTTAGCGCCCAATTTGTAGCTGATAATATCGATACGACGGTCCGTCGCACGGGCAATGGCGTTATAGGCGGCATCAACGGGACCATTACCCGTCGCGGCTTCGGTTTTAATCTCTCCGCCGACATCGATGCGTACAGTAGCCGTGGCAACACCTTCGGTGGAGTCGGACTGCACCACTAACTGCTGTAATTGATAGAAGTTATCTTCCGCCGCTTGCGCTTCCATAAAGGCTAAGGCTTCTAAGTCATAATCGAAGACTTGACCCTTTTTATCGGCCAAATGTAAAAACTGTTCGTACAGGGCATCCAGATTGAAATCCTGCTCGCTGTAGCCCATTTCCTCCATACGATGCTTAATCACATGGCGACCTGAGCGCGAGGTCATATTCAGGTTGTTACGGTTTAGGCCGATGCTCTCTGGCGTCATGATTTCATAGGTGTTTTGCGCCTTTAACATGCCATCTTGGTGAATACCCGAAGAGTGGGTAAAGGCATTCGCGCCCACAATCGCCTTATTCGACTGGATCGGCATATTGCACAACTGGCTGACCAGATTCGACGTGCGGTGGATCTCCTTGGCATTGATCCCAGTTTCAACTCCCAACAGATTCTTACGCGTCGCTAAGATCATAGCGATTTCTTCTAGGGAGCAGTTACCTGCACGTTCACCAATACCGTTCATGGTACATTCAATTTGGCGAGCACCATGCTGCACGGCGGTGATCGAATTGGCCACCGACATGCCTAAGTCGTCATGGCAGTGAACCGAAATAATGGCTTGGTCGATATTCGGTACGCGATTAAACAGGGTTTGGATAATGCCCCCAAACTCGCTTGGCACTGTGTAACCCACAGTATCGGGGATATTGATGGTACGAGCCCCTGCGTGAATCGCCGCTTCCACCATACGGCACAGATTGTCGATTGGTGTGCGTCCAGCATCTTCGCAGGAAAACTCCACGTCATCGGTAAACCGACGGGCATATTTCACCGCGCCCACCGCCATCTCCAACACTTGCTCGAATGAGCGCTTTAACTTGCTCTCCACATGGATAGTCGAGGTGGAGATAAAGGTATGAATACGGAACTGTTCGGCCACCGATAATGCTTGGGCGGCGGCATCGATATCTTTTTCCAAGGCGCGGGATAAGGCGCACACACGGCTATTTTTGATGGTACGGGCAATGGTCTGCACCGACTCAAAATCACCGGGTGACGACACAGGGAACCCCACTTCCATCACATCCACACCGAGACGTTCTAACGCCATGGCGATCTGTAACTTTTCTTTGACCGACAGGCTTGCCGCTAACGCCTGCTCGCCATCACGTAAGGTGGTATCAAATATAATTACTCTGTTAGACATCTCGTTTCTCCATGGAACGTCACCGTTCATTATTTAACTTTTGCCGTATTCAGATACAAAAAACCCCGCAACATTGGTGCGGGGTTTGTGAATGCTTTGCCTATCTATCGAGCGAGCAACACTAAGACCTCCGCGTTTGTGGCGCGAGAGAGAGAAGGAGGAGGTCGAGTTTGCTGCTAATTCTATTCATTTAAATTAAATATTTATTCTATTGGCTCAAAATAAGGACGGTTAATATTTAACTCGCTTGCCTAAGTGTGTCAACCCCAATTTTTTTCATGTTCTGCGAGTTATTTGCTGCAAAATAGCAAAACAGGGGGATTAACCGTCACAGTGAACCCGATTAATCCCTTGTTGATAGAGAAAAATCTACAAAATGCGACAACTCAAAATTTAAACAAAAAAATCATTTTTTATGCAAAAAAACCTTGATACACGTTATAATCCTCGCCCGCGGTTACGGATAGTTGAATCAATTTAGGGTATGGAGCAAAAAATGGATTTTCGTGTCTTAGCGCTAAGCCTGTTGTTATGGCTTTGCCCTTTATGGGTCAGTGCTAACGACCAGTTAGATTTAGATGCGCTCACTGAGCAAGTTTACCAGTATCCCACTAAGGCATTTGCGCAAATCACCGCTTTAGAAAAACTGCAAGAAACTGATAAATATAACGATATTAATAGACTTCGCCTTAGTATGCTCAAATGCCAGAGTTTGTTGCAACTAGGGGAAAATGAAGCTGCAATCAACCTTGCCCAGCTCGGCGAGGCCAGCGCTAAACAGCTAAAACTCGATCAAGCACGTCCCTATTTTCTGAATTGTCAGGCAGATGCCAATCTGAACTACGACAACATTCAAGAAGCCTTGCCACTACTCGATTCCGCTATAACCCTTGCCAGACGTTATCAGCAGCCCCAAGCACTCATCGATGCACTCAGGCTCAGGGGCCAACTCGATACCAATACGGATAACTTTTCCTCCGCCATCGAAGATCTACGTATCGCTATCGATATCTATCCCGATATCAATTCGCAAACCCAAAATTGGGTGTGGCCACCACAGGCTTATGTCTATGCAGCTATGGGGAACTTACTCTATGCTACCAACGACTTACCCCAAGCCATGTATTACACTAAGCTGGCGTTAAAAAGCGAAGATACCAAAGGAAAAGTACGGCACGAACTACTGCGTAACGCCGCTCGTATCGCACTGGATAATGGTGAACGGGATTACAGCGACCAATTAGAAAAACAAGCGAAAACTCTGCTACCTGAAATCGGCTCGCCACTCGAACTCGCCTATAGTTATGCCATTTTGGCATCGCTTGCCCTCGATAAAGGGAAAATCGACACGGCCGAAGAATATATCTCGATTGCGATGAATACCTTTAAGCAACAAAACCAGCGGGTCGCCATGATGCGCTCGACCCGTTTGTTAGCTCAGATTCGCTTTGCTCAGCATAGAGATGACGCCGCACTGACACTGATGGATTCCGCTATCGAACAAGCAGACGCACTAAGACAATACTCTGATCTCAAATGGTTTTATGGCATTTTAAGTGATTATTATCAAACTCACGGCAACTACAAACTCGCCTATGAGTTTGTCCAAAAGCGTTTCGATGCCGCGGAGCAGGCCAACGAGTCGATGAATAACACTCGGATTTTGCAGTTCAAAGCCAGGTTAAATCAGCAAGGTTTACAGCAACTCAACGACGATGAACAACAACACCATAATGTCTCATTGTTAAGTGAACTCAATGTCGACTGGGCCTACAGCACACTATTTTTAGTCGCTATGGGGATTCTCGGGGGCGCGATCTGGTACTTCATCGATAAACAAAATAACCGCGCGCCAGCGTCCGATACAGCCTCCCCAGATCTTCCTCCGCTGGAGCAACTTGAGCTGACACTGCACAGTGCTAAACAAGGGGCTTATCCGCTGTCATTATTGCTGTTTAATGCCAGCCAAATACGCCAAGTCGACCTGCCCCCCTTACTAGAGAAGCTGCAAGACAAGCTACGTGAACAGGACACACTGCTGCGTTATTCGATAGATGACATCGTTATTGTGCTGCCCTATACCTCAGCAGTCGGCGCACAGAAGGTCGTTAGCCAGATAACGCCTACCATCCAGATGTGGCAGGGAACTCACAAGGTGAACATTGGGATTGCAGTGATGCAGCAGTTTGATACTTTGGATTCTTTGGTTAAGCGCGCGAGCATCAATCAATTAGGTAAACTCAAGGGGAGCGACCCACAAAGCGATTATTCCCCTGCTAAATAAGCGGCAATTTCATCGAGAAAATCGTCGCCAAATCGGCTGAGTTTGCGCTCACCGACCCCGTTAACCGCCAGCATTTCACCGAGACTGGTGGGCATCATGGCCGCCATTTCTGCTAAGGTCGCATCGTTAAACACCAGATAGGGCGGCACATCCTGCTCCTCGGCAATCGTACGCCGTAGGGCTTTTAGCCTCGCAAACAGTTTGCGGTCGTAATTCAGCGGTGCCCGCGATTGAGTGACTTTGCGCTTAATGTTGGTCAGCTGAATCCGTGGCTCCGCCAACATTAGCGCCACCTCGCCCTTAAGGATCGGTCTTGCCGAAGGGTTTAAGGTGATAGACGAGCCCCGCGTAATATCTTGGCTCGCCAGCCCCAAATGAATCAGCTGACGGATCACGCTCAGCCAATATTCATGGCTTTTGTCTTTGCCTATGCTCCAAGTGCTGAGCTTATCGTGCCCTCTATCCACAATCGCGGAGCCCTTAGAGCCACGCAAGACTTCAATCAAGTGATTGATACCAAAGCGCTGCCCAAGACGATAGATGCAAGATAGTACCTTCTGCGCATCCTCGGTGCCGTTATAACGTTTAGGCGGGTCGAGACAAATATCGCAGTTCCCACAGGGCTCTAACGCGCTCTCATCGAAGTAATGCAGCAACACTTGGCGACGACAGGTTTGTGCCTCTGCAAATGCAGCCATGGTATTGAGCTTATGGAAATCCACCTGCTGCTGCGGCCCGGGCTCCGACTGCTCGATAAGATGGCGCACCCGCCCAATATCGGCAGGATCGAACAGCATAAAGGCTTCGGCATCGAGTCCATCGCGCCCCGCTCGACCGGTTTCTTGGTAATAGGCTTCGATGCTCTTAGGGATATCGTAATGCACCACAAAGCGCACGTTGGATTTGTTAATCCCCATACCAAAGGCCACGGTCGCAACCACAATATCAATTTGATCTTTAAGGAAGCTATCTTGTACTTCACCGCGCTCTTGTGGCGTCATGCCCGCATGGTATGCCTTAGCATGAAACCCTTGCAGTGTGAGCCGCTCAGCCACCTCATCCACACGGCGACGACTGCTGCAATAGACAATGCCGCTACTACCATTTTGTTGCAGTAAAAACTGTCGTAACTGATTCGCGGCATTGAGTTTTTCCGCAACCGTATAGCGAATATTGGGCCGATCGAAACTCGATAGTAACCTAAAGGGATTAATCCCTAGGCGCTCGCAAATATTTTGCCGCGTCGCCTGATCCGCGGTGGCGGTGAGCGCCATCATTGGCACATGGGGAAAGAGCTGCTTTAACTGACCAAGGGCGGCATATTCGGGACGAAAATCGTGTCCCCATTGACTGATACAGTGCGCCTCATCGATAGCAAACATCGATAGCGGCAGGGAGCGCATACGCTCGATAAAATCGCCAGTAAGTAACCGCTCAGGAGACACATATAACAGTTTTAGCTCGCCTCTATGCAGTTGCCTCAGCACCTCTACACTCTGCTCCCGCGGCTGCGAGGAGTTTAAATAGGCAGCATTGACACCCGTCTGCAACAGACTGTCAACCTGATCTTTCATCAATGAAATCAGCGGTGATACCACGATAGTGATGCCAGGCATCAGCAGTGCGGGCAACTGGTAACACAGACTCTTACCGCCGCCAGTGGGCATGATCACAAGGCAGTCCTCACCACTGCATACACGTTCGATAACTTCGCGCTGACCGTCCCTAAAGTCACGGTAGCCAAACACCTGCGCTAGGCGTTGCGACAGCGGATCATCATGTATGTCGAGTAACTGAGTTTCCATGGATCTTCTAGCTAAAAAGTAAGGGCGCCTATTCTAAAGGACAGAATCGCTCCTGTCTTGCGCCATCTTGCCCTAAACCGATTCGGTACTAACAACTTTTGGATAGGCCTACTGCTCATCACAACGTCTAAGACAATTGCCCGCACTGCGGCTTAAGTTGCATTCGGCATAGGCTTAGCTGTAGATTAATTGCTCTAAGTCGAACGCCATTGAGCGCCTCGACCCTATTCTAAGAAGCCCAACAGCCTACAAGGACGAACAGCATGACAAACCCAATTCAAGCCGAAGTACTCAAACGTGTCGCCGAAGTGTTTGATCAGCACGTGCCATTTCATAATTTATTGGGTCTGGATATTAAGCGCTATGACATAGATGGCGTTGAAGTGGTGATCAATATGAAGCCAGAACTCATTGGCAATATTCACCAACAAATTCTCCACGGTGGTGTCACGGCCACAGTACTCGATGTAGTCGGAGGCCTCACCGCTTTTGCAGGACTGGTGGCTAGCCGTGACGATTGGACGGTTGAAGAGTTACAACAGCGGCTGCAAACCTTAGGCACAATCGATATGAGGGTCGATTACCTACGTCCTGGACGCGGACAAATGTTTACCGGCACCGGCAGCGTGATCCGTGCCGGCAATCGCGTCTCGGTGTGTCGCATGGAGCTTCACAACGAGCAAGGCACCCATATCGCCTTCGGCACAGGCACTTATATGGTTGGCTAGTCCGTTGTCACACATAGTTTTTTAGAAATTTTTTACCGCATTTAACATCGATAAATTAGAGGGAAACACCTTGATTATTAAGCTGTTTTCCTCTTCTTCATGTTGAGCACTCACCATTAGAGACATCCTGTAACGAAAAAGGCAGCCGCACACACCTTGAGTCGATGCCCATAGCCTCCTACAATCGCCGTCCTGTTGTCCTTCGAAGATGTCTCATGCCTGATACTGAATACCGCAAAGGGATCCTGCTTGCCGTCAGTGCTTACTGTATGTGGGGATTTGCGCCCTTATATTTCAAACTACTCCACCATGTTTCTGCGACCGAAATTTTACTGCATCGGGTGATCTGGTCATTTGTGTTTATGGTGATCATCATGCTGTTTATCGGTGGCTTTGGAAAGCTGCGTCAACTGTTTAAACAGCCAAAGCAGTTACTCGTGCTCACCATCACATCCCTGCTGATTGCCGCCAACTGGTTGATTTTTATCTGGGCAGTGAATAACGATCATATGCTCGATGCCAGCTTGGGTTACTTTATTAACCCCCTACTGAATGTGCTGCTCGGCATGCTGTTTTTAGGTGAAAGATTACGTAAGTTGCAATGGTTTGCCGTCGCGCTGGCGAGTGCTGGCGTGCTTGTTCAGTTGATTTCATTCGGTTCAATCCCCATTGTTTCCCTCGCCTTGGCGGGCACCTTCGGGGTGTATGCGCTGCTGCGTAAAAAGGTCAACGTGGATGCAAAATCGGGTCTGCTAGTCGAAACCGCTATCCTGCTACCGGTCGCATTGGTTTATCTGGTCGCGACTTTAGATAGCGCCACGGCGAATATGCTCACCAACGATTGGCATCTTAATTTGTTGTTGATGGCGGCGGGGATTGTCACCACAATTCCACTATTGTGTTTTGCCGGTGCAGCGGTACGTATTCCATTGTCTATGCTCGGCTTTTTCCAATATATCGGCCCGAGTATTATGTTTATCCTCGCGGTAACCTTATTCAATGAACCCTTCGATGCCGAGAAGAGCATCACCTTTGGCTTTATCTGGAGCGCCCTGTTGGTGTTCACATTCGATATGGCATATAAACGCAAAACGGCGCGATAACATCACGCCGCAGACGACAGTTGCAAAAATAGTGGTTAAGTGAGCATGTACTTAACAGCTATTTTTGTAGCTGGGTAATAAACCTTTCGCCCTCGGGCACAGACAAGAGCAGATTGTAGCCTCGCGTCGTTGGCACTAGCACTAGCTCGGATTTATCCGTCACTGCGACAAATGCCTTCCCCTTCCCTTTTAGATTAAACCAGCCGAGTTGAAACCCTGGCATACCTATGCCATTGGTTTTAAAGCTGGGCGCTAAATCCGCCTCCTGCTTCAAGTCGATAATGCGTGCCTGCTCGACGAGGAGTTCGGAGCGTGCTAACTGCACTTTATAGAAGGGAATATCGAGTTTTAGCTCGGTATCGGTTAACACGATTTCAGCATTATGGGATTGATAAAACACCCAAGAAAATCCGCCAATCATTACTAGCAAGATGCCTAAGCTCGCCGATTTAGCCACTTTCGGCATAGGTTTTACCCACAACATCCACAGCACACCAGCCAAACCTAACAGCAAGATAATGAAGCTTAAAATTGCGGTTTGAGTCAAGGGAGCGAGGGAGAAAAACTGAGTCACCATGATAAGTCATCCGTGAAAGCGAATGCCCTAATTTGCCAACAAAGACATATTATGTCAATAAAAATGCCAGCACTAGGCTGGCATCTTATCTAGCAGAAAAGCTTAAAGATCGAGGGCGAGAATCTTTGAGCGGCGCTGATAGTTATACAGCTGCTTTTTCTTCTGCGGCAATGCCTCAACATCTTCAATCACAAAACCATGCTCTAAGAACCAGTGAATGCTGCGGGTGGTCAAAGCAAACAAACGCGAATAACCGCGGCTACGCGCCTGACCTATGATGTTTTTCAGCAATAAGCTACCTCGATCAGCATCGCGGTAATCTGGATGCACCACGAGACATGCAAACTCACCGGCGTTATCTTCCTCGAAGGGATATAAGGCGGCGCAGCCAATGACTAAGCCATCACGCTCAATCAACATAAACTGCTCGATTTCGATCTCAAGCTGCTCACGACTGCGGCGCACCAAAATGCCTTGTTCTTCCAAGGGACGAATTAAGTTTAGTACCCCGCCAATATCGCTAATTGATGCACGACGCAGACGCTCAGCGCTTTCTGTCACGATTTGCGTGCCTATGCCTTCACGGGAGAACAACTCCTGCAGCAATGCACCATCATCGAGGTAACTGACCAAATGACAACGAGGCACGCCATTGCGGCACGCATCAATACTCGCCTTGAGGAAAGCCATAGTGCCCACACAGGCAGAACCTTGCTCAGCAAGCTTATTAAGAATGTTTTGCGCGTCATTTGGCATTAATTCGGCAATAACATCGCCATTGCGATCGAGGATGCCATTTTGCGAACTAAAGCCAATCATCTTGTCGGCTTTCAGCTTAATAGCAACTTGAGTGGCAATCTCTTCGGCCGTGAGATTAAAGCTTTCGCCAGTGACAGATGCGGCAATCGGCCCCATCAACACAATACAGTGGTTATCGAGCTGACGCTTAAGCCCCTGCGCATCGATTCGGCGTACTTTACCGCTTAAACAAAAGTCGACGCCATTATCGACCCCTAGAGGCTGAGCAATTACAAAGTTACCGCTGACCAAGTTGATTTGCGCACCTTGCATCGGCGTATTGCTTAGGCTCATGGATAAACGCGCAGTGATATCAAACTGCAATGCACCCGCGACCTGCTTGATCACTTTGAGTGAGTCTTCATCCGTGATACGTACACCTTCGTGGTAGGCGGGTTCAATCCCATTAGCGGCTAACGCTGCATCGATTTGCGGCCTAGCGCCATACACCAACACTACTTTAATGCCTAAACTGTGCAACAAGGCCACATCATTCAAAATGCCGCGAAATTGATTTTGTGCTAAAGCCTCGCCACCCAACATCACCACAAAGGTTTTCCCTCTATGGGCATTGACGTAAGGGGCAGAATGACGAAATCCATCAACCAGTTCAGTGGTACGCACGCGTTGTTTACACCTCATATTTGAGCTGGCAAACCCACAATGGCTCACCAGGAGTGAATGACTAAATCACGCGTATAGTATTGCATTTTAATTCACCAATAAAGAATTTATTCTCATTAAAATGCAGTTTTAATACAATAAAGTGCTTATTTTTTCAAAAAAGTGCATTTTTGATAAATGATCACATTTTTTTAACTAACTGTCGTTTCTGAATGCGAGCTTAGTGTGGGATAGATTTATCTCAGCTTGATGACGAAAAGCCGAAAAAAGACCAAAAAAAAGCCCCTTAGATAAGGGGCTTTTCTCGAAACACTAAACAAGGATTACTTGATTTTTGCTTCTTTGTAGATAACGTGCTGACGAATAACTGGATCAAATTTTTTGATTTCCATTTTTTCTGGCATGTTACGCTTGTTTTTTTCAGTTGTGTAGAAGTGACCAGTTTTAGCTGTAGAAACTAATTTGATCTTCTCACGATTACCTTTAGCTTTAGCCATGATCTATTACACCTTCTCGCCACGGGCACGAAGTTCAGCAACAACAACTTCAATACCTTTCTTATCGATCAGACGGATACCTTTAGTAGATACACGTAACTGTACGAAACGTTTTTCTTCTTCTAACCAGAAACGGTGGTTTTGCAGGTTAGGTAAAAAACGACGACGGGTCGCGTTTTTTGCGTGCGAACGGTTGTTACCAACCATCGGCTTCTTGCCAGTAACTTGGCATACTCTTGACATGTCAGTCTTCTCCAAAAAACAATTTTAACGCTCGAGCATTAATGTACCTCGTATGGCCGTCGCCCGAGGCACAAAGAGGGCGCATTTTATACACGATCATAGAGGTAAGATCAAGCGTTAGATTAATTAATCCAGCCTCGTTCCGCGAAGGAAACTATCTCTCGATCACCAACAACCATATGGTCCAGTAAGGATACGTCTATGGTTGCTAACGCATTTTTTAATCGCTCAGTTATTCGTCTGTCAGCCTGACTGGGCTCGGCAATACCAGACGGATGATTGTGACACACTATGACGGCAGCAGCCTTTTTCTCCAGCACTAAGCTCACCACTTCACGTGGATATACCGAAGCTGAATCTATTGTTCCGCGGAATAATTCGACGAACTGAATCACTCTATGCTGGCTATCCAGCAGCAAAATTGCGAACACTTCATAGGAGCGGTCAGCTAATTGTCTCATTAAATAATCCCGAGTTAAATCGGGATTTGTCAAAACCTGACCTCTCTGCAGGTTTTCTTGTGCCACACGCCTCGCTAATTCAGCCGCGGCTTGAAGCTGGGCGTATTTTACAGGTCCCACGCCCGGAAGTCGACACACCTGATGCTTTGGTGCGCAAAGTAAGCTTCTTAATCCACCAAATTCATGAATAAGTGAGCGCGCAAGGTCGACCGCATTCAACCCGCTCAACCCATTACGCAGTAAAACAGCCAGTAATTCGGCATCTGAGAGATGGGCAGCGCCTTTTACTAATAATTTATCCCGCGGCCCTTCACCCTCGGGCCAATCCTTAATAGCCATGCGACCTCCCTGTCTGCGTGTATTTTCACTTTACCAAGTATGGACGAGATTTTTTGAACTGGGACAGTCACGCCAATTAGTCGCTTTGTGGTATGGTTGGCAACATTATTTCAATCTCGGATGATGTCTGTGAGCCTGATAACGAAAAACGTCCTACTAGGTATTGGTGGCGGCATTGCGGCCTACAAAAGTGCGGATTTAGTGCGCCGCTTAAAAGAACGCGGCTTTGATGTACGTGTGGTGATGAGCCAGAGTGCCATGGAGTTTATTACCCCACTCACCTTGCAAGCCTTATCAGGACATCCCGTGGCATCAAGCTTACTCGATCCTGCCGCCGAAGCGGCGATGGGCCATATTGAGTTAGCACGCTGGGCTGATTTGGTGATTATTGCTCCTGCAACCGCGAATTTACTGGCACGGATCAACGCCGGCATGGCTGATGAGCTTATCACGACCACCTGCCTTGCGACTGAAGCGCCTATCGCCCTATGTCCGGCAATGAATCAGCAGATGTATCGCAATGTCGCAACCCAAGCGAATTTAGCGAGTTTACAAGGTCGAGGTTATACTCTGTGGGGTCCCGCCAGTGGCAGCCAAGCCTGCGGCGAAGTGGGGCCCGGCCGAATGCTCGAACCGCTTGAAATTGCTGAGCTGGCGAGCCGCTTTTTTGCAACAAAAGATGTCTATGCTGAACAAGAGACTCAACCACTCGCAGGCCAGTCGGTGCTTATCACCGCGGGTCCAACCCGAGAACCCATCGATCCCGTACGTTATATCTCTAATCACAGCTCTGGCAAAATGGGATTCGCCTTGGCGAAAGCCGCCACCGACATGGGCGCCGCTGTGACCTTGGTCTCAGGACCGGTAAATTTAGCCACGCCAGAAGGGGTAACGCGAATCGATGTCGAGTCAGCCCAAAATATGCTCGACGCTGTTATGGATAACGTTGATAAAAAAGATATTTTTATCGGCTGCGCCGCAGTTGCCGACTATCGCGTCAGCGATATTGCAGATTGTAAGATCAAAAAGTCCGCCGAAGAAATGCAACTTGCGCTGGTGAGGAATCCTGATATCTTAGCGACGGTCGCAAGCTTGGCAAACCGTCCCTTTGTGGTGGGATTTGCCGCCGAAACCCATGATGTAGAAACCTACGCACGCGATAAACTCAAACGCAAAAATTTGAATATGATCGCCGCAAACGATGTATCCGTTGCTGGTCTAGGCTTTAATGCCGATGCCAATGCCCTACGTGTGTTCTGGCCACAGGGTAGTCAAGATTTGCCTGCTACCGATAAACTCACGTTGGCTCGGCAATTACTTTCGTTGATAGTGAAAGAAAAAACAAAATAGATGAAAACACCGATTGAATTAAAGATCCTCGATTCTCGTATTGGTTCTGAATTTCCCCTGCCCGCCTATGCCACACCTGGCAGCGCGGGAATGGATCTTCGCGCCATGATAGATACCACAATGACGATAGCCCCAGGTGAGACTCAGTTAATCCCAACGGGTATTGCCATCCATGTTGCAGATCCTAGCCTTGCCGCTGTGATTCTGCCCCGTTCAGGCCTTGGTCATAAGTACGGTATCGTACTCGGCAATCTAGTTGGGCTTATCGATTCCGATTATCAGGGCCCCTTGATGGTCTCTTGCTGGAACAGAAGCGATGCGCCATTTACCTTAGAAATTGGTGATCGTCTCGCACAACTGGTGTTTGTCCCCGTAGTACAAGCACAATTCAAACTCGTTGATGAGTTCGACAGCTCAGATCGTGGTGAAGGTGGATTTGGCCATTCTGGCACCAAATAACCTGAATCATTATTGAGCGAAGGATACTGCAATGGCTGTAAGCCCAAAAATTAATCGTCGTGAACACATACTGCAATGCCTAGCGCAAATGCTAGAAACCAGCCCAGGGCAACGTATTACCACCGCTAAGCTCGCCTCTGAAGTGGGCGTATCGGAAGCGGCACTCTATCGCCACTTTCCGAGTAAGGCACGGATGTTTGAAGGGTTAATTGAGTTTATTGAAGAGTCATTACTCTCGCGTATCAACATCATCATGGACGATGAAAAAGATACCATGAGACGCTGCCAATTAGTGCTACAACTGTTGTTGATTTTCGCCGAGCGCAACCCAGGGATCTCTCGGGTACTCAATGGTGATGCACTCTTAGGTGAAAACGAGCGTCTACGCAGTCGTATCAGCAGCTTATTTGCCAAAATCGAAACCCAACTTAAGCAAATTCTGCGGGAAAAGACCCTACGTGAAGGCAAAGGCTTTAACTTAGATGAAGCAATTTTAGCCAATCTCCTGTTAGCGTTTGCCGAAGGTCGAATCGCCCAATTTGTGCGCAGTGAGTTTAAACTCAAACCGACGCAACACTTCGACGAACAATGGCGCTTTATTCAGCATCAGCTGTTACAAAGCTAATGATTTTTCAATACAAAGGACGGTAATCACCGTCCTTTGTTTTATCCCCTACTCCTTGTATCAGTATTGCTTTTGTTTTAATCTCGAGCAAACATTTCCAAAACAAAAACCACAATAATATTACAAGGATGTCAGATGAAATCTTTGCCATTTGCTGCGTTGGCCGTAATTTGCTTGCCTATTATGCCTTTCAGCATATTTGCGGCCGAAAATTCGGCGACAAATGCCTTATCCCAATCCCAGTTATTCAGTCGCGGGGATGAGTACTCTAATGTAAAAATCTCGCCTACCGGCAAGTACTTAAGTGCTATCACTAGTGTCGAAGGTAAGAATGTACTCTTAGTTCTTGATGCTCAAACCAAAAAGCTACTCAACGCGATTCGCTTCCCGAGCAATGCCCAGGTAGGCACTTATGAATGGGCCAATAGCGAACGCATCGTACTGGCAAAAGAATACCTTAAGGGGTGGACCGATGTGCCCCAATACTACGGCGAATTAATGGCGGTCAACGCCGATGGTTCCCGCAAAGCCTATCTATTCGGCTATAACAGCGGCGAGCAACAAACCGGATCGAATATCAAGAAAAACACCCCAATGCGCGCCACCGCCTTTATTCTCGATCCCCTGCCTGATGATGAGCGTTATATGCTGGTCAATGCGATTCCTTGGAATAGTGAATCGAGCTTAAACTTTGAATTGTTGCAGGATGTCTACCGCGTCGACCTGTTTAACGGCACACGTAAGCGCATTACAGGCTCCCCCATTGGCCGAGCTCGCTTTATGACAGACCATGAGGGTGAAGTCCGCTTTGTAGCAGGGGAAGACAGCAAAAACATCACTAAAGTTTTTTACCGCAAAGATGGCGAATGGGTGAATACCGACAAACTCAACCTTGGCTTAAGCGATTTTAGGCCCATCTCCTTCGCCGATAATAAAAATAACATTTACGCCGCAGGCCGAGTGGGTAACGAAACCTTAGGCGTCTATCGCATCAACCTAGAAACAGGCGATAAAGCGGAAATCATTCAAGATGAAGTGGTCGATCCAAGTAACTTCTGGATCAATGGTACAAACAAACAACTGTATGCCGTTGAGTTTGAAAATGGTTATCCAAGTTATGCCTTCGTCGATAACAACGATAACCATGCCAAACTGCTTAAGGATTTACTCGCCGCCCTGCCAGGGCACCAAGTGCAAATCGTCAGCGAAACCCGTAATGGCGAACAATTGGTGGTGATTGCATTTAACGATCGCAATCCTGGTGATTACTACTTGTTTGATACGAAAAAGCTCAAGCTGGAGTATCTAGCCGCCGCCCGTAAATGGCTCGACCCAGAAGAAATGGCGGAGGTTAAGCCTATTAGTTTCACTAACCGCGATGGCCAGAAAATCCATGGTTATTTAACCTTACCCTATGGCAAAGAAGCCAAAAATTTACCTTTGATCGTGAATCCCCATGGTGGCCCACATGGCATTCGTGATTGGTGGGGATTTGACCCACAAAATCAATTGCTCGCCCAAAATGGTATGGCAGTGTTACAGGTTAACTTCCGCGGCTCAGGTGGTTATGGCGAGCATTTCGAGCAAGCTGGCTATCAAAAGTGGGGCTCAGATATTCAGCACGACATTATCGACGCAACTCAGTACGTGATTGACCAAGGCTTTGCCGATAAGGAACGTGTGTGTATCGCCGGCGCCAGTTTTGGTGGCTATAGTGCTCTACAAAGCGCGATATTAGCCCCCGATATGTTTAAGTGCGCCGTGGGCATGGCTGGGGTTTATGACCTCGAACTGATGTTTGATGAAGGTGATGTCGCCAGAACACGTTCAGGAACAAGCTACCTTAAAGATGTACTCGGCCAAGACAAAGCCATCCTAAAGGCAATGTCGCCCTCTGAGAACGTTGCCAAGTTAAAAGCGAACCTTTTATTGGTGCACGGCGGTGACGATGAGCGAGCGCCAATTGAACAACTCGAATCACTCGAAAAAGCGCTAAAAGCCCACAAATATCCCTACCAAAAACTGGTGATGGATAACGAAGGTCACGGTTTTTATGACGATAGCCACAGGGCCAAGTATTACGATCAGATGCTGAGCTTCTTAAAAACCAACTTAAAACTTTAGTACTCGCTAAAATAATCGCTATCGTCATCAAGATAATGATGTTTTAGCGCCCTAAGGAGCCGATAATCGATAAGGATTATCGGCTTTTTCATCTTCAGCGTGAGCGTTTTTTGGTATGAATTATCCGCAATTCGCGCTATTCTCCCCCACCTTGTTCTTGTCCAGATAAGAACGAGTCGATTTCTACCTGAGTTCACCCATTGTACAAACTCAGTTTAGGGTGCTAGGTTTTCAGTGATAGCCGCTACTGCAGTAGTGGAGGATAAGATGGCATTAAGTGAAGCAGCAGTAAAAGTACAAGCCGCCCTACAAGAACGCGGACTTGAAACCCCCATGCTCCCCAATGTGTTTACCCCGGATGAGCGTAAGGACAAGATTGAATTCCATATGAAGGAAATCCTGACACTGATGTCACTGGATCTTTCTGACGACAGTCTTGCCGATACTCCGCGCCGCATCGCAAAAATGTATGTCGACGAAATTTTCTCCGGCTTAGACTATGAAAACTTCCCGAAGATCACCGTAATTGATAACAAAATGGGCTTCGATGAGATGGTGCGCGTGCAAGATATCAGCCTGACCAGTACCTGTGAACATCACTTAGTCACTATCGATGGCACAGCGACTATTGCTTATATTCCGCGTAAAAAAATTATTGGTTTATCAAAGATTAACCGCATAGTGCGTTTCTTCTCCCAGCGCCCACAGGTGCAAGAGCGCTTAACTCAACAAGTCCTCGTTGCCCTACAAACCTTGCTTGAAACCAAAGATGTTGCGGTAAAAATGGATGCGGTACATTACTGCGTAAAATCCCGTGGCGTGATGGACTCCACCAGCTCCACCACGACCACCGCCTTAGGGGGAATTTTTAAATCTAACCCCGCCACCCGTGCCGAGTTTTTAAATCAGCCCAAATAAGCTGTTAGATTTAATCAGTGCATAAAAAAACGCTGCCATTCTTGATGAATTGCAGCGTTTTTGTTTTAGCGGTTTATAACGAACTTAGCCCTTGCTTAGGCCTCGATGCCATATTGCTCACGGTACTGACTCACCGCCGCCAATTGCGCTTCCATACCTGGTTTTTCTGACAGATAGCTGATCAGATCCGCAAGCTTGATAATCGCTACAATACCGCAACCAAAATCGCGCTCAACTTCTTGGATTGCTGACAGTTCGCCCTTGCCCTTCTCTTGTCTATCCAGCGCGATTAATACGCCAGCAAGCTGCGCCTGATGAGCCTCGATGATTTCCATCGACTCACGAATAGCCGTACCTGCAGTGATCACATCGTCCACCAGCATCACACGACCTTTAAGTTCGCTACCCACTAGACTTCCGCCTTCACCGTGGTCTTTTTTCTCTTTACGGTTGAAGCAGTATGGAATGTCTATATCGTGGTGTTCACACAGTGCTACCGCCGTAGTGGTCGCAATTGGGATGCCTTTGTAGGCAGGACCAAATAACAGATCGTACTCTATGCCTGAGTCCACTAACGCCGCAGCATAAAAACGACCCAAACGTGCTAAATCACGACCCGTATTGAATAGACCAGCATTGAAGAAGTAAGGACTGATACGGCCCGATTTAAGGGTAAACTCGCCAAATCGCAGCACCTGACGCTCTAGGGCAAATTCAATAAACTCACGTTGATAGGCTTTCACAATCTCTCCTTACGACTTTAACGTTTTGCTTTTTTGTTGGGTAACAGAAATTTTTAAAGTTAATAAAAAGCCCCATTACGGGGCTTTTTAAAGAAAATCAATTCAATGCAGCTTTCTGCACATCAACGATTTCGCGAATGCTGTTTTTAGCTAAACCAAGTAGCTCAATTAATTCTTCGTGACTGAACGGCTCACCTTCGGCTGTGCCTTGAATTTCAATAATCTTACCGGTTTCTGTCATGACCACGTTCATATCGGTTTCAGCGGCGCTGTCTTCGATATATTCTAAATCGCTAATCGCTTCACCGTTGTAGATACCTACACTGACTGCAGCAATCAAGAACTTAAGCGGGTTAGATTTAATGATGCCTTTACCACGCGCCCAGTTCAGCGCATCCACTAATGCCACACAGGCACCTGTAATAGACGCGGTACGGGTACCGCCATCGGCTTGGATCACATCACAATCGATAACGATTGTGTTTTCGCCAAGGGCTTTCATATCGACACAGGCACGCAGTGCACGACCAATCAGGCGTTGGATCTCTTGAGTACGACCAGATTGCTTACCGCGAGCCGCTTCACGGTCCATACGGCTGTGGGTTGAACGTGGCAACATACCGTATTCCGCCGTAACCCAGCCTTGTCCCTGACCTTTAAGGAAACGTGGCACACCCTCAGTAAAACTGGCGGTACAAAGCACTTTCGTTTCGCCAAATTCCACTAACACAGAACCTTCGGCGTGGGCCGTAAACTGGCGAGTGATAGTGATGGGACGTGTTTGTGCTGGCGTTCTATTACTTGGACGCATGCGAGATTCCTGTATTCTGAGTCATTGACTGATTTTGGCTGCATATTATAGGGATTTGTGCCTGAGGATGCCATGCCTAGGGCAATTCTCTGACAAACTCCTCGGCCCGCAATGCAAGCTTTCCCTTAGCAGTATACTGTATGCCTTTAATCCTAAAGCCATTGACTCTATAATCGCCTATCAATATGACGATTCAACCATTAGGACAATCCCATGATCCAAAGCATGACAGCCTACGCTCGCATCGAGCACAAAGCACAATGGGGCACCGCCTCTTGGGAAATTCGCTCAGTCAACCAGCGTTACCTCGAAACCTACCTGCGTCTGCCAGAACAATTCCGCAGCTTCGAGCCAGTACTGCGTGACCGCCTGCGTAAACGCTTAAGCCGTGGTAAAGTCGAAGTCAATTTACGCTACGAGTTAGCCGACAACAGCAATAACGAACTGAAATTAAATCAAGGATTAGCTAAACAGCTGCTAGACGCCGCGAGCTGGTTAAAACAGGAAGCCGGACAAGGCGAAGTCAACCTCACCGATATTTTGCGCTGGCCAGGCGTGCTCTCAAGTGCAGAGCAAGATATGGATGCCATTGGCGCCGATTTAATGACCGCATTCGACTTAGCTATCGATCAATTTATCGAAGCCCGTGGTCGCGAAGGCGCAGCTATCAAAGATATGCTGTTAAGCCGCTTAGATGGCGTGAGCGAGCAAATCGCCATCGTACGTGAACATATGCCAAAAGTGATGGAATATCAGCGTGAAAAGTTAACCAACCGCCTTGCAGAAATCAAAGGTGAACTCGACCCAGCCCGCATCGAGCAAGAGATGGTGCTACTGGCACAGAAACAAGATGTGGCCGAAGAAATGGATCGCCTCGAAGCCCATGTCAGCGAAGCGCGCCGCATCCTCAAAAAAGGCGGCAGCGAAGGTCGCCGTTTAGATTTTATGATGCAGGAATTTAACCGCGAATCTAACACCCTTGCCTCAAAATCTATCAGCACTGAAATCACTTCAGCCGCAGTGGAACTTAAAGTTTTGATCGAACAGATGCGCGAGCAGATCCAGAATGTGGAATAGCTTTGTTTGTGTTATCTAAACCCAAAAGCCCTTTTAAAGGGCTTTTGGGTTTCAGGGCGTTAGCCGAGTAACGACATTAACTTCTGCTGTAGCTCATGATGGGAGGCAACTTGAAAGTGGGGGCGGATGCCTGCGGGAGCGGCGTGTCCATGGACGTTATACCAACAGGTGTGAAATCCCGCATTGATACCCCCTTGAATGTCAGAATGTGGGTTATCACCCACCATCAATACTTGTTCACGCTCAGGATGGCCCATTAATTCAAAGGCATGCTCGAAGATGCCTACATCGGGTTTAGCCATACCGACTTTTTCTGAAATCACTAAAATATCAAAATGATGCTGTAAGCCTGTACGCGCTAAACGCACGGTTTGTAGCTCAGTAAAACCGTTGGTGATGATCCCCATTTTGGCTTTTCCCTGCAGCGCGGCCAGTAATTCACGGGCGCCGGGTAGAGGAGAACAAATTTCAGCCATAGCAGCTAAAAAAGCGCTATTGAGCACTTGAGGATCGACATCGAGTTTGATAGCCCAAGGTTTGAAACGTGTGGTCTGCAACTCAGCGGCGGTGATCTTGCCATCTTGATAATCGACCCAAAGCGGTTTGTTAACTAACTGATACTCATCAAAATCGGCTTGAGTAAAATCGACCCCAAAACCTGCAAACATCAGTTTAAGCCCTGCAAAGGCATCGAAATAAAATAGGGTTTCATCGGCATCGAAAAGCACCCAAGTATAGGGTGTGGCCGTGAAATGAGTTTGGCTTGAGGACAAGATAACACTCCTAACGAAAGATAAAATGCACTGATCAATCAGTAAAATTCTAAGAATCCCGCACACTCACAATATAGAAAAACCGCTACACAGTACCAGATTAACTCGACCCGAGATAAAGCTGGCCATCATTCAACATGGGGTAACGAACTTGCAGAACCTGATCAAGGTTCTATTAGTGGGGACGCGTTTTTTGTTGCAAAATAGTCTACAGTTTTTGCCTATGATTGATAATACCGTACTAATACAACCTATCGTTGAGCATAACTCAACAGTAAATACACTCTACCTATCACTCAGAGAGTCAAGTCAAAGACGGATTAAAATCCAATGGTAATTCAGCAATCTAGCTTAAAAAGGATGGAGCGCATATGGAACATTTTTCCGCCCTGCCCATTTTCGTCACTGTGGTGGAATGCGGTAGCTTTTCCGCTGCGGGACAAAAACTCGGGCTGAGTAAATCAGCCATCAGCAAACGAATCACACAGTTGGAGCAACACTTAGGGATTCAACTGTTACAACGCACCACTCGCAGTTTGAGCCTAACGGATGCTGGCGCGCGCTATTTCGAATATATTCGCCCCGCCGTGCAGCTCACCCAAGAAGGATTGGATGCCATCTCCGAATTGCAGCAAGTTCCTAAAGGCAATTTGCGAATTTCCGTGCCTATGGTGTTTGGCCGCTTGTATATTGCACCTTTAATCGCTGAATTTTTAAAACGTTACCCCAATATTCAGCTACAAATGCAAATGGATGATAAGACCACTGATTTAATCGCAGGCGGCTTCGATCTGGCCATTCGAATTGGCGAACTGCCCGACTCCAGCCTTATCGCTCGCAAAATTGCCCCTTGTGTGAGCGTGATTTGCGCGTCCCCCGCATATCTAGCGCAGCACGGTTTACCCATAGTTCCTAGCGAGCTAACTCAGCACAACTGCTTGTTTTACAGTTACTTTCAAGATGGTGTGGAATGGAGCTTCCTTAGTCCCGATGGCATGCAACGCATCCAACCCAAAGGGAACTATCAAGTTAATAATAGTGATGCCATCCATCTAGCCTGTCTCGATGGCCTCGGTATCGCCAACCTACCACGCTTTATTGTTGAGTCCGATCTACAGGCAGGGCGTTTACAAACGTTACTTACAGACTATCCGCTACCCGAACATGGCATTTATGCCGTGTATCCACAGCGAAAATACCTCCCAACCAAAGTAACGGTATTGATTGAGTTTTTACGGGATAAACTGGCAAATGCCGACTAAGCGTCTTTAAAAATGCGCCGGAAGTAAATCCCAAAGCTTGCGCAGTAGACAGATCCTCAACTACCGACAAATCACGCTCACTAAGATATACTGCGCGGCACTTTCATCGCGCCACACGCATTCACTAAGAGCCATTGTCTATGTCCTCACAGCATTCTCATCCTGAATTCGTCAATAAGCTGATTATCATAGGGCTGCCCCGCACTGGGACGACGAGCGTGAGTGTGGCGTTATTGGAACAAGGCTTAAAAGTGGCGCATATGGCGTTTACCAAAGAAGCCTTTATGCTGGCGGATGCGATTTCCGATGCGCCTTGTTTTAGCGATTTCAAACAGTTGGATGGATTATTCCCCAAAGCCAAGTTTGTCTATCTTGACCGAGAGCTAGAGTCTTGGGTGCCGTCGATGCAGATGTTACTCAGTCGAATGCTACCACATTTAGATGCACAAACCGGCCGATTCCACCCGATTATGAAGCGCAGTTTTCGCCATAGCTTTGGTGTCGGTTTGGTTGAAAACCCGCAAGATACACAACATCTTATCGATTGTTATCTGCGCCATAAACAAAGCGTGTTCGACTATTTTGCCAGCCGAGATGACTTCTTATCGCTGGATGTGAGTCAGCAAGGCGCCCTCGGCCAGCTATTAGCATTTATCGGATTAGCCAGCGCCGAAAACCAACAGAATTTTCCTAAACTCAATGTCGGCCGCAATGTCGCCAGTTGGGATGAATATAAACATCCGAATAAGATCAGCGCTAATGCCTCGGGGCCTGAAAAACGTAAGTTCTTCGATTATAAGCTTTAAAACCCTAACGGGTAGTAAAGCTAATCAGGGTTATTTCGGCGTTTTACCACAGTTAACCAGTCGAGACTCACGCCCGAAATCGCGTTAAAACCGCGGATACGGAAGATAAGCTGCAGCAACTGCGGCCTAGGCCTGACTTTAGGTTCGACCGAGCGCGGAATAAACCACAGCGTCACGAATGCGCGCAGTATGGTCGACACCAAAAACACCACAAAAATCGGGCTACTGAGCCAGCTATTCCAACCCGACCAGACTAAAAAGTCCGCCGCATGGGAGGCTATCGTGCCGCCGACCATGGCCCCCACAAACACCAACCCAGCACTGAGTGACGCTTGCAGCGCCGCGTAGGTCGCAAAATCACTGCGAAAGGGACGAATATCATAAAGGTAATTGGCTGTGCTCAGGGTAAATCCGCTCCACGCTAGGCCCGAAAATGCCTGAATGAGGAGAATATACAGATAGTTATCGGAAAACAGCCATAATAACGGCAAGCTTGGGATCATGCAGCTGGTGATAATCATCACCAAACGATTACCAAATTGATCGCTAAATCGCCCCCAAAACTTCAGCGTAACAAACTGAGTCGCTATCGATGCCACACTGGCTAGCACAAATTCAATGTAACTAAACTTCAAATCTTCCAGCATATACACGGCGAAAAACGGCGCTGAGATGGCCACCATCGCCTGCATACTGGCTACAAATAGGCTGTATTGGCGAAAAGTTTTATCTTTCCATGCTCCGCGAAAATTGCGGATAGTTTGGATAAATACGCCCCGCTGCTTGGCTTCGCGCGGGTCCGGGTCGTGCATTTGCAGTAACAACCAAGCCGAAACAAAACGCCCCATGCCCGCTATCGAAAACAGCAAGGTAAAACCTAACCAGGCCATTTGCAGCGAATCAGTAAGGGTAAGAATGCCACCGCCCACAAAAAATACGCTTAAGGATGCGCCCATGGTTAAGCGGGTGCGCGCCGCAAAGAAGGCGCCACGGCGACGCTCGGGCACAATAGACCCCATCCAAGCACGCCAATGGGGTTGGATAAGATTGATAAACCCGTGATATCCCACGGCGAGCGCGATAAATATCCATACCGCATGCTCGGGGCGAAAGGCCGCTAACGCGCCCATTCCCAATACCACCAACGCCTGCAAAGCTGCGCAGTAGACGATAAAACTACGGCGGGAAAAGTGACTCGCTAACCAGACCGAAACCAGCTGCGACATCGCCCCAAAAAGCTGTGGCAAGCCTGTAACAAAGCCCATTTGTGCAAGACTGGCACCGAGAAAAATTGCGTAAGCATTAAAAAAGTTATCGCTCGTCGCCGTCATCATCGACGAAGCCACGGCTTCCTGCTGCGAGCGACGCAGGGTGCATCTTAACCAGAGATTTCTAGCGCTACGGCGCGAACACGTTAATGCAGTGGGAGCTTCGAGGGTGCCCATTCCAAGCCAAATCCATATGAGACTAAAGGGTTTGATATTGCAATTATGTCGTATATAAGCCAAAAACAAAACGCCCCAAATGGGGCGTTTAATTAGGGCTAGAAGCAAGCCTTTAACTCGGCTTCTTGATCTAACAGGCTTTGATACAAGGTAAATTGATTCGCCGCTCTATCCAGGTTGTGCCCCTCACGGTGCACATGGAAATACACGTCGCCATTGAGATAATCCGTTAAAAAACGCACGCCGATCATCAGGCAAATCACTCGCGCCCCGAGCCAGAGGCTACGTTTTTCGACTTCTGTTAGTACTTCGCCCAGTTCACTTAAATAACCACGGCAAATGGCGGCAAAGATTGATTGGCGCACTTTAACATTATCAAGGGCGGTCGAATCTTCGGCTTCAGGCGAACAGAAGGTACGCACCATATCGCCAAAGTCATACATCAAATGCCCTTTCATGCACGTATCGAGGTCGATAATTGCCATGCTAGACATGTCGCGCTTATCAAACAGCATATTGTTGATTTTAGTGTCGTTATGGCAAATACGCAGCGGGAGCTGTGGCGAAATCTCAGCTAGCTCATCTAATAAACTCTGCTGTGACAGGGCGTAATCGACCCAGTTACGGCATAAATCCAACCGCTTGGCTTTATCCTGTTGCACCGCTTGGCGCAGCATTTCCATCCGTCCCGGCAAATGGTGGAACTGCGGGATCACATCCTCAAGCTGAGTGGCATCGAAATCACTCAAAGCACAGGCAAAATGACCAAAGGCCTTAGCCGCCATTTCGGCTTCGGCTTCAGACTTCACTACTTCAATACTTAAACTGTGGGGCAAATAACTGATGGCACGCCAAAATCCCTGCTCACCTAAGTCGATCGCCAGCTCACCCTCTTGAGTAAGACACGGACTCACCACTTGAAGACCATATTGCTGTTGTAATGCCTTGGCGCATAAATGATGGCTTATCTTATCCGCATTACTTACCAATGCCTGCGGCGTCTTAAACACTTGGGTGTTAATACGTTGCAGCACTAATTCACCCGAAGGCCAACGCACTAACAAGGTATCGTTAATATGACCATTCCCTAACGCTGAGATTTTTGCCTCGTCAGCTTCAATTCCAAAATGAGGCAACACAGACTGCCTAATGAGTTTTATCACTCAATAACTCCATTAATTTTTGCTTTACCCAGACAGTATCCTGCGGATAGGTCACACCGAGCCAAGGTTCGCTGGCCACATAGACAAATACGGGCACACCTTGCTCAATTCCTGCCTGAACCACGGCGGGCAAATAGCATTCAGACTTAGGCAATTGGCCTTGTTGTTCGATAAATTCGATTAATTCACGTTTAATAACATCAAATATGCTTGGCGAGAAGCCCCAACAGGTCATAGAGACCAGCGACTGCGAAGGAAGCGGTGCCAATCCCTCAGGGCCTTCACCGATAAAACCATGATCTTGGGCTTGAATATTCAACCATTCGGCGACTGAGCGCAGTTGCCCCTGCTCCACTTGGCATAAGCCACGATTAACACCGCCGTGCTCGGACAAGGTCAGCCCAATCGGATAAGCCACCATCATCCAGTCGTTAGGTCTGGCGGTTAATCCCTTCGCTAAAGAAGCAAAGGCGCTGTCGCCGTAAAAATCATCGGCATTGATCACCGCCATTGGCCCATTAACACAATCGCGGGCGCACCACAGGGCATGAACCGTTCCCCAAGGCTTTAAACGATGGCTCACATCCGCAAGCTGCGCTTCGGCAGGCAAATCGGTGAGCGACTGATAACAGAAGTGATACTCAAAGTCCGTCGGCAAAAAGCGTATCAACAGCTCGCGGAGTTCCGCTTCCAATTCGGGGCGGATAACCAGCACGGCACGCTTAAATCCACTGCGGATCGCCGACTGTATCGATAACACCAACATGGGTTCGCCCGCAGGACCGAGGGAGGCCAATTGCTTATCGCCGCCAAAACGACTACCTAGCCCTGCCGCCATAATGACTAAGGTCAAATCTGTATTCATGTGGGATTAATGTTCAGTTCGTATTAAAGATATTTTCCCGAACCTCGCCGCAATCGGCTTTGCGAGCACATTTAAAACAAGATTGGAGAAAAAGAGGAGCAAAAGTGTAATCTACCCCTCTAGTCCTGACTAGAATTTTATCGATTTAACGGGCTAAATAATTACCAAAATTGCGATTAGGCTCTAAAACCGCTTGGCTGCCCTTGAGGCTGAACTTGTAACCACACAAACCAATGCTGCCACGGCGAGCTAGATCTGTGATGATACTGGCGGTATCCAGCGGCGTGAAACGCGCCTCCGTTGCAGAATCGGCAAGCAAGTCCACGCTGATAGTGCGATACTCAGTGCCATTATTAAACACCAGCGCACTACAACTCTTATCGCCCTTAGCCGTGGCAATAGACCACAGGTTTTGCGGCTTACCACGTTCGCCTAACCAGCGAATAATTAACACATCTTGCTCTAACGCCACCGAAAAGCCATCGGGCATATCTAAGGTTACACGATCGCTTGCGGCAATAGGCGCAGAAGGCACGATAGGAGCAGCCTCCTCATCCTGTGACTCATCACTATTGGGCCATAATCCCCATACAAGTAAGACTAACAACACAGCGCCCACCCCACCGCCGACGGGCAACCAATAACGACGCTCAAGCTTAGGTAAAGAAGGCAACTTAATAAAACGTCGATAAGGAGCGAAAAACTCGGCAACCCCTCTAAACAGCTCTGTCATCGAGCCCGACTCTTTCGCCTCGGCGCGGCGACGACGCACTTCTTCAGCATGCTCAGTATCGTTAAAGGCTGCGGTATCTTCATCGGGATCGAAACGCCATACTGGCTCATCACTGTGCTCGGCAGGGTCGAGCGGTGCGCGTTTAAACTCCGCGCCCTGTAAATCGACTTGGGCTAAATCCACATCGGCGATGTCGATACGAGTTTGTTCGACTAGGCTCTGATTGGCAGGACGAAAATCGGCGTGGCCCTCGAGTAACGCATCTTGCACGACAAAGTCAGCTGGATTTTGCGTCATTTTCGTTAACGCATCGAAACGCAGCTCATCTTGACGTAAGGCATCCAACTCGGCGTCCACAACGGGGGAAGTACTCGTAGGCTCAGTATGGGAATAGGTTTCGGCCTCTGTCGATACCGGAATATCCGGCGCAGCATGGGAGACAGTGGCACTCTGTGCCGCTGCAGCCTTTGGTGTTAATACGGGCTCGACTCGGCGACGGGGAACGGCCTGCGAGGTTGGGATATCTAAAGCTGGGCCATAATAGCCAAAACGATACTCCACTAACGTGGGAGAGGTTAAACGTGTGCCCCAAAAGGTCGCTCCAGCGCCCAAGACCAGCCCTAGAATGGCGACTACGGGCGGCGCAGCCACTATATACAGCGCCAGTAAAATCAGTAGCGGCAGGATAAACACCGCAACCAAGGCCTTAGGCTTAGCCGCATCATTTAAGCGGCGCAGCGCCGTAAGGGCGAGCAAAGGTAAGCCCACTAGCGCTAAAAGATACATTAAAAAGTTCGGCCCAAACGCGGCGACAGCCAGTGATATGCCCAAATACACACCAACACTGATGGCCACAAAGCGGGGACGGGAATCACGCCCATGAAGGCAGAAAAGAGATTTTAACAGCACGACCCTTCCTTTATAGTGAAATAATCCTAGCGCACACGACTCTCAATGTCGCATAGGCACGAGCGTAACGAATTTAGCCGCAATTGTCAGTGCAATAAGGCGCTAGACGGATAAAAATGCCGATAATATCCATCTAAAACTAAATCAGGCTTAAATCTCAGGTCAACGGCTCTGTGTCTAAACGCTGTGATTTCAAACCTTGGTACACGTAGTAACGGTGAAGAGTGAAATTTGTCAATCAGGATAACATCCTTCAATAAAAACCGTCATAGACTACAATTGCCGGCTAACTAGCCCTAGCGTTTTTAAGGTCAAAATCTGTATAATGCTCGGCTTTCTGGGCCCTTCTTGCGTTAACCAACTGGATATTTTGCTCATGACCGCACGCGGAAATTTATTTATTGTTTCAGCCCCGAGTGGTGCTGGTAAATCCTCGCTGATTTCGGCGCTGCTGAAAGACAAACCCGCCGACATGCAGGTTTCAGTGTCGCACACTACCCGTGCGCCTCGCCCCGGCGAAGTGAATGGTCAGCACTACCATTTTGTTAATGTTGAAGAATTTAAAGCGCTGATCGAGCAAAATGCCTTTTTCGAGTGGGCCGAAGTGTTCGGTAACTACTATGGCACGTCACGCCACGTCATTGAGCACACTTTGACTCAAGGTATCGATGTTTTCCTCGATATCGACTGGCAAGGCGCCCAACAAGTTAAAGCCGTGATGCCTGAGGCCATTGGAGTATTTATTCTGCCGCCCTCAAGGGATGAGTTAGAGCGTCGTCTGACCGGCCGTGGTCAAGACAGCCTGGAAGTGATCGCCAGCCGTATGGCACAGGCGGTTTCTGAAATGTCACACTATAAAGAATATGATTTTATTATCGTCAATGACGATTTTGACACAGCACTGGCCGATCTGCGGGCGATCATTCGCAGCCAACGCTTAACGGGTGCTAGTCAGATCCACGCGCAAAATGATATGCTTAACGATCTGTTGGCAGGCTAACTGTCATAGTGTACAATTTTGCGTCATTTTTTCCCTAGATAAACTGGAGTTTCAACACATGGCTCGCGTAACTGTAGAAGACGCCGTAGAACAAATCGGCAACCGTTTTGATATGATCCTGGTTGCGGCGCGTCGTGCTCGCCAAATCGCCGTGCAGGGTAAAGACCCTATGGTTGAAGAGATGAACGACAAGCCAACGGTTATCGCCCTGCGTGAAATCGAACTAGGTTTAGTGAATGCTCACACTTTAGATGCTGACGAGCGTCAATCAGTGCGTGAGCGTGAAGCAGCTGAAATCGCAGCTGTTGCAGCCATCGCTGAAGGCCGTTCACTATAAGTCTAATTGAGTCACACCTGTTTGGGTAAAGGAGAGCTGCCACTTGTATCTGTTTGAAGGTCTAAAGGAGTCTGCTTCCGGTTACTTAGAACCTGAACAGGTAGAATTGCTCAAGCAGGCGTACCAAGTTGCGCGTGATGCCCATGAAGGGCAAATGCGCACCAGCGGCGAACCTTATATTACCCATCCGGTTGCGGTTGCCCGCATCCTCGCCGAGATGCGTCTCGATCACGAGACGCTGATGGCAGCCTTGCTGCACGACACCATCGAAGATACCTATGTCACCAAAGAGGATTTAGCCGAACAATTTGGCGAATCAGTGGCAGAGTTAGTTGAAGGGGTGTCTAAGCTCGACAAGCTAAAATTTCGCGATAAAAAAGAAGCCCAAGCGGAAAACTTTCGCAAAATGATGATGGCGATGACGCAGGATATCCGCGTTATTCTCATCAAGCTTGCCGATCGCACCCACAACATGCGCACCTTAGGAGCACTGCGCCCCGATAAACGCCGCCGCATTGCCCGCGAAACCTTAGAAATTTACGCACCGATTGCCAATCGACTCGGTATTCACAATATCAAGACTGAGTTAGAGGATTTAGGATTCCAAGCCTATTATCCGATGCGCTATCGGGTGTTGAAGGAAGTGGTTAAAGCTGCCCGTGGTAACCGCAAAGAACTCATCCAAGGCATTGAAGCTGCGGTATTAACTCGCCTAAACGATGCGGGCATTAAAGGCAAAGTCAAAGGTCGCGAGAAAAACCTCTACTCCATCTACAACAAGATGCAGAGCAAGGAACTGCAGTTCCAAGAGGTAATGGATATCTACGCCTTTCGCGTCATCGTCGACTCCATCGATACTTGCTACCGCGTGCTCGGTGCTATGCACGGCTTGTACAAGCCGCGTCCGGGCCGCTTTAAAGATTATATTGCTATTCCCAAAGCCAACGGTTATCAGTCGCTACATACCTCGTTATTCGGCCCACACGGCGTGCCCGTCGAGATCCAAATTCGTACCGAAGATATGGATCAAATGGCCGACAAAGGGGTTGCGGCCCATTGGGCTTACAAAGGCGGTGCTGACGGTCAAGGCACCACCACGCAAGTGCGTGCTCGCAAGTGGATGCAAAGCTTGCTGGAACTGCAACAGAGCGCCAGCACCTCCTTCGAATTCGTGGAAAACGTCAAAACCGAACTCTTTCCCGAAGAGATTTACGTATTTACCCCCGAAGGTCGAATTTTAGAATTACCCGTTAACGCCACTGCCGTCGACTTTGCCTATGAAGTCCACACCGATGTGGGCAATACCTGTGTCGGCGCCCGCGTTAACCGCCAAGCTTATCCGTTAAGTCAGCCATTAATTTCCGGTCAAACCGTTGAGATCATTACCGCCAAAGGCGCGCGTCCGAATGCCGCTTGGCTTAACTTTGTGGTGACGGGTAAAGCCCGCGCCAAAATCCGCCAAGTGCTTAAGAGCCTAAAAGCAGATGATGCTATTGCCCTTGGCCGCCGTTTGCTTAACCATGCACTGGGTAAAACCAAGCTCGATAGCATTCCAGCTGAGCAGATTGATAAAGTCGTGCGCGATACCAAGCACGCCAATTTAAATTCCTTACTCGCCGACATCGGCCTTGGCAATGCCATGAGCATAGTCATCGCCCAACGTTTGATTGGCGATAATTTAGAGAATCAGGAGAGCCGCGATTCTCACCTGATGCCAATCCGCGGCGCCGAAGGTATGTTAGTGACCTTCGCCAACTGCTGCCGCCCCATCCCTGGTGATGCGGTGATTGCCCACGTGAGCCAAGGTAAAGGCTTAGTCGTCCATATGGAAAACTGCGCTAACATTCGCGGTTACCAAGGCGAGCCAGATAAATACATTCCCGTACAGTGGGACAATGTCGAAGGCGTCGAATATCAAGCCAATCTGCGGGTGGAAATTGTTAACCACCAAGGCGCGCTGGCGAAGATCACCTCGATTATCGCCGCCGAAGGCTCGAACATTCACAACCTTAGCACCGAAGAGCGCGATGGCCGCGTTTACTTGATTAACCTGCGGATTTCGGTGAAGGACAGGATCCATTTAGCTAACGTGATGCGCCGTATCCGGGTACTCCCCGAGGTGTTGCGTACATCCCGTAATCGTTGATCATTTATGTAGAGAGAGCGTCATGGCAGAAAAAATCATTATCGCGACCGAAAACGCCCCAGCGGCAATTGGCACTTATTCTCAAGCGGTTAAAGTCGGCAATACAGTGTATTTATCCGGCCAAATCCCACTGGTGCCAAGCACAATGCAAATCGTGAGCGATGATTTTGAGGCGCAGGTAGTGCAAGTGTTTGAAAACTTAACCGCCGTTTGCACCGCTGCTGGCGGCACAATCAACGATATCGTTAAGCTCAATATCTTCCTAACGGACTTAAGCCACTTCGCAAAAGTGAATGAAATCATGAGCCGTTACTTCAGCCAGCCTTACCCAGCTCGCGCCGCTATCGGTGTGAAGCAACTGCCTAAGGATGCACAAGTCGAAATGGACGGCGTGATGGAGCTGTAAGCTTCAACCGATATGAAAGGCGCTTAGGCGCCTTTTTTATTGCCTAATGCGCCCTGCGGCTCCTGCTCTGACCTGTGATTAAGTTCATTTTCATTTCATACTCGCCCATTAGGCTGTTTTGCAGATTTAGTGATTTTACAATCTTGCAAACTATTTGCGCGGCCTCACAAAACTCGCCATACTGGGCACCTATGTTGGGTGAAAATAACAATAAAGAACAGGGAATTGCCTATGGATAAAGCGATTAAGACGCCAATTGAAATGCTGGCGCACTGGGCGAATACGCGTGGGGATGAGATTTATTTGCGCCAGCCAATCAAGGGAGAATACCTTGATTTCACTTGGAATGAAGTACAAGAAAAAGTCCAACAACTCGCTGGTGCACTGCGCCATTTAGGCCTAGAGCCGGGCGATAAGATTGCCGTGCTCTCTAAAAACTGCGCCGAATGGTTTATTACCGACCTCGCCCTGATGCACGGCGGCTATATCAGCGTTCCTATTTATCCGACTGCGAATCCAGATACCATTCGCTATGTATTGCAGCATAGTGGGGCTAAAGCGATTGTCCTCGGTAAGCTCGATCATTGGGCCGATCAAGAAGCCGGTGTCGGCGGCGAATTACTGCGTCTCGCCATGCCCTACGACACCATGCCAGCTCAATATCAATGGGAACAATTGCTCAAAATGGGCAACCCCTTGATTGAAGCTCCATTACCTGAGCATGATCAGACCATGACCCTGATTTACACCTCAGGCTCTACGGGTCAACCTAAGGGTGCGATTCAGACATTTGCCAGCTATGGCTGGACCTGCCAAGCCGTAGTGCGCGATCTGCGTACCAATGGTGACGACAGATTATTATCCTACTTACCGTTAGCCCATATTACCGAGCGCGTGGCGATTGAAGGCTCATCCTTTTATTCAGGCAGCACAGTCGCCTTCGTCGAAAGCTTAGACTCCTTCGTTGCGGATGTGCAGCGCGCTAAACCAACGGTGTTTTTCTCCGTTCCACGCCTGTGGAGCCTGTTCCAAAAGAACATTATCGACAAGGTTGGTGTCGGCAAACTCAATCTATTGCTAAAAATCCCACTGATTAGCAGCTTAGTAAAACACAAGATCCATAAGGGCTTAGGACTCAACCATTGCCGTTTACTCGGCTCTGGCTCAGCGCCTATTCCGCCCTCACTCATCCACTGGTATCACAGTATTGGGCTGGATATTTGTGAGGCTTGGGGCATGACAGAAAACTGTGCTTACTCCATCATCAACTACCCTTTCGATGCGCGTAAAATCGGCACTGTGGGTAAGCCAGTACAAGATTGCCAAATCCGCCAAGGTGAAGATGGCGAGCTACTCATTAAGAGTCCAGGCCTAATGACCGCCTATTATCTGCAACCTGAAGCCACCGCGGCAGCCTTCGATGCTGATGGTTTCTTCCATACCGGCGATCTCTGCGCCATCGATGCCGATGGTTGTGTGACGATAACTGGCCGTGTGAAAGACAACTTTAAAACCGCTAAGGGTAAATACGTTGCACCTGTGCCGATTGAACGTAAGCTCGCCCAGGATCCCCATGTTGAGCTGATTTGCGTCATTGGTTCTGGCCTGCCGCATCCAGTCGCGCTAGTGCAACTTTCCGAGGGCGCGACCCTACAAGCCCGCGAAGAAGTGCGCGCATCCTTAAAAGCGACCCTCGATAGCGTGAATCCACATTTAGAATCCCATGAACATGTGGATGCAATTGTGGTCGTGAGCGAACCTTGGACCATCGAAAACGATGTATTAACCCCGACGCTGAAGATTAAACGCCATGTGCTCGAAAAGGCCTTTAGCGAACGTGTGGATGGCATTCGTGGCGCTCAAGTGCGCTGGGAAGATGAGTTAGCCGCCAAATAAGGTTAAAGCGCACAATGACCATTAAAGCACGCTCTTCGGCGTGCTTTTTTATGACATATTCTGTCAAAGCGCTTCAAAAACACGTATCATGTGCACCTGTCAGCTTAAGGTGACGCACCTTAAATCAATTAACTTAATCAGGTTTAACAGAGTCCAAAATGCTTATTGCACTTTCAATTATCGGCGGCTTTATTATTTTAACCTTAGGCGCAGAGGCCTTAGTCCGTGGCGCAAGCTCCATTGCACTTCGTCTTGGGATTACGCCGCTGGTGATCGGCTTAACGATTGTGGCTTTCGGTACCAGCGCACCAGAGCTTGCGGTAAGCGTAAAGTCAGCCTTGGCAGGCAATAGCGGCATTGCACTGGGTAACGTGATTGGCTCTAATATCGCCAACATTGGCTTAATTTTGGCAATTACTGCGCTTATTCGCCCGATCCAAGTTCAATCGCAGATGGTAAGACGGGATATTCCACTGATGATCCTCGCTTCTATGCTGTTTTGGGGATTATTGCTAGATGGCGAACTCAGCCTGATTGACGGCATCATTTTATTATCACTCCTTGTCGGCTACTTGGTTTTCAGCTATTTCAGCGCCAAACATACTACAGATGCCGATGGTGAAGTTATTGAAGAAGGTCCTAAAAATCCATTGCTTTCAATCGCGTTTATTATTGTCGGCATCGGAATGTTAGTCGGCGGTGGCATTTTATTTGTGAATGGCGCTGTTGATTTAGCCAAAGTGTTTGGTGTCAGTGAAGTCATTATCGGCCTGACTATTGTCGCTATCGGTACCAGCATGCCAGAGCTAGTGACCTCGGTTTTAGCGGCATTAAAAGGCGAAAGCGATATTGCTATTGGTAATATCGTTGGGTCAAATATATTTAATATATTAGGTATTCTTGGCGTGACCGCCGTCGTTTATCCTGTATCTGGGCTTGGTTTCCAACCCTTAGACTTTATTGTCATGCTGGCGTTAGCCGTAATCATTTTACCCTTTGCTTGGTCTGGCCTACGAATTGGTCGCCGCGAAGGTGCCACTCTGCTTATCGCTTACTTAGGCTACATGGTTTACCTAGTCAACCAAGCCAGCAGCCAAGCGGTAGTCTAACGATTTACGCGTTCACCTTAGCTTACTAAAACACCGGAGCCACTCCGGTGTTTTGCTATGTAGCCATTAAGAAATGACATTTGTCACGCCTAATTGATGACCTTTGTGCCTGCACTAAGACCAAAGTGTTTCTGATAATGAAGCCGTCCCCAAGCAATGGGTTATCACTTCAATAAGGAAATGCCATGAAAGCACTATTACTGTTATCAAGTCTTGCCCTCGCCTGCGCGCCTGTATTCGCGGCTTCCAACTCGAGCCTCAATATCGCAGAAGTCGACAAAGCCGCAAGCACCTTGAATATTGAAAAATTACAACAACTCAGCACTGTGACTCAGGATTACGAGGCAGCATACGCCAACTATCGTTTAGCCATCAGCGCAAATGTGATGGGGCAAAAAACCTTGGCGACTCAAGCTTTAGCTTCGGCACAAACGAGCTTAGAAACCTTAACCAATAGTCAAGCCGATGCCGAATCCCTCGCACTCCTCTCATCCGTCTATGGTATGCAAATCGCCTTGGATAACAGCAAAGGCGCTGAGCTTGGGATCAAATCCGCCAAAGTAATAGCCCAAGCCGAACAGCTGGCACCACTTAATCCGCGGGTCGCATTAGTGAAAGCGATTGCCACCTATAATACCCCCGCCATGTTTGGTGGCAGCATGCAAGTTGCCAAGACACTCGCCAGCAATGCGATTGAGCGGTTTAATCAACCTTGCGAGAACATTTGCTGGGGTGAGGCAGAGGCTTACACTTGGCGCGGACTCGCAAAACAGGAGTTAGGTGACGCCCAAGGGGCTATCGAAGATTGGCAACAGGCGCTGCAAGTGGAAAAAAATTATGGTTGGGCTAAGTTTTTACTTCAACAAAATCAGCAAATAAGTGCAAAATAATCCCAGAAAAGGCGAAAGGATTGGCTGACGTTTGAGGCCAATCCTACCCTCAGCAGCCAAAAAATGGATCTTAGGCGAAGCGATATGACAAATAACCCCCTACAACTTGAACGAAAGCTCGCATGGGTGTACTTAATAAACCTCGCGTTTTATCTGATACCGCTGTTTATTACGCCTTATCCTAGCTGGCAAATTATCTTAATCTTAGCCGTGCTGGTTCCCTTTATTTACTGCTATTTTTGGACCTACCGCTGTAATTTCCGTAGCGCCTACCGGCCTATTATCGCCATGTTATTACTGGCCATTGTTATAACGCCCATCAATCCCGGGTCGATATCACTCTTTACCTTTGCCAGTTTCTTTATTGGTTTCTTTTATTCCTTTAGAGTTAGCTTGTTATGCTGGCTCGGGATACTAGTTACACTGTTCTTGCTCAACTACGTTAGTCAATTCAATAGCTACTATTTTCCAATGTACGGCTCAGCCTTAGTATTAGGGGTTGGTATGCTCGGTAAAGCAGAGCGAAGACGTTACCAGCATAGATTGAAGGAGCGACAAAGCGCCAAAGAGATCAGCACATTAGCGACAATGGTTGAACGGGAACGTATCGCCAGAGACTTACACGATATAATGGGACACAGTTTGTCGTCTATTGCACTCAAGGCTGAGCTGGCGGAAAAACTGCTCGCCAAGCAAGAATATCAATTAGCCACAATTCAACTGCAAGAACTTGGGCAAATCGCTCGGGAGAGCTTGAGCCAAATTCGGCATACTGTCTCAGACTATAAACATAAAGGACTGGCGAGTTGCGTCACTCAATTATGTCATTCCTTGAGGGACAAAGGCATCTGCGTTGAGCTAATTGGGGAGTTACCCACACTGCCTGCCAGAACAGAAAGCCAACTTGGACTGATTTTGACAGAGCTAGTGAATAATATTCTACGCCACAGCAGCGCGAGCCAATGCTCCATTCAATTTAGTGAGCAGGCAAATACCCTTCTTGTCGAGGTTAAAGATAATGCCTCGGCAAGCCCATTTGTCGAAGGCAATGGCCTCACAGGGATCCGCGAACGCCTCGCTAGCCTCGGAGGCCATTTAAGCTATGATCTTGAGCAGGGATACACCTTTAGCGTTAGTTTACCTTTGCAGGGAGCAACAGATTAATGAAGATTCTATTGGCAGAAGATCAAGCCATGGTGCGCGGCGCACTAGCGGCACTGCTAACCCTTGCTGGCGGTTTTACTATTACTCAAACCTGTGATGGCGACGAAGCGTTAACTCTTCTCAAACAACAGCATTTTGACCTATTACTGACGGATATTGAAATGCCGGGACGAACAGGTTTGGAGCTAGCAGCTTGGCTAAAGGAGCAACATAGCCAAACCAAAGTGGTGGTGATTACTACCTTTGGACGCGCTGGTTATATCAAACGCGCTATCGAAGCGGGCGTGGGTGGTTTTTTACTGAAAGATGCTCCGTCGGAAACCTTAGTCCATGCCATCCAACAAGTGATGGCGGGTAAACGCGTCATCGATCCTGAGTTAGCCATGATGGCGATTGGCGATGTCGACCCCCTCAACGATAAAGAGCGACGCGCCCTACGTTTTGCCAGTGAAGGCAAATCCACCGCAGAGATAGCCGAGATGCTGTTTATTGCCGAAGGCACGGTACGTAACTATTTATCTGAAGCCATTGCCAAACTCAATGCGAGCAACCGAATCGATGCCGCCCGCATTGCCAAACAAAAAGGCTGGTTATAGCTCAGCTAGTTGTCATAAATGCAGTAAATACGCTCGAATTTACCCGATGCGAGATCATCTCGGTGGATAATAAAATTCAACCGCATAGAGTGCTCACTATAGACGACTTTGAGCAGCACCAGATAATCTTCAGCATTGCCGCCTAACTCAGCCGCGGCGTGGAGTTCGGGTGCTTTATAGCGGCTATCTCCATGGCCATTAATGCTGGCTATCCCATCGTAATACGGTAGCGGCTGCTCGGGAACGAGCAATGCCTGTAAGTTGGATGACCGCCACTCGGTATAAGCCGATTGCGATTGAGTGAGAATCTGACCGGGGATTAACCCGTGCTCATTCAATTGTATCAGCTCATAGCCCTTGAGCTGATCTTGCCACTCTGGTACCAATTCATCATCCACAAGGGCTTCCAGCACCATAGCTTGTTGCGCCTGAGGTAGTACTTGCAAGCGTGCCTTGGCTAACCTTAATAAATGCGGGTTGTCACTATTAATCATGTCAGGAGCAATCATCTTAATACTGGCAATTCCCTGAAGTTGATAAGCGGTTTCATACTCATAGTTTGCACATACAGCATCGTCGAATTTAAGTTCAGTAATAGCTTTCCCAGAGTTAAGCTGCTGATCCTCCGCGACATAATAGACATGGCCGCGAAGCATTTCTGAGAATCGCCAGCGCTCCAAAAAGAACAACAATCGCCCTTCTCGAGGCAAGTAGGATTGAAATGCCTTCAGGTCGCTACAATTGATTTGTGCGATAAATTGCATGGGCACACGGTAGGCTTGCGCTGCCTCGTCCCAATCCGAATCTTGCGACCACCCATAATGCTCCTCGATATACTCGCGAGTATGGTCGAATTCCTCAGCGTAAGCATCCAGCATCTCCTCCCTTCCAACCAAGGTCACTGGGTAATCCATGCCGACAGGCAAATCCGGCAATCCACCCAGCCGGCTGTTACCTAACTGGGTATAGTCTTCGATGGCACAGGGATAGAGATCGACACTACTACGAATAAACGCCGATAGGACGTGGGCAAGGTTGGGGTCTTTAAACTGCGCCAGCTTTTGCGCGAGCTGCTGCTGACGAATGGGGGAATTTTCTGCTAACAATATATCCATAACTACCTCACTGCTCCAATGTCTACTTTTTATCATTTCTATCAAATATTTGCCACCGCACCATACCGCACAGCGGCAAACTCACCACAGCATCGACTCGCCAGATATGCGCGCCTTATCGGATTGAAAAACCCTTAGGCAAATTACTGCTACACTCAAATTCTGCGCAAAAAGATCAACAAAAGGATTTGTTTATGGCTATAGCCTGCGTGCATACCCGAGCCAGTTGCGGTGTTGAGGCTCCAGAAGTCATAGTCGAAGTGCATCTCAGTAATGGGCTGCCCGCCTTTAATCTGGTGGGCTTACCCGAAGCCTCGGTCAAAGAAGCGCGCGAGCGTGTACGCAGCGCTTTGATCAATGCGGGATTTGAATTCCCTATGCGGCGGATAACGGTTAATCTCGCGCCGGCGGACTTGCCTAAACAAGGGGGGCGTTACGATTTGCCCATCGCCATAGGCATTCTGGCGGCTTCGGAGCAAATCCCCGCCAGCAGCCTTAAAAATACCGAATTTGTCGGCGAACTCGCGCTCTCGGGGCAGATACGCCATTGCCAAGGGTTACTGCCCGCCATCATTGCGGCTAAACGCCATAATAATCAGTTAATTCTTCCCTTAGAGAATCGCCACGATGCCGAGCTTGTGGGCTATCACCGGGTCTATTTTGCTTCCCATTTGCAAAGCCTCGCCACTTTTCTCCACGGACAAGCGCCACTGCCGATGCTCGAACAACAGCTCGAATGGATTGCCGACGAAGCACCAACAACTCAGCCTTGTCTGAGTGAAGTCATAGGCCAATATCAAGCCAAACAAGCTCTTGAGATCGCTGCCGCCGGAAACCATAACCTGTTGATGCTCGGCCCGCCGGGCACAGGTAAAACCATGTTAGCCAGTCGAATTATGGCGCTGTTACCCATACTCAATTACGAAGAGGCCTTAGAGGTCGCCGCCATTCATTCGGTAGCGGGCATCAATATCAAACCGCAGGATTTCCTTAAGCGGCCGTTTCGTGCGCCTCACCATACCAGCTCGTCCATCTCCTTGGTCGGCGGTGGCAGCATGCCTAAACCAGGGGAAATCTCCCTCGCCCATCGCGGCGTGTTATTTTTGGATGAAGTCGCCGAGTTTCCCCGTAAGGTGCTCGATTGCCTGCGTGAACCCATGGAGACAGGCGAAGTAGTGATTTCCCGCGCCGCCGCTAAGTTGACCTTTTTAAGCCGCTTTCAGTTGATCGCCGCCATGAATCCTAGTCCCAGCGGCGATATCGACGGGCCCAATCGCGCCACCCCCGATCAGGTTCAGCGCTATCTCGCCAGACTCTCTGGCCCTTTTTTAGACAGATTTGACCTCACCATTGAAGTCCCAAAACTCCCCGCGGGTACGCTCACACAACAATCCGCCCCCGGCGAAACCAGTGATGAAATCGCCAAACGGGTAAAACGCGCCCGCGATAGCCAACTCGCGCGGGCAGGCGTACTTAATAGTGAACTCTCGGGAAAACAGTTAAAGCAATTCAGCGGCCTCAGTGACACCGACTTAAGCTTTTTAGAACAAAGTGTCGTCAAGCTCGGGCTTTCCGTTCGCAGCTTCCACCGCATTCAACGCGTTGCCCGCACCATTGCCGATCTGGAGCAAGCGCCGAATACCGAGCGACGTCACCTCGCCCAAGCCTTAGGTTATCGAGCCATGGATAAGTTACTCGCCCGTTTATCCCAACAATATTGAGGCTCGTAATATTAACAAATGCGCTGACCAGCTGCGGTAAGATTGAGCCAAACGCCGACACCGAGTAACATAGGCCTCCAATTTTATCAGGAGGCACCAATGGGGACGCTGTTTTCACAATTAAAAGGCTGCATTGCCTTCTTGGGTTATGTGGTGAACACCTTATTTTGGGTTATACCCATAGTGCTGGGCAGCCTGATAAAGCTAATCCCTCTGCCGCCTTTAAGAACGGCCATCAGCTACTTTCTCGACTTTTGTGCGAGCGCTTGGATCAGTGTCAATGGCGTGATTGAACGAGTGCTGCACCCAGTCGAAGTCGAACTCTCGGGTGATACTCAATTCTCGACCAAAGAATGGTATATGGTGATCGCTAACCATCAGTCTTGGGTGGATATTTTAATCCTGCAACGCGTGCTTAACCGCCGGATCCCCTTCCTGAAGTTCTTCCTAAAACAGGAACTACTTTATGTGCCCGTGCTAGGTCTGGCTTGGTGGGCTTTAGACTTTCCATTTATGCGCCGTTATAGCACCTCACAGCTCAAGAAGAACCCTAAACTCAAGGGTAAAGATATTGAGATTACTCGCAAAGCCTGCGCGAAATTTAAGACCAAACCCGTGAGTGTGATGAATTTTGTCGAAGGTACGCGCTTCACTAAAGCCAAACATAAAAAACAAAACTCACAGTTCCAACATTTGTTAAAGCCAAAAGCGGGTGGCATGGCCTTTGCGCTATCGGCAATGGGAGAACAGATCCACAAGTTAGTGGACGTTGCAATTTACTACCCAGGCCCAGTCCCTAGCTTTTGGGACTACCTGACAGGCAAGCTGCCAAAGGTTAAAGTACACATCAAAGTGAGTGATATCGCGCCGGGCATGCGTGGCGACTATATGAACGATCGTGATTTCAAAATTGGCTTCCAAGAACAATTGAACGAACTTTGGCTCGCTAAGGATCAAGTGCTTAGCCAGATGGCTGAGCAAGCGGATCAAGAAGTAAGGTAAAACCTCTATGTTGAATTTCCTTCCCGGCCCAGTGCTGTTTATTCTCAGCTTGAGCCTACTAATCATTAACACCGCCCTTTGGGGAACCTTAGTTTGCGTCGGTGGTTTAGTGAAAATGTTGATGCCCGCTCAAAGCGCACGCAACGCTGTAACCTCGTTGATGAACCGTTTTATGTGGGCATGGGCGACCTGCAATGGTGGCATTTTGTATCTGATTGCCAAAATTGAGTGGGATGTCCAAGGACTTGAATCACTCAATAAAAACAGCTGGTACTTACTCATCAGCAACCACCTCAGTGGTTTTGATATTGCCGCACAGACGTATCTACTGCGTAACCATATTCCTATGTTGAAGTTTTTCCTGAAGAAGGAGCTGATCTATGTGCCTATTATGGGCCTAGGTTGCTGGGCACTCGACATGCCATTTATGGACAGAACCAGCCCTGCAAAGCTCAAGAAAAATCCAAAGCTTAAGGGTAAGGATTTAGCGACCACTCGCCGCGCCTGCGAAAAGTTTAAAAATATGCCCACCTCGATCATCAACTATGTTGAGGGTAGCCGCTTTACCGAAGATAAGCGTCAGCGTCAGGATTCGCCTTACCGTCATTTACTGCGCCCTAAGGCGGGCGGTATTGCCTTCACCCTGTCGGCCATGGGTGAGCAATTTACCAATCTGTTGGATGTGACCTTAGTGTATCCCGATGCACCGGATGATGTGTTATTCGGCGTGATGAACGGTAAAGTACGTAAGATAGTAGTGCGAGTACGCGCCTTACCTGTCCCCCAAGTCGATGCCACTCGCTACTTTTCAGAATCTGAGTATCGCGTCGAGTTTCAGCGTTGGTTAAACCAAGTTTGGGCAGAGAAAGATGAGCAAATTGATGCGCTATTACTGCAACATCGACAACTCAGAGATAGTGCCACCAGCACCCACACTCAGGCTCACTAAGACGCGAGTGCAACGAGTAGTTACATGGCTAGGCACTCGCCTAGCCTGCTTATTCCGCCTCAAGCTCCGCCAGTCTCGTCGCCGCTTGCACTAATTCGGTTTCATTAAACACGCTCACACCTGCCGCCTGTAGTAATTCCGCCGTTATTCCCTGTCCTTCGATTAAGTGTTTACTGAAAGTGCCATCATAAATATGTTGATTGCCACAAGAAGGACTGCGCGCCTTTAAAATCGCCACCTTAATGCCTTGCTGCTGAACTAGAGCAAGTGCCTTCTGTGCGCCTAGCCGAAAGGCCACTGTTACATCTTCACCCTGCGCCGTTAGCACTAGATCGCCGACACGCTCAGCCGCGGGCCTTGGTGTGGGTAATCCGCCAGCACATTCAGGACAAAACGCCACTATGCGACCTTCTCGCTGCCATTGCTGCATCCACTCGTCTTGCAGCAGATTATGACCCCCGTCATAACGTACCGCCTGCCCGAGCAAACAACTGTTAATGAGGATTTTCTCCATCTTCTCTCAATACCTTAAAAGTTTAAGCGCCGACTGATACCTCCTCTGCATTGTACTCAATAAGTCGCTATGGGATAAAAGCCATGCTTAGTCGCACCATCAACTCCCACTCAAAACACAAAATTGTCGACAATTATTAATTATTAAATATAGAAAACAAAATTAATAAAACCATTTAAATGATAAAATCACCAATAAATACAGCAAAATATAAACAATCAGCCAGAGATATAGACTTACGTCTAAGTAAACATATTGTTGACAATGATATTTAACGGAACTATTTTTTACTCATTGTCGACAATCCAGCAATCAACGAGTGATGCGCAGTATGTTGAAGCAAGAGACCATATTCCCTACAGATGACACCCCAAGCCAAGTGGCTCATGCCGCGACTAGCTCAACGACTAAGGTGAAATCCCTCGCCAGCGAAAAATCGTCGACCACCTTAGCCGATCAAATTTTGGTACAAATACAAACCAGCATCATCAAGGGCGAGCTGCCTGCAGGCAGTAAGATCAACGAACAAGCCCTCGCCGAAAAATACGGCATCAGCCGCGGCCCAACCCGCGAAGCACTGCAAACCTTAGAAAGACAACGCCTTGTCGTACGCGCTCCCCATGTCGGAGCCCGTGTCGCTCAACTCACCGTGAGCGAATTAAACGATTTATATCAATTACGTAGCGTGCTCGAAGGCATGGCCTGTGAACTCGCCGCCAGCCGCATTACCCCAGAACAACTGGCTAAGTTAGAAGACTTGCTCGCCGTACAGGAAACCGCGCTGGCCAATGGCGACACCTATTTCCAAGAGGAAGGCGATGTCGACTTCCACTACCAAATCATCCAAGCCAGCGGCAATAAGCATCTGCAAGAAACCTTAATTGGCGGGCTCTACCATCTGCTGCGGATGTATCGCTATCAGTGCACCAATAAGAATCGCCCAGTAAAAGCCATTGCCGAACATAGACGTATCGTCGAGGCCATCGCCCAGCGCGATGGCGAACTCGCTAGCCTGTTGATGCGTCGCCATATTGAGCAAGGCCGTAAAAATACCGAATTACGCTTGATTGAATTACAAGCTAACGCCGCCGCGAAAGAAACCTTAACCAATATTAGCTAAGGCATTGCGGCCCATAAGCATCGAATGCTGAACACTCAGTACCCTAAATAGGATAAGGACAAGACCATGACTCAAAGCGCAGGATTACGTTTTCGCCAAGCTCTTGCTAACTCAAAACCGTTGCAAATCGTCGGCACCACCAATGCCTATTTCGCCCTGATGGCGGAGCAAACAGGTTTCCAAGCTCTGTATCTGTCGGGCGCAGGCGTCGCAAACGCCTCCTACGGTCTACCGGATTTAGGCATGACCTCGATGAATGATGTGCTAATCGATGCCGGTCGTATCACCTCGGCAACCCAACTGCCACTGCTGGTCGATATCGACACAGGTTGGGGCGGCGCTTTTAACATCGCCCGCACTATTAAAGAGTTTGAAAAAGCAGGTGTTGCCGCCGTGCACATGGAAGACCAAGTGTCACAAAAACGTTGTGGCCACAGACCCAACAAAGCAGTCGTCAGCACAGAGGAAATGGTTGACCGTATCAAGGCCGCCGTCGATGCCCGTACCGATCCTAACTTTGTAATCATGGCGCGTACCGATGCGGTTGCCGTTGAAGGTTTAGAAGCGGGTATCGAACGTGCAAAAGCCTATATCGCCGCCGGTGCCGATATGATTTTCGCCGAAGCCTTAACTGAGCTCGACCAATACCGTCACTTCAAGGCTCAGGTTAACGCACCAATCCTGGCGAACATGACCGAATTTGGCCAAACCCAATTGTTCAATAAAGAAGAACTTGCGCAGGCGGGCGCCGACATGGTGCTTTACCCACTCGGCACTTTCCGCGCCGCTAACCAAGCCGCACTGAAAGTGATGCAAGCGCTGATGAATGATGGTCATCAACGCAATGTCTTAGACACTATGCAGACTCGTGCGGACCTGTATAAGTACTTGGGCTACCACGCCTTTGAAGACAAGTTAGATCAATTATTTAGCCAAGATAAGTAAAAGATAAGTACAGACCATGGACGTCAGTAGAAGCTTAGGCTTCGCGTTGTTACTGATACCCAGATGCACAAGCCGTGACCTCAAATAACGGCTCATGCATCACCGACACGCTGCAACCCTACATAAGGTCGAAACGAGTATTTCGCCAACATTATGCAGCTTTAACCAAAAAGCGAGACGGCCAATATTGAGCCTGTCTGCAATAACCATAGCGTTAACGGAAGGGAAGGATTATGTCAGACGCAAAAAAATTAAGTGGTGCAGGATTACGTGGCCAGAGCGCGGGTGAGACCGCATTAAGTACCGTAGGTGTATCGGGCAGCGGCCTGACCTACCGCGGTTACGATGTGAAGGATCTGGCCGAAAATGCCACCTTCGAAGAAGTCGCCCACCTCATCCTCTACGGTGAGCTGCCAACCACAGCACAACTCGAAGCTTACAAGACCAAACTTAAGGGTATGCGCGGCCTGCCACAGGCATTAAAAGAAGTATTAGAGCGTATTCCTGCCGACGCCCATCCAATGGATGTCATGCGTACTGGTTGCTCTATGTTGGGTAACCTCGAAGCCGAGCACAGCTTTAGCGAGCAAAGCCAAATTGCCGATCGTTTACTGGCGGCCTTCCCATCGATCATCTGCTACTGGTATCGCTTTAGCCACGATGGTGTACGCATCGAAACCGAAACCAACGATGAGCAAATCGGTGCTCACTTCCTGCACCTGCTGCACGGCAAAGCGCCATCGGCGCTGCACGCTAAGGTAATGGACGTATCGTTAATTCTGTATGCAGAGCATGAGTTTAACGCATCTACCTTTACTGCTCGAGTGTGTGCATCGACCCTATCTGACATGCACTCCTGTGTGACCGGCGCTATTGGTTCGCTGCGTGGCCCGCTGCACGGCGGCGCTAACGAAGCGGCAATGGAACTTATCCAAGATATGAAAGACGAAGCCGATGCCCGCGATGTGCTGATGGGTAAACTCGAGCGTAAAGAGAAGATCATGGGCTTTGGCCACGCCATCTACCGCGACTCAGACCCACGTAACGCCATCATCAAAGAATGGTCAGAAAAACTGGCCGCCGATTACGGCGATGATCGCCTCTACCGCGTATCAGTCGCCTGTGAAGCCCTGATGTGGGAACAGAAGAAACTCTTCTGTAACGCCGACTTCTTCCACGCCAGTGCCTACCACTTCATGGGCATTCCAACCAAGCTATTTACCCCAATCTTCGTTTGTTCACGGGTAACAGGCTGGACGGCACACGTGATGGAACAACGCTCAAACAACCGCATTATTCGCCCAAGTGCCGACTATGTGGGTGTGGCATTACGTAAAGTGGTTCCAATTTCAGACCGCTAATCAACACGATAGGAACTGGCGCTTAGGCGTCAGTTCCCCGTTAAGACCTTAGAAAAATGGCTGTGAATAGCAGCCTATGCAGTAATAACTAGGTACGGACATCAAGCCTATGACCACAGCCATAAATACTAAATATCGCAAGCCACTTGCTGGCACTGCGCTCGACTATTTCGACACTCGTGAAGCCGTAGAAGCCATCAGCCCCGGCGCCTACGCGAAACTGCCCTACACCTCTCGTGTACTGGCTGAAAACTTAGTCCGTCGCTGCGAGCCAGAGGCGCTAACCGCCTCACTAAAACAAATTATTGAATCAAAACAAGAACTGGATTTCCCTTGGTTCCCCGCCCGCGTAGTGTGCCACGATATTTTGGGCCAAACCGCGCTGGTTGACCTTGCGGGTCTGCGTGATGCTATTGCCGCTAAGGGTGGCGATCCTGCGCAAGTAAACCCAGTCGTGCCAACGCAGCTGATTGTTGACCACTCACTGGCGGTGGAATATGGCGGCTTCGATAAAGATGCCTTTGCGAAAAACCGCGCCATCGAAGACAGACGTAACGAAGACAGATTCCACTTTATCAACTGGACGCAAAAAGCCTTTAAAAACATTGATGTTATCCCGCAGGGTAACGGCATCATGCACCAGATTAACCTAGAACGTATGTCACCTGTGGTACATGCTCGCGACGGCGTTGCCTTCCCTGATACCTTAGTGGGCACCGACAGTCACACGCCACATGTTGATGCACTGGGCGTTATCGCCATCGGTGTGGGTGGTCTTGAGGCAGAAAGCGTGATGTTAGGTCGCGCCTCTTATATGCGTCTGCCGGACATTATCGGTGTTGAGTTAACGGGTAAGCCGCAGCCCGGCATTACCGCAACCGATATCGTATTGGCTCTGACCGAATTCCTGCGTAAGGAAAAAGTGGTTTCATCCTACTTAGAGTTCTTCGGTGAAGGCGCAGAAGCTTTAACACTAGGCGACCGTGCAACCATCTCTAACATGACCCCTGAATTTGGCGCCACCGCCGCCATGTTCTACATCGACCAACAAACGCTGGACTACTTAACCCTCACTGGCCGTAGCGACGAACAAGTGAAATTGGTTGAGACCTATGCCAAGACCACAGGTTTATGGAGCGATGACCTAAAGCATGCCGAGTACCCACGTACCCTGCACTTTGACTTATCATCGGTTGTGCGCACTATTGCAGGGCCATCTAACCCACATGCCCGCGTTCCAACCTCTGAACTTGCCGAGCGCGGTATCAGCGGCGTAGTTGAAAACAAGCCCGGCCTAATGCCAGATGGCGCCGTCATTATCGCCGCCATCACCAGCTGCACCAACACCAGTAACCCACGCAACGTGATTGCGGCAGGTCTGCTGGCACGTAACGCCAATGCCAAGGGCTTAAGCCGTAAACCTTGGGTAAAAACCTCACTCGCACCCGGCTCTAAGGCGGTACAACTGTATCTCGAAGAAGCCAATTTGCTGCCAGAACTTGAATCCCTAGGCTTCGGTATTGTCGGTTTTGCCTGTACTACCTGTAACGGTATGAGCGGCGCACTCGACCCAGTGATTCAGCAGGAAGTCATCGACCGCGATCTTTACGCTACCGCAGTATTATCCGGTAACCGTAACTTCGACGGCCGCATCCATCCTTATGCTAAGCAAGCCTTCCTCGCATCACCACCGTTAGTGGTTGCCTATGCAATCGCAGGCACCATCCGCTTCGATATCGAGAAGGATGTGTTAGGTCACGATAAAGACGGCAACCCAGTTCGCCTTATCGATATTTGGCCCAGCGATGCCGAAATCGATACCGTGATTGCGAAAAGCGTTAAGCCGGAGCAGTTCCGCAAAGTCTACGAGCCAATGTTTGATTTAAGCGTCGACTATGGCGATAAAGTCACTCCGCTTTACGACTGGCGACCACAATCGACCTATATTCGCCGCCCACCTTACTGGGAAGGCGCATTAGCGGGCGAGCGTACCCTCAAGGGCATGCGTCCTCTAGCCGTATTAGGTGACAACATTACCACCGACCATTTATCGCCATCGAACGCGATTATGATGGACAGCGCGGCGGGCGAATACCTACACAAAATGGGTCTGCCAGAGGAAGATTTTAATTCCTACGCCACCCACAGGGGCGACCATTTAACCGCACAGCGCGCAACCTTTGCCAACCCTAAACTCAAAAACGAGATGGCGATTGTCGATGGCAAGGTGAAACAAGGATCTCTTGCGCGTATCGAGCCAGAAGGCCAAGTGACTCGTATGTGGGAAGCCATTGAAACCTATATGGATCGCAAGCAGCCGCTGATCATTATCGCCGGTGCCGACTACGGTCAAGGTTCATCCCGTGACTGGGCCGCCAAGGGCGTGCGATTAGCGGGCGTTGAGGCGATTGTCGCCGAAGGCTTCGAGCGTATTCACCGCACCAACTTAGTCGGTATGGGCGTGCTACCGCTGGAGTTTAAAGCGGGCGAGAATCGTGCCACCTACGGCATCGATGGTACCGAAGTGTTTGATGTTTATGGTGACATTGCGCCACGTGCAAATCTGACCGTAATCATCACCCGTAAAAATGGTGAGCGTATCGAAGTGCCCGTGACCTGTCGTTTAGATACCGCAGAAGAAGTGTCTATCTACTCTGCTGGCGGCGTATTGCAACGTTTTGCGCAGGACTTTTTAGAGTCAAACCTGAAGTAAGACTCGTGTCAAATATGGCGGTGATGCCGACAAGCATCGCCGTCCTTAGTTATATCGATAACATAGATAGTATCGACGCTAACCTTTCGCTATTCCCTTTGGAGTTAATAGCATGAGCAACAATCTTTTCCCGCCCCAGATTAAAGTAGCCGCGACCTATATGCGCGGCGGCACCAGTAAAGGGGTGTTTTTCCGTTTACAGGACTTACCCGAAGCAGCCCAAGTACCCGGCCCAGCTCGAGATGCCCTGCTCCTTCGTGTGATTGGCAGCCCAGACCCCTACGGTAAACAGATAGATGGTATGGGCGGCGCCACCTCAAGCACCAGCAAAACCGTGATCCTGTCTAAAAGCAGCCAAGCCGACCACGATGTTGACTATCTGTTCGGCCAAGTGTCTATCGACAAACCCTTTGTGGATTGGAGCGGAAATTGTGGCAACTTAACCGCCGCCGTCGGCGCCTTTGCCATCAGCAATGGCCTGATTGATGCCAAGCGCATCCCACAAAACGGTATCTGTACCGTGCGTATTTGGCAGGCCAATATCGCTAAAACCATTATCGCCCACGTGCCTATCACCAATGGTGAAGTGCAGGAGACAGGTGATTTTGAGCTGGATGGTGTGACCTTGCCCGCCGCGGAAGTGCAAATCGAATTTATGAATCCCGCCGCCGATGAAGACGCCAATGCTAACGGCGGCGGTGGTAGCATGTTCCCAACGGGTAATTTAGTGGATTTGCTCGAAGTGCCCGGCATTGGTAGCTTTAATGCGACCATGATTAATGCAGGTATCCCGACCATCTTTATCAATGCCGAAGACTTAGGTTACACGGGCACTGAGCTGCAAGACGATATCAACAGCGACACTGCGGCGCTTGCTAAGTTCGAAACCATTCGCGCCCATGGCGCGGTGCGTATGGGGCTTATCAAGCATATTGATGAAGCCGCATCACGCCAACATACGCCGAAGGTAGCTTTCGTAGCTAAGCCTAAGAGTTATGTGTCATCGAGCGGTAAAACTGTTGCGGCGGAGGAAATCGACCTGCTGGTTCGCGCCCTTTCAATGGGTAAATTACACCATGCGATGATGGGCACCGCAGCCGTAGCCATTGGCACAGCAGCGGCTATCCCAGGCACGTTAGTGAATCTTGCAGCAGGTGGTGGTGAGAAAGAAGCGGTGCGTTTTGGTCACCCATCGGGCACATTACGCGTCGGCGCGCAAGCCGTGCAGGAAAACGGCGAATGGACCGTAGTCAAAGCCATTATGAGCCGCAGCGCTCGAGTGTTGATGGAAGGCTTTGTACGCGTGCCTAAGCCATAGTCCAATAAAAAGAGTTCAACCAAAGACCTTGCTTCTCCCCCTTCCGGCAAGGTCTTTTTTATTTGGCCTTCTGAAAATCCCAATATGTTGGCATTAGATAAAAACTGCTAAAATCCCCCCGACAGCAAGATAATAACAACAAGCATTTTGCGTCCAATAAATCAGTGAATATACTGATTATTAATTTTGATATTTAATTGAGATCGCGTCTCTAGTTGCACTATACGCGGCATCCCCAAGGTAAATGCATAATACCTCCCAGTTTTGGGTTAGTGGGTTTTGATAGGGGTAACTTTGAGCCATCCAATCCTTAAACTTTTCTTCGCTGTGCTCTGCCTCCTAAGCTTATGCGGGGCACCGCTCACAGGCTCGGCATTACCCTTAAATGCGGCTAATACACTGCTGAAATTTGAACATATCCGCAGCGAAGAAGGATTAAATCAGAATACGATTACCAGCCTATTTATGGATAGCGCGGGTATGCTTTGGATTGGTACTCAGGACGGCCTGCATAGCTACAATGGCTATAACTTCAACCTCTTTATCCACTCGCCGAATAATCCCAGCAGCATTTCAGAAAGCTTTATCTCAGATATCATTCAAGATGCCGAAGGCTATCTCTGGATTGGCACCTTTAGCCAAGGGATTAATCGGCTCGATCTCAACACTGGTACTTTTGAGCGCTTTGGCATTGAACAAGGTCTCACCGATCCTAGAGTGACCAAACTCAATATTGTCGGCAATACCCTGTGGATTGGCACCCAAGGAGGATTGTTTTCGCTGTCGATAAAAACTCAGCGGATCGCTCAAGTCTCCCTAGGTAGCAGTGTCGAACCCCATATCACTAGCCTCGCCAATGTTGAAAACACCTATCTACTCGCGGGAACAAGGGCTAATGGTACCTTTGCAGTGAGTACGAATACCATTACTAGGCTCAATGTGCCGCAGGATATGACCGCCTATCAGATCAAGGCCAATTCCACTCGCACCATTACCTTAGCGCTGGGGAATCAGCTATGGCATTACGATCTGGTTTCTCACCAAGGAAATATTCTCTGGCAGGAGGAAGACGACATTCCCTATCTCAAGGATTTTATTCAAACACCCCAAGGGCAGTTTTGGGTTGTCGGCCCAGAAGCGGGTCTTATCCAACTAGAGCGTGAAGCGGGGCGTTTCGTTGCGGCTTATCATAAATACGATATGCAGCGTCCCAACAGTATCAGCGACAATAATATTCTCTGTTTATTGCAGGATACTTTCGGCAACCTCTGGCTTGGAGGCAGCTATTCTGGCTTGAATAAGATCAATACCCGCCGGCAGTACTTTCAACATCTCTTTGAATATACAACCGAATTACCACAGCAGAGCAATAATATCCGCACCATTTTTCGCAGTCAGGATAATGCGCTGTGGATAGGTACCGAGGGGGCTGGTCTTAAACGTTTAGCCTTTAACAGTACACAATATGAACATTACACTTCGGCTTTTGCTAAGGCGCTCGGTAAAAAATCGCGCCATTTAAACCTTATCCTGCGCGCAATAACTCAAGACAAGCAAGGTGTACTCTGGTTTGCCAGCAATTACGGCTTAGGGCGTTTAACACCGAGTGGGGAATTTAGTCTGCTTAAGCTCACAGAAAGCCAAGACCCCACCTCAGAAGCTAACTACATCCGCAGTTTAGAATTAGATGCTCAAGGTCAGCTCTGGGTTGCGACCTCCCACGCTCTGTACCGAAAGGCGCTTGAAAATGATGAGTTTACCCCTGTCCCGCTCACAGATATTGATAATTTCCACCCCACACAAAACCTGTTGCTCACGCTCAGAGCCGCTCACAATACTATGTGGATTGGTTCGCTCAATGGTTTAGTCAAACTGGATATGCAGACGGGTCAGGGTCAAGCTTTTTACCATGATCCCAAAAATAAAAACACCATCATAAACAACCGAATTAGGGACATTTTAGTCGCAAGCAATGGCGATATCTGGTTCGCTACCCATGGCGGTATTAGCAGGCTGTCGGCTCAAGCCGAGGATATGATTTTTAGAGACTATACTCGTGAACAGGGCCTGCCGAGCGACACCATTTACGCACTGCTAGAAGACGAGAACCACCATATTTGGTTCAGCAGTAATGCGGGCATAGGCAAGTTGAATCCCCAAAATAATAAAATCATCAATTTTAACGAGCAAGAGGGCCTGCAGGCCTTAGAGTTTAACGGCGGCGTCAAACTCAAAGACAATGATGGCGACCTCTGGTTTGGCGGCATCAAGGGCATCAACCGCTTTAATCCTAAAGCCATCCCCGACCAAAGAAGTGACGCAAAAGTCGCTCTCACGGCCTATAAGATTGCAGGTAAGAGACACACGATTCTCGATCTGAGTCATCCGCCCAAAATCCTGATGGATTATAATGAGCAACTCGTCAGCTTTGAGGTCACCTCACTCGATTTTAGTTATACAGGGAAAAATCGCTTTAGCTATTATCTCGAAGGGTTTGATAATCAATGGCATAATCTCCCTTCTGGGAATGAAATCACCTTTACCAATATCAACCCCGGCCACTATGTACTCCATGTGCGCCATTCTTTGGAATACAACAGCGAGGGCAGCTATGCGCTGCTGGTCGATTTAACGGTAAAAGCGCCCTTATACCGTTCCTCAATTGCCTATGCACTTTATGTCCTGTTAGCACTTGTGCTAATGGGGGGGATTGTGATGTGGCGTAAACAAAAACGCGCTCAACAACAAGAGTTTGAAACCAGCATTCGCGCCTCCGAGGAACGACTCAAACTAGCGCTATGGGCTTCAGGTGATGGCATGTGGGACTGGAATATCCCTGAGCACCGAGTCTATCGTACCAATATGGATATCTCTGTGCCGCAATGGAGCAGTAACAGCTTACTCCATGACAATACTCATCCCGAAGACAGGGAAAAGTTTAAGCACGAGCTAACCGAACATCTGCAAGGTCGCTCGCCCTTTTTTGAGGTGGAATATCGCATTGAGCACTCTCCGGGTCATTGGATTTGGATTTTAGATCGCGGCAAAGTAGTTGAGACCAACGCGCAGGAACACCCCATTCGCATGACGGGCACCACCCGTAATATCACCTCACGCAAGCTGATCGAGAACGAGTTAGTGCTGTCCTCCCAAGTGCTGAACAGCATGAACGAAGCGGTCGTAGTGGCGAGCTTAGACTACCGTATTCGCTCAGTAAACCCAGCCTTTAGCGCCATTACCGGTTATTCGGAGCGGCAAATCAGTGATAAATACTTAATTCACTTAGCCTACAGCAGGCAACAGCGGGATCTGTTCAATAGCATAGAGCTACAACTGCTGCGCCATAAACATTGGGCGGGTGAAATTTGGATCCGTAACAAGGCGCGCAAGGCGATTCTGGTGTGGCTTGAGATAAACCAAGTCATCGACGTAAAAGGCGAAACCAGCCACTTTGTGGCGGTATTTACCGATATTACCGAACGTAAAAAAGCCGAGGAAGATCTCCGCTTCCTCGCCAGCTTCGACACCCTAACAGGGCTGCCGAACCGCACCTTATTCCAAGACAGGCTTAATCATGCTATATCTCAAGCACATAGATCGAATAATATTGTCGCCCTACTCTTCTTAGATCTCGATCGCTTTAAGCATATCAATGATTCTATGGGGCACCATATTGGCGATCTGTTGCTGAAGGCCGTGGCCCACAGACTACAAAATGCAGTTCGAGAAGGTGATACTGTGGCCCGCTTAGGGGGCGATGAATTTACGATTATTTTGGAAGGCGTGGCGAAAACCAAAGCGGCGACGCTGATCTCCGAGAAAGTGCTAAAAGCCTTCCAAGCGCCGTTCTTACTCGACGATAAGTCACTGACCATTTCAACCTCGATTGGTATTAGCCTGTATCCCAACGATGCGGAAGATGTGGATTCGCTGATTAAGTTTGCCGATACCGCCATGTACCATGCTAAGGCGCTCGGGCGAAATAACTTCCAGTTTTACACCAATAAACTCAATGAGATGGCGACTCGCCATGTGCAACTCGAGGCAGGACTTAAACAGGCAATCTCACGTAATGAGTTAAGCCTGGTGTATCAGCCTAAATTCTGCCTGCGCAAAGGTTCGCTGACTGGACTCGAGGCATTACTACGTTGGCATCATGCGGAATTAGGCCCAATCTCACCCGCCGAGTTTATTCCGCTCGCGGAGGAAACCGGCATCATTAACCAAATTGGCCATTGGGTGATCAACCACGCCTGCCAACAGTTAGCCGAGTGGAGTGAGTTAGGCTTTGGCGATATTAGCATGGCAGTTAACCTGTCTGCACGGCAGTTAAAGGCCGATATAATCTCGACCATCGAAGTGGCCCTTGCGGTGTCAGGGCTACCCGCCAAGGCACTCGAGTTGGAATTAACCGAATCGATGATCATGGGCAACCCGCAGGAGTCGGTCAACATCCTCTCTAAACTCAAGGCATTAGGTTTAACCATCGCAGTGGATGATTTTGGTACAGGTTACTCGAGCTTAAGTTACCTTAAACGTTTCCCTATCGACACCTTAAAGATCGACCGCGAGTTTGTGCGCGACATAACCAACGACCCAGATGACGCAGCCATTACCAGTGCGATTATCGCACTCGCCCACAGCCTAGAGTTAAATGTAGTGGCGGAAGGGGTAGAAACCCAAGAGCAGCTTAACTTCTTAGCGCTGCAAGGTTGCGATCAGGTGCAGGGCTTCCTGCTGAGTAAGCCACTCAGCGCCGAGGATTGCTTAGCACTGTTGCAACAACGGATAAAATAAAACCAGATAAAAAATAAGGCTCCCTAAAGGAGCCTTATTTTATTGATTAATCAAACGATTAAGGAGCTACACGTTCAACACGCTTCACCCAGCCATCCGGGCCTTGAATATGGCCTTTCTGGATATCAGTGTACAGCTTGTAGATGCGCTGAATATGCTCACCCACTTCACCGTTGCCCACGGTCACCACTCGGCCATCTTCAAAAATATAGGAACCGACAGCAGACACTACGGCGGCCGTACCAAAACCACCCGCTTCGATAATCTCACCGGATTCGATATCGGCGATAAACTTATCCAGCATGACAGTCTCTTGGCGCACTTCGCAGCCGAGTAACTCACCCAGTTCCATAATGGATTGTGAGGTAATGGATTTTAAGATGGTATCGGTGAAGGTTGGGATGATCACAGTGCCATCTTTCAGAATGTGGAAGTGGTTCATGGCGCCCGCTTCTTCAATCTGTTGATTGTTAGCATCGAGATACAGAACCTGCGAGGCACCGAACTGCGCAGCAGCTTTACCAGCACGCAAGGAGGCAGCATAGTTACCCGCCGCTTTAGAAGCACCAGTACCACCCGACACGGCGCGGTGATAAGTCTTGCTGATCAGCAGACGAATACCTTTATTCACGCCAGCCGCGTAATAAGCGCCACTAGGGCTTAACACCACGCAGAAAGTGTAACGAGAACTTGGGCTCACTGACAGACGGTCTTCGGTCGCAAAAATAAAGGGACGAATGTATAAACAGGCACCTTCTTGCATCGGGAACCAGAGACGATCGACATCGATCAAGGCATTAATCGCATCGATTTGCATCTGCTCATCGATATTAGGAATACAGACAATATCCGCGGAGCGATTCATACGCTCGGCGTTTTTGTTGATACGGAAAGTGTAAATTTCGCCATCTTCATGCATAAAGGCCTTGGCACCTTCGAAGATTGACTGACCATAATGCAGGGCCATCGCACCCGGCGCCATTTCAAACGGGCCATAGGGCACAATACGAGGATCGCGCCACTCACCATCGCGATAATCCATTAAAAACATATGATCGGTTCTGAGGCTACCGAAGCCCACATTTCCTTCGGGCTTGAATTGCTCAGTACGGCGTTCGGACGCAGGTTTTAAATCGTATTTTATTTCCATCGCATACCACCTTGATTACTGAACAAGCAGACTAGGTAGCAGCAGGAATAAAGTCAATAGGTGTGATTCATCTAAAAGTCTTAGCCGATAAAATAACCCGTTAAAAAATGTCTTATCAACTTGCCGTTAGGCAATTGCCCTGATTCAGCTCCACTTATTGACTTTGAATTTCACTCTGCTGCTCAAGCCAACCGCCCACGGCTTGTATGGGATAATCATTTAGCGTTAACCAAGCCACCCACGCCAGACGGGGCGCGTTAAACGCTGATACGGGAATGGCATCAAGGAATTGAGCAAACTGCAGCGCAGGGTCTGTGACACCCGTAAGCACAGTACTTGCGGGCAAAGATTGCAAACTCAGCACCACAAAATCATGGGGTAATTGTTTATGGCGATTCTCGCCGCGTTTTATCTCAGTCGTAAAACCTGAACCGACCAAGGCCAAGTGCAAACGCGCTCGATGTAAGTCTTTATCCTGCGCCCAAATGGGCTGCGGTGCAAAACTCGCCTCAAGTCGCTGATTGGCGATGCGTACCTTAAGCACACCGACCTCAGGCTGAGGCATAGCAAATATCCCGTTTAACTCACCCGAGAACCAACCACGCCACTCCTTAGCATTAATCACAAACTGCGGCGTATACACTTGCCGCGTATGCTTTTGGTTTAAATGCTGATATTGGCGCTCACTGAAAGCCCTTTGGCCAAAAATATCTTTCCATCCTAGGTAATCCCAATAAGTCACATGAAAGGCTAATGGAAAATATTTCTGCCATAGGTCGGTCTTATTAAACTGTTCAGCTAACCAAGCTTCGGCGGGCGGGCAACTACTGCAGCCCTGTGACGTATAAAGTTCAATAATATAAGGGCGAGTCACGGCACTCTGCACTTCAAAAGGTGCCAAGGTTTGAGCAAACACGGGTTGCAACAGCTGCCAGAAAAAAATACTCACTAATAGGATGCGTTTCATAATTTCTCCTCCCTTAATAGAGAAGAAGACCTCGAATCGCATCCAAATCATTCACACCAGAGGAAAGATGATGTCTGACTACAAAATGATCCCCTGTGCTCACTACGACTACCTTGAGCTAGCTTGTATGCACGGCTATCGCCTCGACATTGAGCTGCAGGACGGCAGCCTGTGCCAAGCACGGGCAATCACAACCCAGACCCACGCCGATAAGACTGAATGGCTGGTCGTCGAACATCAAGCTGGCCAGCAAGCACTGCGGCTAGATAGCATTATCGCCATCACGCCCACGGATCCCCATGCCAGTTTTGGCCGTGTTATGATAGCCTGCCAGTAGCAAAGGAGCGTAAATAAATGGCAAGGATGATTCTGTGGTTGGAATTAGGCGATTGGACTGGCGGTCACCATGGCAAATCCCCCTATATAGTGGAATTTGATAGCAAGCGACTCCATGCGCCCTTTTGCGTCAGCGAAGGTTGGGGGCACGGATTAGGCGGTAGCAGTTATTCGTTGGCACGGTTTGTTGAAACTGAACATTATACCCAACTCAAGCTCCACGCACCTTGGGCCACAACCATCATAGAGCAAGGTTTACCAACGCTGGATATAGAGGCTATTTCCCAAGGCTTGCAGGCGCAGTATGCATCGCACAACCCCAATATCCCGGCGAACTTAGCCCACTATTTCTAATAGCAGAGAGAGTTGCGCAGAGTGACACTGCGCATTTAGCACTGCAACCTCAGGCAGTAATCGCTTGAGGACTAGTAAAGCCAAGTCTGAACCCTGCCTTATTGTTTACTTGGATTTCGATTTACGCCTTGGCGACAGCCGCAATCACTGATACTTCAACCAGATATTCGGGCTCGGCAATGGCAGCCTGCACGCAGGCACGGGCTGGCGCATGACCCTGTGGCACCCATGCATCCCAAACGGCATTCATGGCATCGTAGTCGTTCATATCCTTTAAATAGATAGTGGCAGACAACAAATGCTCACGGGAACTGCCCGCTTGCGCTAACAGGGTGTCGACTTCCTCTAGCATAGTCGTCGTTTGTTCGGTGATGTTCTGAAACTTATCCTTCGCCACTTGGCCACATAAGTACACAGTGCCTTGGTGGATCACTATGCTGCTCATACGTGTTCCAACATCTAAACGGATAATGCTCATAGGGATAATCTCTTAAATCAAATGGTTAATTCGTATTTGTGGGCATTTTACCCCGAAAGGCTCAACTTGTCTGCTAACGAGCGCCCACCCAAGGAGGATAAAAGTGTGTCATTAAGATCAATAACCCTAGCGCCGTACCTATCACCCCAAACCACACGAACAGGGTTGTAACGGATAAATTGACTAATTGGAATCCCACTAACGCCGCACCGGCACCGATTAATGCAAAAGGCAGTTGGGTCACCACATGATCGTGGGGTAAACAGCCTGAGCTAGTCGCACTCAGCACACTGGTATCGGAAATCGGCGAGCAATGATCGCCAAACACCGAACCTGCCATCACCGCACTCAATACGGGTAACAGCAAGCTAACATCCATGTTATGGGCAATTTCCCCGCCGATGGGTATCATAATCGCAAAGGTCCCCCAGCTCGAACCCGTGGCAAAGGCCATAATGGCGCAGAGTAGGAACATCCCCGCCACCAGCAGACTCGGGGATAAATACAATTTAGCCCAACCCGCTAACAAGCTTGCCACGCCTAGGTCTTGGATCACCGCACCTATCATCCAAGTACAAAGCAAAATCGCGATGGCAAAGGCAATCATCCGAACCCCATGCACCAAGTCGCCGAGCAGTTTCCCTATGCTTCGGCCCGACAACATCAACAATATTAGGGTGGCCAGTGTCGATAACAGGCAGGCATCACGCATCGCAGCACCGATATCGGCTTTGGCTAACCAGGCTGAAATATCCCATGACGGCACCTGCTGCGCGCCAGACCAGAGGGTTAAACCCACAGAGGCGCCCAGCAAGGTCAGCATGGGAATCGCAAGTAACCAAGGATTGCCTTGCGAGTAAGGCAAACTTGGCTCAACGGGATCTGCCGCCAATACCGCATTCTCGATGGGGCGAAACCCCATCCCAAACCAAGCCACAATCAGTGACAAGCCTAAGGTTGTTATCGCATAAAAATTAGATAAGGCGATCTCGATAAAGGCTTCAAGGGCGGAAACGGGTAAAAAGCTTAATCCCGCCAGCAGCGCCATCACATAGGGCCCCCAGCTAGAGAAAGGTAAGAGCGAACAGAGCGGCGACGCATTAGAGTCGACTAAATAGGCTAGCTGCGTCTGACGTATGCCATAACGCTGGCTCAAGGGTTGGCACACATGCCCCACGGCGAGGCAACTAAAAATACCATCGATAAAGACTAGCCAGCCCAGTAACACCACCCCAATACGCGCTTGACGACCAGTACGAATACGCCGATATAGCCAGTCACCAAACTGCTCGACCGCGCCGCTTCTGGCGAGGAGTTGTGTCATGCTGCCGAGCAGTAACATGGCCATCAGTACGTTTAAATGCCACCACTGCCACTCGCCTTGGCTGTAAAACTGTTTAGCGCCAATCTCAAGGAGATAACCCAAGCTTTGCAATATATCGAAGTGGGCAATGATCAAGGCCCCCGAGAGGATACCAACACCCAGCGCTACTAAGGTACGCCGCAACCATAGGGCTAACACTAAGGTGAATAACAGGGGAAGTATCGCAAGCAGATTTGGCGACATGGGCCATTCCGATAATAAATAAACCCAAGAATACTAACGAGTTAGTAACAAATGCAAAAAAACTTAAATTAGCATACTTTTATTGGGTATTTTTTAATCAAACGGAAAAGACTGCTATTCCTTATGCTCTTGGCACTGCTAGAATCACAGTCCCATCCAGAAACTATAGGACTCTCCAGATGAGCCTTGAATTACTGTCCAAACTGGAAACCAAGATCCAGGCTACACTCGAAACTATCGAGCTTCTAAAAATGGAGCTAGAGGAAGAGAAGCAAAAAGCGTCGACTTTGAGTGAGCAAAATCAACAATTAACAGAGCAGAACCAACAACTGCAACAAGAACTCACTTCTTGGAACGACAAAGTCACTGGACTTGTTGGCCTGCTCAACAGTGAAATCTAAGCTGTTTTAGTTTGATGATTCTGCGATTCAATCAGTTCGTTCAGCTCTAAGATAGCCTGCTTCACTTTTGGCAGGCTTTTTCTTGGCAATAAAAAACGCCCCTTTTCAAATTCTAATCGACCTAAGTCTTTAACCCATATCACGCCAGTGAGAAAAATACGCGCATGCTTTGCGATCAGCTTCGGTGCGTATACAGGGAAAACTCTCATACAACCCCCTACATGCTTTCTTGTTGTTATTGACTACGGCTATTTGACAGAAAGATGACCAATTGAGTTTCATCCTTTATGGATTTTTTTCAAAATTTACAATTAATAAAATTAATCATCTGATTTTATTGAACAATGTAAAACTCCATCATTTTCAAAATCAATAGTCAAAATTTTGACTATTGACATTATTTTGACGCGCACTTAAAATCATCCACGTTACTCAGGGTAAAAATGAGTCATATGGCTCAAGTCCGTACTCTCCATCATCGGAGGTACGGTTTTTTTTTGCCAAATGACTAATCATGGATACGAACACATCGACATACTGGTTCAACCTATTTTGGAGATGTCGCGCTCGCCAATAAAAAAGGAGCACTAGGCTCCTTTAATTTTATATCCGTAGTATCAATCAGTTAAGTTACAAAAAGATGATAAAGCTACGGCAATCTAGCGATCTTTATTGTTTCTTAGCTAAATAGTAAGCGATATCTAATAGCTCGTCGTAAGACTTGATCGCACCTGTTTCAACGCGGTACTTGCCATTCACCACTATTGCAGGTACGCCAGAAATCTTCGCATTTTCAGTATCACGCTTCATTTTCGCCATTTGGGCTTTCACCATAAATGAATCAGCAGCGGCATCGAAAGCTTTACCGTCAACGCCGTTTGCCACAAACAAGGCACGCACGTCGTCACGGCTAGTAAAGTGTTGTTTCTTCTCGTGGATGGCTGAAAATAATGCCGCATCCATTTTCTCATCCACATTGAGTTGGTGCGCTACGGCAAAGGCGCGAGACATTTCTACGCCCATTTCTTTACCGATAAAGTCAACGTGGGCTTGGTTGAATGCCACACCTTCTGGCTTCTCAGCCAAAATTTTAGGTACCACAGTTTTTGAGAAGTTGAAGCAATGTGGGCAATAGAAAGAGAAAAACTCGGTGATTTCTGGTTTAGCCGTTCCTGGACCATCGTTAATCACTGTGTAATGTACGCCTTCTTTGTATTCAACCGCCGATACAGTTAATGGAGCCAATAACAGCGCTGCTGCCATAAGTAATGCTTTTTTCATGAATTTTCCTTAAATCAATTTTTATAAACTAGCTGGAGCCTAACATATTTCATTTTTTGAGTGTAACTCAAGCCGAGAGTTCAATCGGTTTGGCCTAAGAGGCGTGTAATTCCACCCTGTTCACACATTTAATAGGGGATCAGGCTCAACGGTGGTTCATCAAGAGCCGCGAGCTGCTCCTTAAAGGCCAAGATCTGCTGCTCCCAATACTTTTCATCCCCAAACCAGGGGAAGTGCATAGGGAAAGCTGGATCCTGCCAACGCCTGCCAATCCAAGCGTTATAGTGCACCATCCGTAATGCGCGTAGGGGTTCAATCAGCGCCAGTTGTCGAGTGTCAAACTCACAGAACTCTTCATAGGCCTCGAGTAATACCTCGAGTTGCAGTTGCTGCTGTGCTCTATCCCCCGTCAGCATCATCCATAAATCTTGAATAGCCGGCCCCATACGGGCATCGTCTAAATCCACAAATCCCGGCCCTTCGGGTGTCCAGAGAATATTCCCAGGGTGCAAATCCCCATGCAGACGAATGGGCGTAAAGGATTGCTGCGCCCAAATGCGATTCACCTTCGCCAACACTTGCTCCACCACGGTAAAAAACGCGGGGCGCAGTGTGCTTGGCACTAAGTCTGACTGTTTTAACCAGGCTAAAGGTTCATCGCCTAAGATCTGAGGATTCAGTGGCTCACGGGCCTTAAACGTCGACTGGGCACCGTACTGGTGTATACGACCGATAAAACGCCCAACAAATTCCAGCTGCTCTAAATTATCCACTTCGAAGGCGCGACCGCCGATGGAAGGAAACAGTGCAAAGCGAAAGCCGTGAAAATGATGCAAGGTTTGCCCTTGCACAGAGGCTGGCATCGCCATCGGGATTTCCTGCTCGGCGAGGGCAATGGCATAGTCGTGTTCTTCTTGGATTTGTGCATCGGTCCAACGGTCGGGGCGATAAAACTTCACCACAAAGCGTTGTCCTTCATCGCTGCGAAATTGATACACGCGGTTTTCGTAGCTATTGAGTGCAAGCAGGCCTGTCTCTGGATATATCCCAAGGCTCTCGATCGCATCTAAAATCAAATCCGGCGTTAAGGCTTGAAAGTCAAAGGCTGCGCCAGAATGCGTATCATCGATGGCACTGTTGGATGGGTCTAACTTATTTTGGCTCATTGCGACTCTCTCATAGGTAAGACTTTAACAGTGTGGCAAGGTATTCCAGCACCTCAAAATCGGCCTCACGCTCCACACTCAGCCAACAGATATTGCCGTAAAACTCATAATTGAGCCAAAGTGAGGTGCCCTCAAACTCCAATAGCCATTGATGGCGATCCGCGCCCCATTGACGCTCGCGCACTCGGCAATCTAAGGCATGGGCTAATGGCTCGGCAAAGGCCTCGAAATGGTCAAAATCGATATCGCCGCTCACACTTAAGCTTAACGCGGCTCTATCTAACTGAATGGCTTCTAATTTCATTTTTACTTCCATCAACTGCTGCACGACATAATCAGCCCTTGTCCCCAATCGGGTGGACGCTTGGCTAGATCTTCATGCTCAACTTGTTCGGCAAATGGCTGGCGCAATACTTGATGCAAACGCTCTAGCGGCGCAAGATTTCCCTCCTCCACGGCAATAATGGCTTCTTGAGCCAAATAGTTGCGCAGAATGTACTTGGGATTGACGCTATTACGCGCCTGTTGCCATGCCTCAATATCGGCAACTTTACCCAGCCACGCCTGATAGGTCTGATACCAAGCATCAAACTCCTTGAGGTCGATAAAATCATCCCGCAGCAAAGAGTGCGCACTACTAGGGTCAAGCTGACCGAAGCGGCGCCACGTGTTGCTGTAATCCAGCTGATTTTTCTCCATCAGCACAGTAAAGCGGCCTATCAGTTCTAAGTCCTGCTGATCCTGCTCGGCTGTCGAATCCGCTCGCGCAGCCAGCCCTAACTTAGCGCGCATCAGCATCAAATAATGCTGCACTAGAGCATGTTGATATTGATTCAAGGCGGCAATTAGATCATCGGACGGGATCACAGGTGTCAACGCCTGCGCTAAACGTTGCAAGTTCCACAGGCCAATGCCGGGCTGCTGACCAAAGGCGTACCGCCCCTCAGGGTCGGAATGATTGCAAATAAAGTCTTCTTGAAAGGTATCGAGGAAGGCAAAGGGGCCAAAATCGAAACTATCCCCCAGAATCGACATGTTGTCGGTATTCATCACCCCGTGGGCAAAGCCGATAGCCTGCCAATGAGCGATGAGCTTAGCGGTATCTTGTACCACCTGCAAAAACCAGGCTTTATAGCCCGCCAGATCGCAGCTCAAGTGTGGATAATGCTGCTTCAAGGTAAAGTTGAGTAACTGCGTGAGCTTATCGGCTTGGCCACGCTCGCTATGGCAGAAAAATTCGAAATGACCAAAACGGATATGGCTACGGGCCAAGCGTACGGTAATGGCCGCGGTTTCTTGACTCTCACGCCAGACAGGCATATCAGAGCCGATCACCGCCAATGCTCGGGTCGTCGGCACGCCTAAATGATGCAGAGCCTCAGAGACAAGAAACTCCCGCACCGCTGAGCGCATCACGGCTCTGCCATCGCCATGGCGAGAATAGGGCGTTGGCCCACCGCCTTTGAGTGCTACATCCCAAGCGCCTTTGGGGCCTAATGCCTCACCCAAAATAATCGAGCGACCATCGCCTAATCTAGGCGTATAACCACCAAACTGATGTCCACTGTAAACCTGCGCATAATAACTTGCGCCCGAAACGGCCGCGTTACCCGATAATCCCTGCAATAACGGATCCGTCGGCTGCTGTAAGTCGATTAACTTGGCGGCATCTTCACTCCACGCCAGCCAATGGGGATTGCTTATCCCCTGCGGATAGACTTGAGAGTAAAACTCAGGCAACTGGGTAAAAAAATCCTGTTTAAACTTCATCAGTGCTTCCCTATTGAACGAGCTGCTTACACACGAGCACGGACTTGTCGTTAAACTCGCACTGCAGGCCGCATTGATATACGCCGGCACCGCTGGCCTCGAAGCCACTCACTCCAGACCCAGTTAAGCGTTGTAACCCTTGGGCTTTGCGTTGGCATTGTTCGAGGGTGTCGTAATAACCATTGATATCATCGGTTTGTAACGGCATCGTTGGCAGTGAGGTCGCCGCAGGATAATAGAATAGCGTCCATTCAGGGGTTTTAGTGCAACCACTCAACCCTAGACTGAAGCTGGCAAACAAGATGGCCAAGAATAATTTCATTTTGCCGATTCGGTTAAAACAGCTCGCAACATACTTCATAAAAATAGCCCATAAAAAAAGCGAACCTTAGTTCGCCTTTTGCGCGGTAAGTATCAAGATTCTACACGGCTTTACCCGGTTAAATAACCGCTTTTCGGCTAAGGGTATCGCAAGCGCTTTCGCAACCTGTATTTACTGCAAAACACTTGAATCCTATTCAAGCTACCTTAGGCCGTCGCCGCTTTCGCCTGCGCCTTCTCGATACGGCTAATCCGCCCTTCAAATCCCGTCACTGTGCCGTCGCTTAAGCCAAGTGCGATCGCCTCCTGACAGAGTGTGATGGCTTTATCAAAGTCTTGGGTATCATTGAGCAAGGTCGCGAGTTGCATAAAGCCAGTGGTTTTAAGCTCAAGCTCTTTAGGCTTTTCAGCATTCGCGCTGTGGAATAACGCAAGATACAGCCCATGTTGCGCTGCACCATAGGCTAAATATTCGGCCGATTTGCGCTGCTTGTAGCACTCGGCAATCACGTTTTGTAACGCGTTATAGCGAGCCAATGCCGTCTCTGCACTTTGGTATTCTTCTGCCGCACGTTGCAGGGTCACATTCGCCCATGAACCAAGTGCTGCAAGCGACTCGTCTTTTGCCAAACTTGTGCTTGCAGCTTCAGGAGCGACCATCTTGTTTTCTTCGACATTGGTTGGTGCTTCAACCGCGACTGGCTCTTCTTTTTCTTCAGCAGCATTGGCCGCTGGAGTCTCATCCTCTGTGGATACTAGCGGGGTTATTTCAGCGTCTTTATTGCCATCGGCGAGGATAATTACAGTCTTTTCATTGGTTGAAGCGGGGATCTCAACATCAATAATATCTTCGCTCAACTCGACGCGGCGAGATGGCTCAACGTCCCTTGGCATTAATTCAACTTCGGGCGCTTTCGCAGCAGAAGCGACTTCTGACTCGTTAGTCGCTGGAGGGACAAGGTCGGATGTAAGTTCAGCCGCATCAGGTGAAGCGCTTGTATCCCTTGTCTGTTCGGTTGATTTTTTCGCCATCATTGCCTCTTGTTCTTCCTTCGCCAAGCGCTGGGCCCGACGAAATAAAAACACTCCGATAGCGATCAGTATAAAAACGACAACGACCTTCATTCTTCTTCACCTTTAATGGCTGCTTCCTATATAGAAGCTATTGCAGTTGGCTTGCCAAAGCGACTCAATTGCCTGCGTCTAGCAAGGGGTTCTGTCCAAAAGTTGAGCAGAGATTAACCGCTATTAAAGTCCATAGTGTCTGTGTAAATCAAGTATTTATGCCGTTTTATCCGATCTTACACGCAAATCGATATATGCAATTCGGCTAGACTGTTAGGATTTATGACCATTTGCAAAAATTAAGGAAAGCCTAATGCAAAAAATTCTGATCGTTGCCCACGCCAGCCCCTATGGCACTGAAAAACTCTTCAATAGCCTTCGTATTGCGTTAGCCTTAAAGGATCAAACTGAGCAACAAGTTGATTTAAAAATCTTTTTAATGTCAGATGCGGTGTTTGGCGCCCTTAAACATCAAACAACCCCAGACTTAAGTTACAACCTACAGCAGATGTTTGAGATCCTAAGCGCCCAGCAAGTCCCGATTTTACTCTGCAAAACCTGCGCGCAAGCACGGGGAGTAAATACGGATATGCTGCTCGACGGCGCCGAAATTGGCACCTTACAGGATCTGACCCGCTGGACTCTGGCAGCGGATAAGGTGATGCACATTTAAAGCCTCATTTTGTGCGCACCTTCATAAATCGACACTTCAATTTTGAACAAGTCAACGCCGCTGCTTATGATGGGATTATCCGAGTGACAGACTAAGGTATTCCCATGAACTCAGCGGCCCTACTCACTGGTAAACTGCGCTACGAGCATGAAACCATTAGCGCAATGGCAAAAATTTATTGTAAAGCCAAACACCAAGATCAAACAGAATCTGGTCTGTGTGAAGAGTGTTTAGCACTCTTAGAGTATGCTGCCGTTCGCCTCGACCGCTGCCCCTACGGACAAGACAAGCCCACCTGCAATAAATGCCCTGTGCACTGCTACAAACCGGCACAAAAAGCGCAGGTCAAAACGATCATGATTTTCGCCGGCCCAAGAATGCTTTTACCGCATCCCATTCGCGCAATCAAACACTTACTGGCAGAGCGTCAACCTGTTCCTGCATCTGTGCCCGAGGCGGCTTCGAATCGCCATCAACGCATCGCAATTTCACAGAAAAACCTTTAGTAACACTTTTGCACCTCGAATTTCCCTGTTATAACAGGGCGTCGAGGTGTTTAAAATGAACGAGTTTAATACATTTTTTGCTCAAGCTTATTGGTGGTTATCTCTATTTGGTGGCTTACATTGCCTCGCGTTAGCTATTTATATTCGCTACGTTTACCCATCGGATAATAACCAAAAACTGCTTGCAGGCTTCTTAAGCCTCGTCGGTCTGTATTTCCTCACGGGCATGCTCAACCGCGATAACACTCCCATTCCTATCCATGTGTTATTTAACCTGATCACCCCGATTTACTTTTTACTCATGCCGCTGCTGTACCTCTACTGCAAACGCAGTCTAGAGCAAAATACCTCACCCATTGGCTTCTCGCGGCATTATTGGCCTGCACTACTCACCTTATGCTTAGCCATGATTGATATTTCTGTGCGGCTAAATCTGCATAAAAACGCTATTTGGTTTCAGGCGGAATTTTTTAAGTATCGGCAAGATATCGACTTCAGCCATTGGAGCCTTGCCCTTCCCTTGTTGTTGTTTATCCAAACCGCGATATATTTTTTTGCACTCTGGCGGCTGTTCCAAAGGCATAAACTACGCCAACAACAGAGTGAAGATGCACCGCAGCAAACCTTAAAACTCATTCGTTTCCGCTGGTTGTTCGGCCTGACCTTGGCCATGCTGTTTAACTGGTTGTTACGAGCATTTGTGGTGATATTGCCCTTTTATCTCGGGGATTCGCTCTCAACCCTATCCCATGCGCTGCCGCGCTTAAGCCTACTGTTAAGTTTTTACTTGCTTGCGGCTTACGGTCTCAAGCAGATCACTCGCACCGCTTACTTAAAAGGGCATTTATCAGCCCCTCAGCCAAAGGCGGAACCTCAGTCTTCAGAAGTGCTCACTCCAGAAGAATTTGAATTTATTCAACAACTGCAGCAGGAATCGAACGAACGCTCAGAAAAAATCATTAACACGCCCTCTGACCCGAAGAACTAATTCACCGCAGAGCAATCAAAACTGTCACACTGAATAAACTGAACCCTAGCTGACACGAACGCAGCTTTAGGCTGTCATTTGTAAAAACAAAGGGTAGCCTGATGGAACCGAAGAATTAAGGAGGAACGCCATGAAATCATTTTTATCCCTTATCGCCGCCTCGACTTATCTGATTGCCAGCTTTATGGTACCCGTAGCGCAGGCCGACGATAGTTACACCGAGGCTTTAAATAATTTTCACCAAGCAAAGGAAACGCAAAAATTTTTTGATACCGCCTACGGTTATGCCCTCTTTCCGACTGTTGGCAAAGGTGGGATTGGCATTGGTGCAGCCTACGGCAAAGGCCGCGTCTTTCAAGCGGGGCAATATATGGGAGATTCGAGCTTGACCCAGCTCTCCATCGGTTTTCAGCTAGGCGGACAAGCCTATAGCGAAATCATCTTCTTTAAGGATGCGAAATCCTACAACGAGTTCACCAGTGGCAGTTTTGAGTTCGATGCCCAAGCCTCAGCTGTCGCCATTAATATGGGCGCCAATGCTAAAGCAGGGACAACAGGAAACTCGGCGGGAGCTGGCCAAGCGGGCGGCAATCAATCGGCCACCGCCGCCTATATCAATGGCATGGCGGTATTTACGGTTGCCAAGGGAGGATTAATGTTCGAAGCCGCACTGGCAGGACAATCCTTCTCCTTCGAGCCTAGGGGTAACTAAGTTTTAGTAATGACGTCCTCATAAAAACCTCCGAACCCACAGGGTTAGGAGGTTTTCTTTTATCCACGATTGTACTTACTCATGTCCCCAAGGGGCTGGCGGTATAGGTTGTGGCAGGCTCAAGTCAAAATCTACTTGGAAATGACGATTCTCGCGAGTCAGCAGGTAGCTGAAGGTGCTTGAAGTAACCTCCATGTGCCACACATTGGTGACCGACTGGGTCAGGCCGTTTTGCATAAAGTTATCAATCGATGCTTGATCGATGGGGAATGACTGCTTTTGGCTGGTGCCGACACTCGCCGTATCGCCACCATACATAGTCACTTTATCTTCAGTCCCATCTTGGTGGCGGTGGTCATGCTTTAGCCTTAAACCCTGAGCCGTTTTCGTGATAACCCAGGTACGGGAGTGGTCATCACCCACATGGAATGGGATTTTCAGCTCTGAGTCACTGCATTCACGCACATGCATTACCAGTGATTTATCACGAAAAGCCGCATCGGCGTTGTCCTTAGACACAACCTTACCCGCAAATGCTTTACCACAATGGGATGCTAATTGAGTGAAGAAGGCTTCTTGCTCCATGGCAAATGCAGGTTCGGTAGCAGCATTGGCAAATACAGGCGCTGCAATCAACAGGCTGGCGAGTCCAAGGTGTGGTAGGGCAATAGTTTTCATTATGTTTTCCATGGAAAATTCGATGAAAACCACGCTAACACAGGGGAATAAATTTAAACTTAATTCCCCTGCGCAAGCTAACGAGGCGTTACCAACCGATATACAGGCGTGAACGGTTGCCTAAGCGTTTTTTGATAAAGCGCGCCGTGATAACACTGCCCACCATCATGAAGATAAAAATCCCAGCCGAGAACAAGATACTGGTGACCCATGACCCAGGCGGTAAGCGGTAACGTAACACTGTGGCGACCGTATTAAACAACATGTCGAATAACGGATGGAGAAAGAAAATCGCAAAGCTCATCTCGGCGGTTTCGACTAACCAAGGGATACGACTGCGTTTCGATAGCCAATCGCAGAAGTTAAGCACCAACACACACAGACTCAGTTTTTGGATAAACTGCCAATCGATGCCGTTATATTCAAAAGGCGCCTTATGGTAGTTACCTATGTGCTGCACTATGTAACTTTGCTCGACCAGACTCACAATCAGGAAGATCACCGCTAACGCACTGAAAATCGAGCCGTAACGCGTCACAATATGTTCATCTTGGGAATATAAAATACCAATCAAATAGAAAGGCATAAAATACACCACTGAATGGATAAAGTTGACGTTACCTATGGGTCTGTGGAGCAGAATCGCCACCACGCAACTCAGCACGAATAAGGTCCAACGCATCTGCTGCGAGCAGCGGATAAACCACAAAAACACCGGCGATAATAAAAACACCGCCATGATAAAGGGGATATACCAGTGCGGATACAAGATGTAGCCATTACGCACTGTGTAGAAAATACTCAGCAGTAGATTCTCAAGCGGCTGATGCTCCAAGAAAATCCAGCGCAAACTCAAGAAAAACAGGCCGACGGCAGAAACGACTAAGAAGGGATAAAGTACGTTTTGTACCTTATTCTTCATGAACTTACCGTAATCGAAGTCCTTGTAAAAAATCCGATGAAAAAAATAACCAGAGATAAACACGAACAACGCAGTGCCACCCCTAAGTAAATTTTCCAGCAACAACGGAAACCCTTCCCCAGAGTTATAAATACTGTGGCCAAGCACGATAAAAATAATCGCGATGCCGCGCATGTAGGTAAATTCGAGCTGATTTTTTCTCATATTAATTCATCGCACAGTAGAGGGTTCTGCCCTCAACAACACTTGCAGAAACCCGGATAGTCCCATGGATTTCCGGCTCATTGAATACCAAATACTGACCTTCGCGCTGAAAGTTGAACCCCAAAGGTAACAGAGTTGCGGCTTCAATGCCCTCACAATAATTCTGTAACGGCACATCCAGCAGCGGGCTGCCGCTCACATTTAAGTTGCTGAATTGTGAACTCATACCTAAATAGGCTTGGGTCATTTCTTCTTGATAAGGCACCACATAAAACCCTGAGCGTACCTCGCCCACATCGATAAAACTGCTGCTATCGCTCACACTCGGCATCACCAGTAACGGCACCTTTGGGTCTTGCACATCCTTAAGTAACTGGGTCAATTTTTGCTCTGTCGCCGGATAGTAGGCTAGCATTTCCTGCAGGCGTTTCTTCTGCGCCGTATTCTGAGTATCGGGAGGGGCAATCGGTTTGATTCGACCGAGCAGTAAGTCCACCGGCAACATGCCCGACATCACCGACTCTTTCCACACATAGGCATCTTGATTGCTATCGAGCAGTATCCCCGCCAGTGCACCGATATTCTCGGCCTCGGCCGTCCAGCCACCGAGCATTTGCTGCTGCTGATAATAATCCTGCACATATTGCAGCAGGATCTGCTGATAGCCGAGGTAGGACTGGTTTTGACTCAAGAAGCGCGCACCCGCGATTAACTCGACATATCTCGCGCAGCCTTCGACTAAGTCATTTACATAACTGACTTTATCTTCGTTAGGCGCCGTTTGCCGCCACACTTGTAACCAGTAAGCGGCATAACCTAAATACAGTGCCTGCTGCTCGGGTTGTTTTAAGGCCGCCATCAAGGCATTAAACAGTTGTAAGCGGTAATAACGGGCATCGAGGTTGAGTGGATAAACCTCGCCCTCATAGCGACGTGCATCCTCTAACACCCGCCACTCGGATTGGGCATAAAAATGAAACGCCTCGTGCACACTGTTGCCAGCCCAAATCACAAAAGGTAAATCGGCGGTTTTAGTCGTGCTGTCGAATTGGATTGTGGGCGACTCGAGCTGGATAAGCACACCCGCCTGCCCTTGATATTGGGGAAAACCAAAGTTAATCGACAACCCAGAGTGCAAGTTAACTGACTCTAACACACTGTTGTCTTGGATAATCTCACCACCTGGTTGACGCAACCAAACATTGCCCGCATAGCTAAAGAGGTGCACTTTATCGTCGAGACGAAATCCTGGCCACAGGGCTTCACTCTGGCGACTGGTCTGAGCCATAAAATCGAGGTACAGGCGGGCGAGTTGTTCTGGCGAGGCCTTATCGGCGAACACGGGGGTGGCGGCAGAGACTCCTAAAAACCACAGGATCACCGCCATAATATTTTTCATTTATTTGCCTAAACACACACAATGGGTTCACAAAACAGCGCTAGCATATAGCGCAATTAACCAATAGTGAAACGTTTCACAAAAAATATTTTTACCCTTAAAAAACGCGAGTAAAGCCTATTCATTAACCACTAATAAAATCAAATTTTTACCCTATGAGATGGGCTATTTGCCCAACTAAGACTTAGGCTCTGCGGGCTCATCACCAAACCACTGCGCTAACTTATCCGCCGCTTGGGATTTCACCTCATCATCAATATAGAGCATGACCATGGTCAGCGCCGCGGCTAAGGCGCCCAAGTCATCGGTAAAGCCCACTAAAGGCGTCAAATCCGGGATCGCATCCAAAGGCGAGATAAAGTAAGCCAAGGCCCCAAAAATCACCGACTTGGCCCACTTAGGCGTATTGGGCTTTTGCGCCGCATAATAAAGCCACAGGGCACGCTCAACCACTTCACGCCCAGCTTGGCGACCAAACAGTTTGATTTTGTTCCAAAAACCAGTTTCAGTGAATTGTTCTTCTGCCATGTCGACTCCTTGTAATGACGATTAACGTAGCTCACAGTGTACGGCGATACGCGGCGGGTGTCAGGCCAAAGGCCTGTTTAAAGCGCGCCGAGAATTTTTCTGCCGATAAATAGCCGCAGGCCAGTGCGATTTGCTGCACGGAATCCGTAGAGTTTTGCAACAGCGTTAAGCCCTGACACAAACGCACTTCGGCGAGCAATTGCCTAAAGCTAGTGTCTTCCTGCGCCAGTTTACGTCTTAAACTGGCACTGCTCATATGCAACTTGTCGGCGATTTCCTCTTGCTGCCATGGGGCTGAAGGATGTTGTCCCAGTAGGCCTAGCACCGCTTGACTCACATTTGCAGGCTTATGGCTGTAGAGCCAATTGACGCTCACTTGCTGCGGCAGACTGAGCAGCAAGGCGGCTAAATAATGCATCTGCACCGACCTGGGTAGCGCCAAAGTCAGGCTGTGCAGTAACGCATTCCACGCAAAATCGACCGAGCGTGAAATCGTTTGTGTGGGCTTTGGCATCAGCCTGTCGGTCGCCGCCAGCATAACGCCCGAGGGCAACTCATAGGGCAAGAGGAGTTGCACCGCTCGGTAGCGCCCGCTCATCGGACGATTGACGAAGCTGATATTGCTTCCGGCGGGTAACAGTAACAGTTGGTCGGCATTGACGGCGAGAGTCTCATCTTGCCAAAGCAGAGACTTCTCCCCTTGGATCACGCGGATAATAGAGGGCTGATGCACAGGCACCCGCGAAAGTGACTGCGCCTGTTTCGAGTCGTATTCAAACATGCGGATCATACATCAGCCCCTACAATTTTAACGCTGATATACAGCGGTCAACTTAGCGCTACCTAATGCCTGCGCCCTGAGCATAAAACCCAATAGCGCGGGAGAAGCATCCTTAGGTAACTCTAATAGTGAGGGTAGCGCCCACACAGTAAATTCATATCTGTGCATGCCATGTCCCTGCGGCGGACAAGCGCCACCAAAATCGGTTGTGCCGAAGTCGTTCTTCAGCGCAATCGCTCCTTTAGGCAAAGCATTGGCTTTAGAACCCGCACCTTGGGCTAACTGCTGTTGCTCGCCGCCAATATTGTAAACGGCCCAATGCCACCAACCACTGCCCGTAGGCGCATCGGGATCATAGGCTGTCACCGCATAGGCTTTTGTGCCTTTAGGCGCATCACGCCAAGTGAGTTCGGGAGAAAGATTTTCACCATTACAGCCAAAACCATTAAAAACAAATTGATTCGATAATTGCTGACCTTCGCCAATATCTTTACTCGATAAGGTTATGGCATGCGCCGAACTAAATACCGCCGTAAATAATCCAATTCCAACTGTCCACTTATGTAAATGCATCATCACTGTCTCCTATAGATACGTAATATCGCTAATTTACGTCAGTCTAAAGTCATAAACCTGCCTCAAAACGCCAAGTTTCTTCCCTAAATGCTCAAAATTGAGAAAAAGTGTCGACTTTTTGTCATCTTTAAGCACTCAAGTGATTTTGTAAATACTTTACCTGCATTTTTATGCAAACATATCGTTCCTTATAAGTTGCCAAACATATTAATACAGCGATTAGCGCGGAATTAGATATTTATCATTTATTAATTTATGCAATTTTTAATTTAAAAAATTAAACTGACAATATTTACTTTAGTTATTTAGACAATGATACTTAAGGACGATTGACTGTATTTATTCGGTCAAAAATATCGAAATAAATAATTACAGTTAATTAAAAATAAGACACTGATCATATTTTTATTGATAACACATAGATAAACTCCATACCGTAATAAAGCGTATTAATCATTTTCTCTAATCTCATAATGGAGTTGTATATGAAGAGGAAATCAAAAATCATGGCACATATCCGGCGCACTAGACATATCATGATGCCTAGCCAACGCGACTATTTCGACCATTCATACATCTTCCTTCGCTAATCTTCGCGTAGGTAGTAGGCCAATTAACAGGTCTAAAGTGGTATTGCCCTTGTAAGCACATACACTTATCGTACTGTTTTTGCAGGTTTATTATCTCACATCTAAATCAAAGCATTCTTTAGTCAGTGCAGCCAAGCTGCGGCCAAATAATTCTCTCGGAATAAATATCTCTATTTTATTCTTGGACGATTTATAGCCTCATCATATCTGCACACGGAATAGCCATATCTAATTTAATGCCATTAATTTTTTTAATTAGGTATAGGCCAAGTTGTATCCAAAATTTTTTAAAGTAAAAGGGAAATTAACGATGAAATCATTAAAAGTTGCCGCCAGCTTATCTGTTAGATCATGTTTTGAAATAGACAGAGAAGTCGTCAATGTATTAACCACAGATTTTTGCGATGTGGGCGCGGCTGTAGTCTCTGTTGATGATGTTAAAAATGGTATTGTTGAAAAAATTAAAAATACCGGATTAAAACTGCCTATTTTCGTATCAGTTTGTTGTGAAGAAACCTTCCCTGATGATATTTGTTCCTCTATTACCGGGGTATTTGAACTGTGCGGTAGCAATACCGATTTCTATGGAAAACAGGTCGAAACCGCTGTTCAAAAATATGAGCAAGCCCTATTACCGCCGTTCTTTGGTACACTGAAAAAATACGTGGAAATGGGCAACTCCACCTTCGCCTGCCCAGGCCATCAGGGTGGTCAATTCTTCCGTAAACATCCTGTGGGTCGCCAATTTTTCGATTTCTTTGGCGAAACCATTTTCCGCTCCGATATGTGTAATGCCGACGTTAAACTCGGCGATCTGTTAATCCATGAAGGCGCGCCACTGGATGCACAAAAATACGCGGCTAAAGTTTTTAACGCCGATAAAACCTACTTTGTGCTCAACGGCACTTCTTCTTCAAACAAAGTGGCGACAAACGCACTGCTGGCGAAGGGCGACCTGGTATTATTCGACCGTAACAACCATAAATCCAACCACCATGGCGCGTTAATTCAAGCCGGTGCAACACCGATTTATTTAGAAACCGCCCGTAATCCCTTCGGCTTTATTGGTGGTATCGACGCCCACTGTTTCCAAGAGTCTTATTTAAGGGAGCAGATCCGCGCCGTTGCGCCTGAGCGTGCCGATGAACAACGTCCATTCCGTTTAGCCATTATCCAGCTAGGCACCTACGACGGCACTATCTACAATGCTCGTCAAGTGGTTGATCGTATTGGACATCTATGTGATTACATCCTGTTTGACTCAGCTTGGGTGGGCTATGAGCAATTTATTCCTATGATGAATGACTGCTCACCTCTGCTGCTCGAACTGACGCCTGAAGATCCCGGTATCATCGTGACTCAGTCAGTGCATAAACAGCAGGCAGGCTTCTCACAAACCTCGCAAATTCACAAAAAAGACTCACATATCAAAGGCCAAGCCAGATATTGCAACCATAAACGCTTCAACAACGCCTTTATGATGCATGCCTCTACCAGCCCCTTCTATCCGCTGTTTGCCGCATTGGATGTGAACGCTAAGATGCACGAAGGCGCCAGCGGCCGTTATCTATGGCGCGAAGCGGTCAAAGCCGGTATCGAAGCTCGCAAGTTACTGCTCAAAAAATGTAAATATATCAAGCCATTTATCCCAAACATGATCGAGGGACGCCCATGGCAGGATTACCCAACCGAACAAATGGCCGATGATTTACGTTTCTTCGAGTTTGAACCCGGACAAAAATGGCACTCTTTTGAAGGTTACGAAAAAGGCCAATATTTCGTTGACCCTTGTAAGTTCCTATTAACCACGCCTGGTATCGATGTCGAAACTGGTAAATATACGGAGTTTGGTATTCCAGCGACTATTCTGGCTAACTTCTTACGTGAAAATAATATTATTCCCGAGAAGTGCGACTTAAATTCGATTTTATTCCTGATGACGCCTGCGGAAGATATGGCAAAGATGCAACACCTAGTGTCGCAAATATCTCGCTTCGAGAAATTAGTCGACGAAGATGCGCCATTATCTGAAGTATTACCTAACGTCTATAACGCTAATAAAGCCCGTTATAAAGACTACACCATTCGTCAACTGTGCCAAGAAATGCATAACCTTTATGTCAGCCATGACGTAAAACAACTGCAAAAAGAAATGTTCCGTCAGGCGCATTTCCCAACCAAAGTGATGAATCCACAGGAAGCTAACCTCGAGTTTATCCGTGGCAAAGTGGAGTTAGTGCCACTGTCACAAATTGAGGGACGCATTGCCGCAGAAGGTGCATTGCCTTACCCACCAGGGGTGTTATGTGTGGTCCCAGGTGAAATATGGGGCGGCGCGGTACAACGTTATTTCTTAGCCCTTGAAGAAGGCATCAACTTATTACCCGGATTCTCCCCTGAATTACAAGGTGTTTACCTCGAAAACACCCCAGACGGAAAAATCCAAGCCCTAGGTTATGTATTAAATAAATAATTGAAACCCGACTGCTGAGTTAATTAACCCCGCTCTGCAGTCAATTTCAAACTTCTATAATGAATAACATTATTAGGTCATTATTATGAGTAAATCAGCAAACAAAATTGGTGTCGTCCAATTAACTATTATCACCATAGTCAACATGATGGGTTCAGGTATTATCATGTTGCCCACCCAATTAGCCCAAGTAGGTACTATTTCTATCCTTTCCTGGTTAGTTACTGCGGCAGGTTCCACGGCCCTTGCCTATGCCTTTGCCAAGTGCGGTATGT